>JAZQIF010000100.1:0-44383 GCA_045540935.1 Erysipelotrichaceae bacterium | reverse complement strand
TCAGGGGAAATAAGCTTCTTATGATTCCAAGTTTCATCGATCCGCTCCTCCTTTTTCATATGCTTCATTCTGCTATGTGAGCCTCTTTGTCAGCGGATCGGCGCAAAGTTGATCGTTTCGATCGGGATGACCCGTGCGCTCATTCAGTGACTTTCGTGAATTTTCATCAAAACAGCGTGCAGATCCACGCTGTCAGCGCGGAGACCGCAGGAAAGATCACAAACAGCTTCAGCAGCTGACTTTTGATGTTGAAGCCGTATTTTCTTCCTTCCATCACAGATGCTGCCTCGGGATAATAGTGCTGGAAGAAGTGAGATTTTAAAAGCAGGTAGTTGTCGATGAGGGCCATATCGCAGATCTTATAGATACTTAAGATCAGCACGAATCTCAGAAAGAACTGATAGAACGTGAATCCGCTTCGAAAGCCGTCCCGAATCGCGATCGCCCACACGCCAAGGATCATCGCAGCACTGAGGATAAACAATACCCATCCGATGGTCCTGGCCCCATAGAAGAGTTCCGAATCCCTCTGTATCAGTACATCCCTTGCCTCCTTAGGTGCAGAAGAAAAGAACTTATTATCCTGAATGAATGCCACACAGGATATCAGCATCAAAGCCATCGCTGCACAGAATACGATCGCAAGAAAAACAGTCAGCAACATAGTCTTTTATTCCTCTCTTGTCTGAAGATGTGTCCTTTCAAATTCCTCAAATCTTCTCTGATCCGGCATCGTTACTAAAAGTCCCCCAAACATCCACGCATTGCCGAAGCTTAAAAACATCGTTCCGATACCGGCTCCCAGAGCCGTTTCAAGGCCAAGTATCACAGAAAACAGCAGCGCAGGGATCGCTCCGATCGTAACAGAGAAGTACCTTGCCATCTTCGGATAGGGCGTCAGCCCGTTGGAGAATGCCTTGAACCGAATGATCATCATAGGCAGCCAGAAGAGGATCAGAAGCAGATACACAGGCAGGCTGAAACCGTAGAAAAGAAGATCGGCTGCCTTTAAGGCCAGCGTTTCGTCTGCCTGCAGCAGATATTTGTACGCCAGGTTCAGGATCCCCATGTTCAGATGGCAGCCAACCGGAGCCAGCCAGATGTAGCCGAAGATCCCGATCCGATAAAGGCGGGCATATTCTGGTGCTGCGTCCGCCATGAGACGGCAGACCGCAAAGCAGGAAAGTCCTTCCAGAAAGATGCCGATGAATCCAAGAAGGGCACCGGTGATCATCTGCCAGTCCTGAAGGTTTGGGACACTGGCCATGACGCTTGCGGCAATGCTGCCTGCTGAAGCGCTGTCGGCATAGCCCAGCAGGAAGTCCCCGATCCCCGTGAGGATCGAAGCAGTCAAGCCGATCGTCAGCAGCCTTCTGATCTGCGGCCTGTCCTGCTTGTGTTGGATCCCGATAGTATTCATTTCCTTGCCAGTATCGTGATCCAGGGCTTGGATGAGTGATGATAGCTTGAAACTTCTAAGAAGCCTGCCTTTTTCAGCGCTTCTTCGATCTTTTCTGCCGTATGGTTTTTCATGCCGTCAATGATCTTTTCAAACTTCAGGCCGACGGGATCTCTCCCATCAGACTCGTTGCAGATCATGAAATATCCGCCAGGCCTGAGTATCCTTGCGACCTGGATGAAGCAGTTTTCCAGCCCTGGCCAGAAGTAGATGGTTTCAAAAGCCGTCGCCAGATCGAACGTTCCTTCAGGAAGCTGAAGATCCGACACATCTCTCTGAAAGACCTCGCAGCGTCCCGCAGCGATCATAGCCTTGTTATACTTTTTCGCTTTCTCAACGGAGAGTTTCGAATAGTCGATTGCCGTTACATGCGCATTCGGATACATCTTCATGAGTTTTCCCGCATTACGTCCGCCGCCGCAGCCAAGATCCACCGCGCTCTTTGGTTCGATGGCAGGCAGATGCGTAAAGCCCCAGTCGGCAAGTTTCGCATGACCAGAGTTCATCGTACCCAGCATCATCTTTCCCAGAAATCCTTCCGGCTTGCGGGTCTGATTCACATAGTTTTTAAACAGTCCCATCTTCGATCCTTTCTAGATGCTTTTACTGCGTACCCAGCCGCTTCCGGCGTCCGTATCATGACGGACGAAACGGAAGTCGCAATGCTTTCCGCCCTGACACAGTGTCTGTGTTCTGATGAAATGATACCTGTGTTTGAAATGAGGATGCATCAGACGGCAGAGATCTTCACCCGTGACCATCATCAGTGCAAGAAGCGGGATGAGCGGATCATTCCTGTTGCCATATTCATTGATAAACACAGGATCTCCCTCACGTTAGTCTTAGCTAACTAACAGGTCAAAAAAATTTATCTGACAGGCTTCTTACGGCGTTTTCCAATAGAAGAAGGCCTCACGAGATTCTGTAAAACAGCATGCAGCAAAGACTCTGGTTAGCATCCTCTAACTTTCATTTTATTATGTTCCGCGTGTGATGAAAAAATCAAGACAAAAAGCCGTCTTTTTCATCTCCTGAAGATCGGCTCTGCTATTGAATGATTCTTTATTTGTTATCGTTCTATTTGATCTCGAAGAGGTCCCGCGGAAACTTTGTCAGAGATTCCGCCCCGTCTTCCGTGACCAGGATCATATCCTCGACCCGCATGTATCCCTCATTCGGGAAGAACATCTTCGGTTCGCTGCAGAAGATCATGCCCGGCTCAAGGATCAGATCGCTGTCGGAGGTGAGCCATGGCACTTCGTGGACATCGATGCCTATGTGGTGGCCGTTGCCGCCTCTTTCTTCTCTCTTGAAACGAAGATACTGGTAATAACCGAGCTCTTCCGCTTTGTCGCAGATATAGCCATAGAGATCGCCGAATCTTGTCTCGTGCGGTCTGATCTTCGAGATCATATAGGTTTCCGCTTCCTGCAAGGCCTTGTAGCCGTTTTTCACAAGCTCCGGAGCCTTGCCGTAATACACTGTCCTGCCCCAGTCGGAACAGTATCCCTGATCCATGTAGCCGATATCAAAGGCTACCATCGTCCCCTCGACAAGTTTTCTCTCCGGCTCGAACGGTTCGATGTTTTCCGCGTTCTTCGTATTCCGGGTCTTGAAACCGCATGTCGGCGGGAACGACAGGTCCTGCATGCCGTGGGAGAGTCCGTAATCGATGACCATCCGTTCGCACTCAAACATGGTCATGCCTTCCTTCATATGATCGACGACATAGAGAATGGCATCATCAGTGAACTTTGCGAGCTTGCGCATCTGTAAGATCTCTTTTTCATCCTTGATCCTGCGGATATCATCAAAGATGTTTTCGCAGTCACACAGTTCGATCTCCGGATCGACATTCTTCAAGGTCCTTTCAAACCAGTCCCTGCAGTCTCTTCCGACACCGATCTTCTTGCCGTCGATGATATGTAAGAGCTCATCTTCAAACTGGTCCATATAGCTCACGATGACTTCGTGTTTTGTCGTATCGAAATGATCCTTCAGGGAAGGGATACAAAGAACTGTCGTCTTTCCCTCTTTGTTCATATAGATCATCGCTTCCGGGATGATGCGGGCACCGGAGATCGCTGCGCTCATGTTGAAACAGTTTCTCTGCCAGAGATAGGAGACCGCCTCACTCAGATAGGTGAAGTTCGCCCCTGAGGCAAACAGGAGGCCTTCCAGGCTGGTCTTTGCGAATTCTTCAAAACACTTTGTCTTTCTTTCGTTCATGATCCTCTCCCCCTTATATCGATACCATTATATTTCAAAAACGATATCCAGGTTAACATATGACCGGCCGAAAGAAAAAGCGGTCACCCACCTTTTCAAATGATTTCTTTTGTGATCTTAATCCAGTTCCGGATCGGAAGCATAGCCGATACCGTCATAAGAGACAGCTGCGACTTTGAGGTCTTTGATCATGTCTTCGATCTCGGCTTCATCGTTTCTGACCAGATCACCTTCAAACTGTACTGTGTAGTAGTAATAACCGTAATTCATGCCGGCCGTCTTCTCTTCGTAGTTGATGTAGTCCGGGCTCCAGCCTTCATTGACGAGCTCTTCACCGGTCTTGCCGATGTTCTTGTCGAGTTCATCCTGTGACGGGATCTGTGCGCTGAGGTCGACGATGTGATCGATCTCGAGCGGTGCTACCAGCTCGTTGAACTTGTTTTCATAATCCGGATCGGAGAAATCGAGTGCCCATAATGTCTTGGAGACATCTTCCGGCAACAATGCTACGGCACGATATTGTACGCCGTTGAGCTCAAAGACCTGAACGACTTTTTCTTCCGTTGAGGAAGAACCGAAGGTCGGAAGACCTAAGATATCGCCCATCGTCTTGGCATCTTCGATCTTTTCCGCTGTCGGACCGTCCCAGCCGCCGGACATCATGAAGACCGCGATGTATTCCGCTTCTTCTTCGACCGTTACCGTGATCTGCGGTTCTGTGGCATAGTCTTCGCTGTTCTTTGTCCATTTGACGAAGTTCCAGCCGTCTTCCGTTTCATAAGCCAGCATCGTGACTTTGGTGCCTTTGGCAAACATGGAACCGAAGGACTGGGCAGGGAATTCCTTGTCGATGACCGGTGTTTCTTCCCCTTCTGCGACTTCGATGCAGCCGATACCTTCCGTATTCACGCGGATCAGGACCGTATCTTCCGTCGCTGCCGGAGTTTCTTCTTTTTTCGCACAGCCGCTGAGTACCAGCATTGCCAGCAAGAGAGCTGTCAGTAATTTTTTCATTTCATAACCTCCTTGGTCAGGTCATTCATGACCTTTTTTATTGTAAAGACTACTTGTTTTAACTTCAATTATTGGGTACCGGTCATCTGTTATTTATGCAGGCTGACGGTGAAGGATTGCATATCACTGCGGATATTGGAGATGGAGTGGGCGATGACTTCGTTTCTTTCGTTGTAGAAGTCGCATTCCAGCAGGAATATCGCCACGCCTTCCGGAACATTGAGCTGCTTTCTGACCTTTGCGGATCCTTTGATGATCCTTAAGGTCTGAGTCATCTTTTCCAGTTTGATGCCATAGAAGGAAAGGATGTCGCGGAAGGTGAAGACCGAAGAGTTGATCGAATCCAGAGAAGGCAGGATCTTCTTCGGCATGAAGAATTCTTCGATCGAGGTCTCCACGCCGTTCAAAGAATGCATCTGCCGTATGTAATAGATCATGTCTTCCAGTTCCAGCCCGAAGAGGTTGGCATACTTGTTTCCGGCTTCCCGCTCGGATTTCTGCAGTTCCCTGATCGAGACCCTGGAGTCATTGCGTATGGCATCTCCGACAAAACCGGCATGTTCCTCGATGGAAAGTTCGTTCTTTTTGCCGACGACGAAAACGCCCTTGCCCTGTACTCTTCTTAAAAGTCCTTCATTGACCAGCGCATCGACGGCATTTCGTATCGTGATGCGGTTGATTCCGAAGGTCTCGGCCAGTTTGTTTTCGGAAGGGATGGCAGTGCCCGGCATATATTCACCGTCTTCGATCTTATTGCGGATAAGCTCCCTTAACTGCAGATAGATCGGCATCTTGTATTCTGTCTTTGCCATACTAACTCTCCACCGTCGCAACGAATATGAACTTGTCGGAACGGATCAGCTGTTTATAAAACATGACCACTTCGCCATTCTGATCCAGCGCTACGCCTGACGCATAGAATAACGGCGCACCGTTTTCGATGCCCAGAACTTCCGCCTCAGCCTGCGTGGCATAGGTGACGTTGATGTGCTCGGTACCGGAAGTCTGGTAGGTATCATATTTTTCTTCAAAGATCGGTTCCATCGAAGCGTTCTCGTTGTAGTGTTCCGTGAATCCGGGATAGCGTTCCGCATCGATGTAGGTCGTTTCGATCGTGCAAGGCACGTCGTTGATCTTGCGGCACTTGATGATCTCATAGACTTTGGTGCCCAGTTTCACCTGCAGCTTGCGGGCGATCTGCTTGTTGGCCTCGATCACATTCATCGTCAGGATCTGTTTGGAAACAAGATTTCCCTGATCGATCAGGTCGCGGACCATCGCATCGACACCGGCCATGTCTCTCGGGTATCTGGGTTCCGCCACATAGACGCCCTTATTCAAAACACGGTAGAGGATACCGTTTTCCACCAGTTCGTCGACTGCCTGCCGAAGGGTCGAGCGGCTGACGCCCCAAAGGTCGCACAGATCCTTTTCGCAGGGGATCCTGGTGTGCGGTTTCAGACGATTGACCTTGATGAAGTCCTCGATCTTTTCGATGGCCTCCATGCCCGGCTGTACCTTTGTTACGGATGTATTCATAGTCCTTGTAGTCCCCGTTTCTTGTCTTTTATTATAGTAGTAAGGAAGCTTTTTAAAAAGGAAACGATAATGAAAAAGATCACTCTGAACGACTTTGCGGCGATGACCGTATCCTACCAGCAATACTCTTTTGACTACGTTCTTGATTCCTTTGAAAAGATCGGACTTCAAAACATCGACTTCTGGGGCGGCATCCCGCATTATTACCGCTTTGACTATAACGAGAAAGAAGCCAAAGCTTATCTGACAGGTCTCAGAAAGAAGGCGGAAGATAAAGGGATGAGATTTGTCATCTACACCCCGGAAACGCTCGCCTATCCTTACAGTATCGCCGACCCCAATAAGAAGACGGTACAAAGGACGATCGATTTCTTCCGCGCTTCCATGGATGATGCGCTCACCCTTGGCACAGACCGCCTTTTCATCAATACCGGTACCGGCTTAAGAGACCTCCCGGTCGAGGAATCGATGGATATCTGCATCGATTCGATCGCAAAGATCGTCGAAGACGCGAAGTCCAAAGGCATCACGATGATGCTGGAACAGCTGCAGCCTTACGAGTCCAACCTGTGCCACGACATCCACGCGATCAAGAAGATCATGGATGCGGTGGATTCGCCAAACCTCAAGATCTGTGTCGACCTGGTCGCCATGGCGGTGGCAGGCGAAGATCTTGATATGTACTACGATACCTTTGGCGAAGACAAGATCGGCTTTATCCATTTCTCCGATGCCCACCATGAGATCTGCGGCAGCGGCGGCTTCCCATTAAAGGAATATATCGAAACTCTGGAAAGACACGATTATTCTTCCATCATCGACCTGGAGATCAATGATTCCATCTACTGGTTCGATCCCCACGATGCGCATAAACAAAGCGTCGATCACTTAAAGACACTGCTCGCTGAGTAAACATATGGCCCCGTATCATTACGGGGCCGCTTATTTTATTCCGTTCCTTCGATGATGATGTTGACCGTTCTTTGCGAAGGCCCGTCATATTCGCAGAACCAGATGTCCTGGGCTCCGCCGCCGATCATCTTTCCGTCAACGATCGGGAAATGACAGTGATTGCCCGTCAGTAAAGCCTTCAGGTGTCCGGTAGGATTGCCGCCCGTGCTTCCGTAATCCGGCAGCATATGACAATGCGAGTAGGGGGCATCCTCCGGGATCAGCCTTTTTAAAAAGACATCGATGTCGGATTCCAGACATTCCAGAGCTTCGTTCACCGTGATGCCGGTCGTGGTGTGCTTGGTCTGTACGGTGACCATACCGTTGCGGATACCGGACTGCGCGATGGCTTTTTTCACCTCATCGGTGATGATGAAATACTGGTTATACTGATCAGTCATGATCTCTAACGGTATGATCTTGATCATAAGGACCTCCCTGACGGATCATAGTGCATGAAATCGATCGCATTTTTCCCTTTGATGAGTTCGATCGTCGACTCACGGAAACCGAGATGTTCGATCGCCTGCGACATGCGGATCATCTCGAAGCGCGGATCGTTGGTGCCAAACATCACCTGGTGACGAAGGGATCTGTCGATCCAGGTCAAAGGCACATCGACGCTCAGCATCTGCGTATAGAATTCTCTGGCGCTGTCAAAATACAAGGCGCCGGTATCGGTATAGACATATGGGTACTTCAGCATCAGCATCGCTGTCTCCCTGTCCCATGGCCAGCCGAAGTGGGCGAGACAGATCCTTAAATTTTTTCGTTTTTCCGACAGCTCCTCAAAGTCCAACGGCCGGCAATTCTTTGTCGTCGTGTGCGGTTCAAAGGAAAGTCCGGCATGGAAAAGGATCGGCCTGTCATATTTCTCACAGACATCATAGATCGCATCCATGATCTTATCGCCTGGATGAAAATCCTGTCTGGACGGATGTAATTTCAGTCCCTTGAGATCCAGTATTGAAAAGGCATATTCGAGTTTTTCGGCAGCCTTCTCATCATGAGGATCGACGCTCGCAAAACCGATGAAACGGTCCGGTGCCATGCCGACGAGTTTTCTGATCTCATCATTGCTGACAAGGACTTCACCGTTCATCTTCGTGCTGTAATCTTGAGGAAGCAGTACCGCATAGTCGATCTTTGCGCAGTTCATCTTGTTGAAGAAATGCTTCAAAGGTGCCGTTCCGTTTTTATGTAAGTTCAGCTGCTCGTGTCTGAGCTCTTCTTTTTTCGCATCTTCATTGATCGGCTCGAAGAAGGCCGGATGGACATGGATATCGATGACCATTTAGAAGCCCGCTTCTTTCATCATCGCCCGCACATTGTCGACTGCCCGTCTGGCATAGAAACGCGGTTCGTTGATGTAGCCGGTCACCAGTTCGATCGTCGCTGTGCGGTCATAATTTATCTCTTTGAGTTCCTTGATCAGCTCCGGTAAAGGAATGCTTCCTTCGCCCGGCATCACGTGGTCATCGGAGTCCTTGACGCCATCGATCAGATGCAGGTGATACATCTTGTCGCCGAGTTTGTCGAAGTAGTCCATGATGCTTTCGTATTGGGTGAAAGGAGGCACCAGGTCGCACATACCGACAAGACAAGGGGAGTCGATCGCCTTGAAGAGCTTCTGCAGATCGTTGGCCGACTTGATGACGTTGGATTCATAGACCGTCAGAGCTTCCATGACGATCTTCATGCCGATCTTTTCGGCATGGTCGGTAAGTTCTCTGACGCTCTTCAAAAGTCTGTCCCAGATCTCATCGTAAGCTGCCCCGTATCCGGCATGGCCGGCCGAGATCAGGGTGTAATCAGCACCCATTTCCTTGGCCATATCAAAGCACAGTTTCAGGTAGTCGATGGCCTCTTTTCGCATCGCTTCCGATCCGATCATGTAGTTGTAAGGATAGGCGTTATGTTCCGGGCAATAGCCGCGTATCTCGATCTCATATTTATCACGCAGCCTTTTGATCTCATCGATCTGACCGGCTTTTAAGTCCGGTGCATAGGCGTGCGGTCTGCCGCCCCATAATTCGATGTAATCGTAGCCGAAACGCTTGGCATCGATGAAGATGTGTTCCAGATCATTGCGCTGATAGCCGCTGGTAAACATTCCAAGTTTCATGATTTTCTCCTTCTATTTCACCCAAGGTTCAAAGACTTCGACGACTTTGGAAGCGACTTCCGCACCCTTCTGTAAGCAGTCTTCGATCTTCCAGCCGTTCAGAATGCCATATAAGAAGCCGGCGATGAAACTGTCACCCGCTCCGACAGTGTTGACGACTTCTTTTGCCGGAACGATGTGTCCGACGTGGAATCCGTCTTTGTCGTAAGCCAGAGAGCCTTCTTCGCCAAATGTCGCAACGGCGACTTTCATGCCTCTGTTCACTTTGTCTTTGAGGTAGTTTTCGATGTATTCATCTCTTCCGTTATGGTAGGAATAAAAACCATAGGTCACATAGGGAAGGGTCTCTTCGACCAGCTTGTGGTCGAGACGGTCGGCGTAGTCAAAGGCGATCGGCGTTCCGCTTTCCGCGATCTTCGGTAAGGCCTTTTCCGCCATTCCCCATAAAGCCGAATGGATTAAGTCATGTTCACAAGCGAAGCGGATATCTTCATCATCGAAGACCATGTCAGCCAGGACACCTTCTTCATAATCGCCATGGATCCTGTCGTTGCCGTCCATATCCATATAGGTGATGGCAGTCTTTCCTTCCGCCACTTTCAGATGGGAGATGTCGAGTCCTTCTTCTTTCAGAGATTCGATCATCCATTTTCCGTTTTCATCGGAACCCGTCGTGGAAATGATCGATACGTCCACGCCCAGCTTCTTCAGATTGACACCGGTATCCACGACATTCCCCGTCGGGTACTTTCGTCCGATCCTTTCGTATAAGTCGATACAGTTGTCACCGATCCCGGCTGCTCTCATTTTGTGGTCCTCCGTTTAAAGTTCTTCTCTGATCTTATAAACTTCTTCCATAAACTCTTTCACGCGATCTACGTCGACATGATTTTCCAGTTTGCCGTCATATTTGAATGTCGTTCCGACGACTGCCGCATCGGCATATTTCAGCTTCCGGCGTATCGTATCGACACGGCATCCGGTGTTGCATAAGACGACGACATCCGGGTTGTATTCCTTGACAGAGATGATCAGCTCGTCATCGACATCCTGGCCGGCCGCATCTGCCGAGATGCAAAGACCGTCCGGTGCCGCCTTGGCGATCGTCGTCCTGGCGATGTCTTTCAACGGACGAAGGTCCAACGGCTGGTCGGATTCCGGATTGATGAAATACAACATCTTCAGATCATCGAGATGCAAGGCATATTTGCGACGTATGACTGTCGAGAAGTCGTTGTTGTAGAAACCGCCGTCACCGACATAGACCCCTGAAAAAGTGCCTCTGACATAGTCGGCACCGACACCGGCAGCCAGTTCAAGACAGGCGATACCGTCCGAGATCGCATCGACGCCAAACGGGACCCGGATCTCCGGCTTGAGGTTGCCGATGACGTAGGCCATGGCTGCGACCGTGTTGCGGTCCATGTTGCGCTGGTATGGGAAGCTGAATTCATTGGAAACGATGATCCCATCCACGCCGCCGTCCTGCAAGGCCCTTAAGTCTTTTCTGGCGTCTTCGACGACGCCATCCATCGTCATGCCATATTTCCACATCGGATCGCCCGGTAAAGGATCCAGGTGAAGCATTGCAATGATCGGTTTTTTTACTTTGAACATCTCTTCAGTCCACATGATATTTCTCCTTCTTCTATAAAAACGGCCGTCACAGACGGCCATACTCTTTAATAATCGAACTGTCTGTAGTATCTTCTGACCGATAACGGATGTCTGAGGAAGAGCTCCATATACGCATCGACTCTGGCATTGACCGCCCGCATCACGTGATGGGAGATGCTTCCGCGGAACTCTTCGGAAATGCCTTTGAGCTCAAACTCTTTCGTATCGATGATCGTATAGTTACCGCAGACTTTCGGCAGGAATCTGGCGACTCTTTCCGCCAGCGGACGCTGTTCATCTTCGCCGATGAACAAGGTGACCGGCGTATCGGCGACGATGATCTCCTGCATGCCATGGAAAAATTCCGGCGCACTGATCGACTTGGTGCGGATCCACATCTGTTCCTCCCAGTAGCACATCGCATAGGAATACGTCGCGCCATACTGGTTGCCGCAGCCAACGAAATAATGCGGAAGATCCGGATGATCCTTCAGGAAAGCAGCTTTGTTTTTCGCGTAGTCGTAAGCCCAGGCATCGGCTTCCTTTTCCACATCGATCAAAGCTTCTGCCAGATACATCTCCATCTCGCGGTTGTATCTTTCGTATTCGTCAAATTCGCCGTTCTTGTACATCAGATAATTGGCGGCCATATAAAACTTCAGCTGTTCGTTCATCTTATAGATGACCAGGTAATCCTGTTTGTCAGGGGCAGTTAAAGTTGAGCCCGGCGTATCGATGAAGGCAAAGACACGGGCACCGATCGCTTTGACCTTGTCGACGAGTTCCACGATCTCCTTGGTATTTCCGGAAACGGAAGAGTAGATCAAAACGGAATCCTTTGTGAACTTCTTATCGCCGGTGGTCAGGAATTCAGCAGCGTTTTCCACATAGACCGGCAGCGCAGATCTGCCGCGCATGTAGACTTCCACCTGCATCGCACTTGCCCAGGTACCGCCGATGCCCATGAAGAAAATATTATCGAAGCCCTTCTCCCAGATATCGTCGATGATCTTTTCGATCTGCGGACGCAGTGCCAGAGCACCGTTGATGCTCGACCTTGTGAAGTCCTCATCGAAGTTCCTGAGGCAGGGGCCCTGAGTCTCTTTCCATTTTTCAGCTTTGTACATCGCTTCTTCCTCCTTAATACAATCTGCCGTTTTCGATATCGAGTCCCCGGAAGAACATGAAGGCATACTGGATGGCTTTGTCCCAGTACGGCCATTCGTGATCACCCGGACCCTCTTTATATATGTGATCATAACCCAGCTCCTTTAATGCGGCAGAGAACCTGCGGTTGTCTTCAAGCAGAAAGTCTTCGCTTCCGCACTGAAGGATCAGCCTTGGTCTGTCGCTTCTGTTTGCCGTTTCTTTCGCCAGTTCGTAAGGTGTCTTCTGATCGTAGAGGAAGGCAAGCTCTTCCGCCTTCATCTCTTCGAATTCTCTGTTCTGTATCTTTCTCTTGAAGCTTTCGTAATCGACGACCCCGGATAGTGAGGCGGCAGCCGCAAATCTCTCGGGTCTTGACAGGGCGGCCTTCAAGGCGCCGTAACCGCCCATGCTTTCACCGGCAATGAACGTATCTTCCTTTTTTGTACTTATCTTAAACCATTTATCAGCCAGTGCGGGCAATTCTTCACTGACGAAGTCAAAATAATCGATCCCGTAACAGGTATTGCAGTAAAAACTCCTCTCCACACCCGGCATGATGATGATGAAGTTATACTTCTTGGCGTAGTATTCGATCTTTGAGAAACGCGTCCACTCATCTTCGTTTCCGCCCAGTCCGTGCAAGAGATAGAGGACTTTCGGTTCATCTTCATACAAAGGATCGACGTCATTGGAACGATCCGGAAAGATGACGGAGATGGAAACGTTGCGCTTGAGACACGCAGAGTAAAAGGTCCCTTTGAAGTTTCCCATTTACCACGCTCCGAAGTACTTCAAAGTTTCTGTTGCCGTTGCCGCACCTTTGTGCATGCATTCTTCGATGGAAAGACCATCGACGATACCGCTTAAGAAACCGGCGATATAGGAGTCACCGGCGCCCATCGAATCGACCACCTGATCGCATTCGACGATACCGTAGGAGTGATATTTCTCCCCGTCATAGCAGAGGCTCCCATTCGTCCCTAGCATCGCGATGACAAGTTTCGGTCCTTTGTCATGATAGTCTTTCATCTGCTTACGAAGTTCCGGTGTATCGCCTTCATCGCTTGAAAAGAACAGATAGTCGGCATATGGCATCGCGGTCTGCGCTTCCTTGTCTTCGGGTCTTGTCGCACAGTCAAATGCCGTGACCATGCCTCTTTCTTTGAGATCCTTGTACTGGCCTTCGACTTTGCCCCAGAGGTCACAGACGACCACATCGTGCTGACAGATGAAATCCATATCTTCTTCCGACAATACGTAGTCGGCCAGAACGCCTTCGTCATAGTCGCCGAAGACCCTCTCACCGTCGATCAGTTCGACTTGCGTGACGGCAGTGTTTCCTTCTTTGATATGCATGTGGGAGACATCGACGCCTTTTGCCTTGACGGCATCGTACATGATCTTGCCAAATTTATCGCTGCCGATCAGCCCGATGTAAGAGGCTTCGCCTCCTAAACGCACGGTATAGACCGCCATGTTGACCGGACCGCCGCCGGGATAAGATGTTCCGCCGGCGATGTTGTTGTAATGATCGATACAGTTGCTACCGACTGCTGCTAGTTTCATACTTTCACCTCGCGATTATTGTATATCTTTGTTTCCGTTATTTCCGAATGATATTCGGCAGACATCGGAAAGAAAGACATCTTTCTTATAAAGATACAGGATGCAGGACTGTGCGTCCTGCATCCTATGGAATGATCCTTTGATTATTGAGCTTTCTTAGCTTGTTTTTCAAAGAAGAGATAAGCAGGGACACCGGTGATGAATGTCAGTGCTGCACAGATCAGAGATGGGATCGGTGCATAAGTGATCTCACCATAGATCAGTGTGCAAGTCATGAAGATCGCAACGATCGGCATCAGCAGGCCGCCCGGGCACTTGTAAGTCGGATTGTATCCGCCGGCAGCACCTTTCTTTCTTAAGACGAAGATCGTACCGAAAGTCAGAGCGTTCTTTGTTAAAGCGATCATCGTGAAGTAGCCTAAGAGGCCGGCGATATCTGTCGCGAAGATCAGGATGATGCCCAGCGCGCACTGTACCAGGATCGAGAAGTAAGGAGTTTCCCACTTCGGATGGACAAGACCGAATTCTTTGAAGAACAGGCCGTCTTTTGCCATAGCGTATTCGATACGAGGCTGGAACAGGATGCAGGATGACAGAGAGCCTAAGACGACGATGATAGCCATGATCGCTACGACGACACCGGCAACGTTACCGATGACCGGAAGCTTGGAAGCCATCAATGCGATCGGCGCATCAGAAGCAGCGATCTCATCGACTGTCAGCAGACCGGAAGCGACGAATGTCAGACCGCCGTATAAAGCTAAGACGATGATTGCAGTTAAGATCAGGCCTCTGGGCATGTTCTTGTGCGGATCTCTGATCTCACCGGACATGTAGCAGGCTGCACCCATGCCATCATACGACCAGGTCGTACCCGCAACGCCGGCGATCAGAGCTGTGAGGCCAAGTCCGCCTGTGAATCCCTGCAGAGTCTTGGTCGACAGCAGCAGCTCGGAGTTCAGATTGAACAGACCGATACCGATGATCAATGCGAACGGAATGATCTTGAAGGCTGTGATGACGGTCTGGAATGTACCGCCGCCTTCAACGGATCTCAGGTGTAAGACCATGAAGATCAGAACGAATGCGACCGCCAGCAGCTTCAGAGCGATGTTTGACATCGGAACGAAGAATGCCAGGTGATTGACGATCGCCAGAGCCATGATGGAGATTGAAGGTGGGTCAGTAGCTAAGATCGAGATCCATCCGCACAGGAACGCTAAGAGACGCGAACCTGCTTCACGGAAGTAGACATACTGTCCGCCATCTTCAGGATAAGCAGAGGCAAGTTCTGAATAACAGAAGTTTGCCGGGATCTGCAGAAGACCGCCGATGATGAATGCCAGGAACAGGAATAACATGCTTCCTGAAGCGTTAGCGACTTCTGAGAGAGATGAGAAAATACCTGAACCGACTGTCGTACCTACGCCAAGAGCGATGACCGCACCAAGACCTAGTTTCCTGCCTAGTTCTTTGTTGTTTTTGGTTTCCATTTAACCCCTCCTATAAATAATGATGTTTTCGGATCATGCCGGAAAACAGATATGCGCAGTCTTCCCGCAATTTCCCTGCTTTATAATTTCATCATAGTACTCTCTCGTTTATTATGCAAGTTTTTTTAAATTCAAACAAAATTTGTATCATTATTCAATTTCCTGTATATTAAAAGTAGATGAATTTTGTGATAATCCGACTTTTTTGTTTCATATAATGCGGACTTGTCATTCCGATTTGTATATTGTTAACCACAATTTCTGTGAATTCTAAACATTATATTCGCTTTTATATCTTTTCTTATCTATCAAGGAGAACAGATCATATGGAAAAGAAAGCTGATATCATCCTTAGCTCCGAAAGCATCTTTACCGCTTTGGATCAGAAACCCTTTGCCGGCTATGTCGCGATTCTTGGCGACCGCATCTGCAAAGCCGAAAAAGGAGCAGTCCCCGCTGAACTGATCGGTGAAGACACGAAAGTCATCGAACTGGGAAACAGGACGCTTTGTCCCGGTTTCATCGATGTACACTGTTTCTTCAGCGGCTATGTCGTCCGTTTCCTGGGCGAAGACCTCAGTGAATGCATCAGCGATCATCAGGCCGTCGAAAAACTGCGGTCCTTTTCAAAGGAAGGACCTGTATTCGGCCATGAGCTTCGCGTACAGATCAAAAAGGAAGACCTCGATGCAGCCTTCCCGGACCGGCCGGTCGTCGCCTTCATGAAAGGCTGTGAGACCTGCTGCATGAATCAGAAAGCGATCGATGAATTCGATTTCACCCCGGATCGCTGTTACCCGGAAGCCTATGTGAAACTCTTCCCGTATATCCTGGGCAATAAAGAATTCATCAAACCGCAGTTCATCGACTACATGAAGATGATGAATTCCAAAGGCGTCACTTCCATCAAGGAGATGGGTTTTGATGATTACTATGGCTTTACCGATGTCCTTGCAGAACTGGAAAAAGAGGACAAACTGTCCCTGCGTGTCAATTTCATGTCGCAGCCGGTTGCCAAGGAAATAAATATTGAGTATGGCGAAGTGATGCGGGAAAAGTTCAAAGGCGAAAAGGTCAGCTTCTCCGGATACAACCAGATGACCGACGGCTCGGTCTCCGAATACTGTGCTGATCTTAAAAAGCCATACGAAAATACCGATACCTGCTGCAGGCAGAAGATCGACTGGGAAAAACTGGGAGAAGATACAAGGAAAGCCGATGAAAAAGGCTTCCGCTTCTCTTTACATGCGCAAGGCGACGGAGCGATCGCAAAAACACTGGATATCTATGAAACCTGCAAGAGAGACGCTGAGGGAAAAATGATCAGCCGACAGGCGATCACCGACCTGGAATTCTCCGATCCGGAAGACCTTGAACGTATGGGAAAGATGGGTGTGATCGCCGAGATCTATCCGCAGATACAGTCCATCGCCAACCGCAAAGACAAGACGGCCATGATCAAAGAAAAGATCGGTGAAGAAAGAGGAAGGTATTACTGGAACCGCCGCAAGATGGCCGACGCCGGTGTCGTCCTTTCCTGCGGGACCGACCTGCCGCTATTGATCGATGATATTCCGGAATCGGTCTACCACGCCGTCGGCAGCTATTTCCCGGAAGGCGGCGAGCCGTTCAACAAAGAAAACACCCTGACAGTAAATGAACTGTTAAAAGCCTGGACTTTTGGCGGAGCCTATAACTTAGGTAAGGAAGATCTCTTAGGTACAATAGAAGTGAATAAGAAGGCAGATCTTGCCGTATTGAATGGAAACATCTTTGAGGCTCCTATCGAAGAAGTCAGAGACCTGAAAGTCTGTCTGACGCTCTGCGACGGAAAGATCGTCTATAAAGGAGAATAAACATGGCCAAAGCATACTTCATGGGTATCGATACCGGTACCAATTCCAGCAAAGGCGTACTGATCGATGAAGAAGGAAACATCATCGCGAAACACTCGACCCAGCACGAAATGACCAATCCGGCACCGGGTCATTACGAACACGATGCCGAAAAAGACTGGTGGGGCGACTTCTGTATCATCAGTAAGGCCCTGATCGAAAAAAGCGGTGTCGATCCCAGAGACATCAAAGCCTTAGGCAGCTCTGCCTTAGGAGCGGACTGTCTGCCGGTCGATGAAGAGTGCAGACCGTTAAGAAAAGCGATCCTTTACGGCATCGATGCCAGAGCGACCGACGAGATGAAACAGCTCACGGAGATGTATGGTGAGGATCAGATCCGCGAGTGGTATGGTAGACCTTTGTGTTCCAGCGACGTCATGCCTAAGATCCTGTGGATCAAAAACAAGGAACCGGAAGTCTACGAAAAGACCCATAAGTTCATCACCGCCTCTACCTACCTGACAGCCAAACTGACCGGCAATTATGTCGTCGACAAATTCCTGGGACTGGCCAGCTTCAATCCGCTTTACGGACAAGACTGGAAGCCGGTCGAAAAGTATTGTGCACCGATCTGCCGTACAGACCAGCTTGCGGAGATCCATGAAGCGACGGATGTCGTCGGCTATGTCACGGAAACTGCGGCTAAAGAAACCGGTCTGGCACAAGGCACACCGGTACTTACCGGTACGGATGACTCCGGAGCCGAAGCGATCTCGGTCGGTGTCGTTTCGCCGGGCAAGATGATGATACAGCTCGGCTCTTCCGTCTACATGATCCTTGGTACCGACAGGCTCATTGATGATGAAAGATTATGGAGAGAAGAATTCATCGTTCCGGGACTCTGTGACATCTCAGCCGGTACCAATACCGCCGGTTCTTTGACCAAATGGTATCGCGACACGCTGTTTGCCGATGCCGTAAAGAAGGAAGAAGAGACCGGAACTGACGCCTATGTCTCCATGATGGACGGTGTCAAAGAGATTGCACCGGGAAGCGATGGCCTCATCACACTGCCATATTGGGCAGGGGAGAGGACACCGATCAACGATCCGCAGGCCAAAGGCATCCTGTTTGGTCTCACGCTCGCCCACACCAGAGCGCATATGTACCGCTCAGCTCTGGAAGGTGTCGCCTATTCCATCAACCAGCAATTGAAGCTGATGAAAGCCCACGACATCCCGATCGATCAGATCTTCGTGACCGGTGGCGGCACACTCAACGAAGTGTGGATGCAGATCATCGCCGATGTGCTTGGCATGGAAGTCTCTTCACCGTTAGTCAATATCGGCGCCAGCTTCGGTGATGCCCTGATGGCTGCTTCTGCCATCCGCTATCCGGGCTTTGAGACCTATGACAGCATGTTGAAGTTCATCAAACCGGGAAAGACCTATACGCCGAATCAAAAGAAGCATCAGATCTATCAGAGATACCAGGCGATCTACGATGCGCTGTACGAAACGACCAAAGAGCTCATGCATGAAGCCGACCGCATCGTCACCGGACAATAGATCCTGATCCGTACATCACACATGATCATCAAAAAATCATAGTCCGCTTATATGAATGAACTATGATTTTTTATTATGTATGTTTATTTTTTGTCGTATCGTTGATGACCCAACATCAGCATGAGTACGATCAATCTGTCATCCCGGATCTCGACGCTCAGCCGATAATTTCCGATCCTGTATCGCCACAAACCTTTTTATCACTGACCAAAGCTTTCCGTGGTTTCTGGGATCGTTTGTGTTTTCCGGCTTATGTTTGATATAGGAAGCAAGCAGTTTTGAACGGAAGGATCCGGTTTTCGAAATATTTTTTGAATATCTTTTGAAAAAATGATCTTATAGCGCATCATGATCTGTTCCTGCTTCTTCACACATATCGGCCAACGTTGTTTGGTCACTCATATCAACGCTCTCAGATGCCAGTAAGTTTATAGTCATGATCACTTTCCGGTTTTTCTTGAATCGCTTCCAAAACGACTTCGATGTTTGTGGTCGTAAGATGCCTCCAAGTATAGCGTATTACATCGTTTTCATTTTGCAAAACAACGTAAAACGATCTTACTTTGTCTTCGATGTCCGTTTATTCCGGCTGGCCGTAATAGCCTCTTGGGGCATCTTCCGCATCTGCCTGTTCTCTGCTTAAGACTGCGATCGGCCTTCCTGTAGACAGGGCACTCAGATAGACGTCGCAGCTTTCTTCCAGATAGATCGCCGCACATAAGGCTTGGTCCAAACTCTTGCCATAGGCCATGATGCCGTGATTCTTCAAGATCACGCACAGAGCTTTGCCGGCATATTTCACCGTTTCGATGCCCATGCCTTCATCCGACGATATCGTAAACGGAGCGACATTCACTTCGTCCTTGACTTCATCGATCAGTGTCGTTGAGATCAAAGGAAGCTTATCGGCCACTAACGATAAGGCAACAGCCTTTGGCTGATGCGTGTGGATGACGGCTTTTACCTCCGGCATATGATCGAGTATGTATAAGATCGCCTTGAGATCGCTTGTCGGCCGGCGCTTTCCTTCGACGATGTTTCCCTTCAGATCGGTGATGACGATATCTTCTGCGACCATCGTATCGTAACCCATCGCCGTCGGTGTGACCAAGACAAGATCATCGATCCGCAAAGAGACGTTTCCTCCCGACATCCGGACCAGCCCGTACCGCTCCATCTTGCGGGCAGTTTCGATCAGTTCATTCCTTTCCTTTTCGTATAACATCAGACGGCCTCCTTATTTCTGCATGCCTGTTCGTATGTCCTTCCCAGGCTGATCAATCGATCATAAGCCTTCTTGAAATCGTCTGCCTTGAATACCGCTCTGCCGACGACCGCGCCATCCGCACCGGCTTCAACAAGTTCCTTGAGATTTCCTTCATTGATCCCGCCGTCGACCCAGATACTGAGTTCTTTACCAAAACGTCTTCTTGCCTCTTCGATCTTATCCAAGACGCTTGTGTGAAAAGGCAATCCTTCTTCCCCGGATTCCACCGAGACCAGAAGCAGCAGATCGATCTGATCTTTGTATGGTTCGATGAGTGATACCGGCGTCTTCATATTCAAAGCCAGTCCGGCCTTCATACCAAGACTTCGTGCCTTGCTTAAAAAGGCGGACGGAAAAGGCAGAGCCTCATAATGGGCACTTAACATTTTTACACCGGCTTTGGCCAGTCCTTCCACATAATCCAGCGGATTGAGGACTTCCAGATGGGCATCCAGCGGGACATCCGTATAAGCAGCGATCTGTTCGACGAGATCGACACCGAAGCTGATGCCTCTTACAAAATTACCGTCATCGATATCGAGATGGATGTGTTCAAAATCTTTCGCTTTATCCAATACTGTCCGCAGATCGAGAAGATCGGCGGAGTAGATCGAAGGGGATATCGTAAACATGATTCACCTGCACTTTCCGGAAAACAGATCGATCGCTTCGATCGCTGCTTCAAATCGTTCGTATTTTTTCTGATAGATCCCTTTGTATCCTTTGTCCGGCATATAGAGCCTTCCTTCTTTGACCATCCGATTCACACCATCCTCAAGATCCTTGAAACAGCCGCAGGCGATACCGGCACCGATCGCCGCACCTTTCGCGCCGGTCTGGCTTCCTTCCAGAGTCTGTATCGGTATCTGCAAGGCATCGGCCATCATCTGTGACCAGACTTTCGAGTTGGTGATGCCCCCGGACAGCCTCGCACTCTTATAAGAAGAGATCGGCCTCTGTAAGTTCTTTACATGACGGACGCTGGAGAAGACCACGCCTTCATAGATCGCCCGGACCAGTGAAGCATCATCATCGTCTGCCGAAAGATCGAAGAAGGCCGCCTTGGAATCCGGTCCGGAGGAACTCGAAAATAAGAAAGGTACGAAGATAACGCTGCTGTCAAAAACGGAACGGCTTTCGACCATCTGATTGCACAGATCGTAGATCTGATTCCTTGTAAGATCCTTGTTGTATCTTTGAATGATCTTTTCGATGTACCAGTTGAAATTGCCGGCCGAAGTCGGGGAGGAATCTTCCATCAGGAAGTGTCCCGGCAGATAGGAGATCGTTGCCGTATTGGTTCGCCTGTCATAATCTCTGGCTGCTTCTTTTGTTAAGAACTCATTGATCGACCAGGTACCGGCGATCAGACAGAGCTCCTCATCGCTCAGGATGCCGCTGGCCAGCGCATTGGCATCGATATCGAAGTAACCGGCCGCTACCGGTGTCCCTTCTTTCAAACCGGTCAGTTCAGCAGCTTCCTTATTCAGACAGCCGGCGATGTCGGTGCTGTTCAGTACTTCCGGCATCTTGTCAAAACAGTCTTCGATGCCCAAGATCGCAAAGACTTCCGGATCGTAGTCTCTCTTGTCCTGATCGAAGAGGCTCGTGGAAGAAGCTTCCGTGATCTCGCCATATAACTTTGAAGTCAGTTTATAGCGAAGGTAGTCCTTCAGAGAAAGGATCCACCTGGTCTTATCCAATATTTCTTTCTTGTATCTTTTGAACCATGGCAGAAGGAGTGCCGGCTGCGCCGACCACAGGGTCTGCCTGGTATGTGGGAACAGTTTTCTTTCGATCCCGTTTTCCTTGAATTCCTGCACCAGCTTTTCCGCCCGGCTGTCGGTCGAGACGATGATCGGATAGACGGGCCTGATATCCTCATCGACGAAGACCAGACCGTTTCCGTAGGCCGTGATGCCGATCGCCAGGATGTCTTCAGGATCGATGTCAGCTTCCCTTATGCAGTTTCGTAGGGCTGCCAGATTTGCCTGCCAGACTTCTTCGCCGTCCCGTTCCGTAAAACCTTCTTCAGGCGTCGATACTTTTACCTGCGTCGCGTAAGAGGAGATCTCATTGCCCTGCGTGTCGAAAAGGGCACACTTGATGTCGCTTCCGCCGTTATCGATGCCCAAGAGATATTTGCTTCTCATGATCGAAGTCTCCTTTCAGCATTCTGTCGACGATCTCTTCAATCGCCTCATGTTCGTTGTCGTTTTCCGTCACATAGTTTGCTGCCTGTTTCACTTCCTGCGGCGAATTGGCCACGGCAATGCCGGTACCGGCTCTTTGTATCATATCGATATCGTTGTAGTAATTGCCCACAGCGATCGTATCTTCGATCGGTATCTGAAGCATTTCCGAAAGGATCTGGATCCCGTTAAACTTGCTGACACCTTTCTTCATGATGTCGATGGTGCCCGGCTCGGAGTGAACGTAGACGAGTTCCGGGACTTCTTCATCGATGAAGGAAGCAACTTGCTTCCAATCGGCAGTCGCCATGAAGCCTTCGATATGATGAAGGTCGATCTGTTCAAGACCATCGACCGTCTCAGGCACGACGCCGAGCGTCTTTGCGTATCCCAAGGTCGATTCCGTCATCCTGGTGACCTGCCAACGCAGGCCTGAGAGGATGTGTAACTGCAGACCGTTATCCAAGGCAAAACGGATCATTTTGATGCCGACATCTTCCGGTATGAATTCGTTTTTTATGATCTCTCTGTCTTTGCGGCGGATGATCTTGCCGCCGTTGTTTAAGATATGATAATCAACACACCACTGCTGCTCGTTGATGCTCAACATATCGACGTCTCTGCGTCCGCTGACAAAAGCCGTCACATGGCCGTATGCCTGTGCTTTTCTGATCGCATCGATGGTGCTTTGATCCATGCTGTAATCATCTTTGACGGCCGTACCGTCAAGATCCATTGCCAGAAGTTTTCTTGACATGAACAGATTGTTTACCTGGTTTCAATATATCACCCTGTCTCCCGCTTCAACAACACCTGGCCTTGTTTTGAAAAGAACTTGTACCTGCATTGCCTTTCTCCCTCCTTCTTTCTCTTTTCTTTTTCAAAGACATGGGAAGCAGGAACGTTTTTGAGATACACTGAAGACATAGAAAGACAGAATGGAAAGCATCATTAAAACCTACCCGCTGGAAAACGGAAAGATATTGCGTGCACAGATCGTCAAAGCCGATCGTTTTGACCGTCTGCATTTTGCCAGACCTGCTTACGATCCTGCTTCTTTCAAACAGATCGTCTCCTTGTATCAGGATCATATCATCAAAAAATACGGAACGTTTTTCGGAAAGATCGTCCTGTATTCACTGAAAGATAAGGACGGTCTGCTTCTTTCGGATGATCCTTCGCTCTTCGATCCGCTGGCTTCGCTGACCAGAGATTTCCGTGAACACATCCGTTATCAACACGACGAGATCTGCTTTACGGATGCACAGACGGAAAAGATCTTCCGCATGCTGGAAGAAGAAAAACAGCTCTTCATTGCCCGGGGAAAGAGAAAGAAGGTCAGCTTCGTTCCGGTCGGGAAGGATTGCGGTTATCTTTCCAAAAGTTTTTCCGATGTCCCGCTGGCGGTCAATTCTTCCTTCTTCATCATGGACCAGTGGGACCACGTCTCCTGTTTCGATCATGCCGGTATCCCTCTGGGTCTGATGGTCAAAGAAGGGAAGATACTCAATCCGCCGCAGTTCGACCGGGAAGCCTTCCTTTTAAAGACTGACGGAAACATCTCGATCGAAACGATACATCTGAAAGACATCAAAGTGAAGATCGGCGATGCGGTCTTTGAACATGGCAGAAACTGCCGATTCTATGAACGTCCGCATACCCACAAAACACCGAAGGGAAAGACCGACCTGATCGTCTGTGCCAACAGACTCGTCGGAATCTTTCCGCAGGGCGGAAGCATCGTTCCGTCCGGCGGTTTCATCATTCAGCCCGAGGAAGAAGTTCATATACCAGAAGAAGCCCAAGTTACTTATAAGGGTTTAGACGATGTATGGTTTGGCCTGCAGGTCGGAAACAGCGTCATGATCGACGGTATTTTGACTGAGCGTTTCGTTTCGCCGTTCTACCGCTTCTATATCCCGTTCGCTAATTCCTATCCGCCGTCTCTTTATCCTTTGAACTTCAAAAAAAGCCGGGCACCGCGCATCCTGTTTGGCTGCGACAAAGAAATACATCCGATCTTCGTCTGGATCGAAGGTGCCGGAAAGTTCGGACATATTGAAGGGGAAGAGAGCGAAGGCGCATCCCTTGCCGAATCTTTAATGGTGGCGAAAGACGCCGGCATGTATAACGGCATCCATCTTGACGGCGGCGGTTCCGCCCAGCTCTTGTTGAATGGCGAACGTTCACTTCATCTTTCCGACCGCGATCCTGTGTCGTTTTCGCAGGTCGAGCGGGCAGTTCCGATGGCCCTGATCTATAAGTAGACTTCATGCCTCATAACGAGGCATTTTATTTTCTTAAAAACAGATCAGAATATCTTACTTTCTTGTGTATAATGGCGGTGTGAAAAGGAGGAAGCATGAAAACAAAAGAAGAAAAACTTGAACTGATCAAAGCGGCGATGGGAGTCATGCCCTGTGACAAGACGATATACAATGTAAAACACGTCAACGTCTTTACCGGTGAGATCAATGATGCACAAGTCGATATCTATAAGGGTTATGTCATCTCCGTGCGACTGCAGGGAGAGAAGGCACCCCTTGAGGCAGAAGAAAAGATCGACGGAGAAGGCCTGTATATGATCCCGGGCTATGTCGATACCCACATGCACATCGAATCGACGATGTTATTGCCGGAAAACTTCGCCCGCGTCTCCATTCCCTGGGGAACGACCTGCATCAACCACGACCCGCACGAGATCGGCAACGTCTCGGGGATCGATGGTATTAGATACATGATCGAAAACGGCAAAAAGACTTCGCAGCGACAATACGCCATGGCTTCGTCCTGTGTACCGGCAGCTGTCGGTCTCGAAAATGCCGGAGCAAGCTTTAACGCAGAAGAGATCTCAGAACTCCTTGATCTGGAAAACGTCACGGCCGTTGCCGAGATCATGGACTTCGTCGGTGTCATCCGCGGATCGAAACGCATGCACGACATCATCGAAGCCGGCGAAAAGAAACATGCCTTCTTACAGGGGCACGCTTCAGGCCTTGCGGGAAACGGGCTCGACGCCTATGCGATCTCCGGCATACAGAGCGACCACGAATGTTCGACTTCCGACCAGGTCATCGACAGACTGCGCCGGGGCATGTTTACCGATCTCAAATCTTCCTCACTGGTCGATAATTTTTCCGAGCTCTTGAAAGCTCTTGATCAGACGAAATACCACGATCACATCTCCTTCTGCACGGACGACGTCCACGTCGCCGACTTGCTGGAGATCGGACATATGAACAACCTGGTCCGTCAGGCCGTGAAATACGGGATCGATCCGGTCGATGCCTTGCGCATGGCAACGATCAACGGCGCCAGGGAAGAAGGACTTCGTGATGTCGGTGCGATCGCTCCGGGTTATCACGCAGATTTCCAGCTCGTCGAAAAGATCGACGGCGAACTTCCTGTGAAAGTCTACATCGACGGTCAGCTCGTCGCACAAAACGGAAGCTACCTGGGAAGCCCGTATGTCAAAGAATCTTCTTTTGAAAACACGATGCACACTTCCTGGATCACCTCCAAAGAAGACCTGATGCTGAAAACGAAAAAAGAAGGGACCGTGAAGATCAACGTCATGGTACCGGTCGATACCGGCAACATCATCCGCAGTATCAAAACGATGGAATTCGATGTGAAAGATTCCTATGTCTCGATCGAAGGCAAGGAAGATATCTGTTATGTCGCAGTGATCAACCGCCATGGCTTGCAGAACAAGACGATCACCTTGATGAAAGGTTTCGGCTTGAAGAAAGGCGCTGTCGCTTCCACCGTATCGCATGACTCCCACAACCTGATCATCGTCTACACCGATCCGGAAGATGCCTTCATCGCTTTGAAGGAACTTGAAAAAGCCGGCGGCGGTATGGCTTTAGTCGCAGACAGACAGATCCGCAATGTCATGGCCTTGCCGGTGGGCGGACTGATGTCTGACAAAGACGCAAAACAAGTCAACGACGAGCTCATCGCTTATCGCAAAGCCTACTATGAGATGGTCAGAGAAGACGCCAACTTACAATCCGTATCTCTGATGTCACTGACTGCCATACCGGGAGTCGTGGTCACAGACCTCGGACTCGTGGATGGGGCGACACAGACTTTCATCGATATCTTTGTTGAATAAAAATTACGCTATGCAGATCCGTCGAAAACCGACGGATCTTTCTTTTTTTATATGTTTCAATTTGTCAGAAAATGCATCCATATAAAAGGAAAAACAGAGTTTTGTGTCTTCTTTTACAAATTTAAAATGAAGACAAAGGAGACTTGTTATGTTAGGAATTCTGTTGCTCAGCCATGGCGATATGGCAAAAGGCTTATGTAATACGGTATCGATGTTTTTCGGAAATGACATCGAACAGTTCGATCATCTGTGTCTGAAAATGGAAGATGATCCCGACGAATTCGGATCGAAGATCAAAGAGAAGCTTGGTGAACTTGACACCGGTGAAGGTGTCCTGGTCTTCTGCGATCTGTTTGCCGGCACACCGGCTCACCAGATGACGCCGCTTGTATCCGATAAGGTGAGGACGATCACCGGAATGAATCTTCCGCTTGTCATGGAAGCTTTGGGAAACCGGATGTCCGGGCAGATCGGTGACATTGACACATTGATCAAAACAGGAAAAAGCGGCATCCGGGAATGGAAGCCGGCAGAGAGCGAAGAAGGCGATGATGCTTTCTTCCTATAGGAGGTAAGAATGATCACATTTGCAGAAAAAGGGAAAGTCAATACAGCGCAGGCGCAGAAGATCGCGATCGAATGTGCCAAAGAAAGAGGACTTGATATCGTCTGTGCCACTACCGGAGGGGAAAGTGCGCTTTCGATCCTCCAGTTATCGGAAGAGCTGGGCTACCGGGGAAAGATCACCATCGTCACCCACGTCTACAGCTATGAACATCAAAACGACATGCCGGAAGACATACGGGAACAGGTGAGTGCCAAAGCATATCGCGTCGTCACGGCAGCCCATGCCTTGAGCGCCGGCGAAAGAGGGATCTCTGCTATGTTCAAAGGCAATTATCCTCTCGAGATCATTGCCCAGACACTTCGCATGTTTTCCAACGGCGTCAAAGTCTGTGTGGAGATCGCCCTGATGGCGGTCGATAACGGTGCGATAACAGCCGGAAGACCTGTCGTCTGCGTCGGCGGATCGAGTCACGGATCCGATACCGTCTGTATCGTATCCCCGGCACCATCTGCCGATCTTTATAAGACGAAGATCAATGAGATCTTATGTAAACCGGGTTATTATCAGCAGTAAGATCACACAACCCTTTATCCGTAAAAACAGCTTGCCGTGCGCAAGCTGTTTTCTTTGATCTATTTTTCTGTCAGCAGCTTCCTGTATTTCCACTTTCCGCTCAAGAAGTATAAGACGGTGATGAATGCGTTTGGAAGCCTGGATGTCGCAACGCCCAGCCACAGACCTTCATAACCCATATGAAGGATGTTGGCGAACAGATAGCTGAAACCGATCTTGCAGATGAGGCCGTCCAGCAGGCCGAGCAGGAAACCCAGTTCGACGAAACCGCAGCCGGTGACCATCGCCTGGAAGGAACCGGTGATCGCCGAGATCAGAAAGTGCAGAGTGAAGATCTTCAGATAGACGGCACCGAGCTCGATGACCTGCGGATCTTTGGAGAAGAGCCCGAAGACTGGTCTTGGGACAAGCAGACACAAGGCGCTGATCAGGATCGCTGCCGTGAATGCGGAAGCGAAGGTATAGAGCGTTGTCTTCTTTGCCCGTTCGATATCTTTTGCGCCGAGGCACTGTCCGATCATCGAAGCGGATGCGGTATCGACGCCACTGATGAAGACTTCCAGGAACTTCTGCAGTTTGTTGCCTACCGAGTTGGTCGCCGATACGATCAGACCGTAAGAGTTGGCGGACTTGTTGACCCAGACCATTCCGAAACGCACACACATGCTGCGGAAGACCTGTGGTATGCCCAGCTGCAGGAAGACCATCAGTATCGCCATATCGATCCGGAAATAGGAAAGGCTGAGTTCAAATCCGAAATGTTCGCGGTTCTTCCATAAGGAATAGAAGGCTGCCGCAAAAGAGGCCAGCTGCGAGGCGACAGTGGCGATCGCCGTGCCGGCGGCTTCCATTCGGAAGAATGCGACCAGGATGACATCGAGGATGATGTTGGTCAAAGCGGCGACCAGGATGTAGTAGAGAGGCTTCTTGGATTCACCCATGCCCCTCAAGACACCGCAGACCGCGTTGTATCCGAAGATAAACGGGAAGCCAAGCGAGGTGATCAGCATATACATCCTCGCCTGAAACATCGCTTCTTCAGGACACTTCAGCCAGACAAGGATCGGATCGCAGAAGATGATCGACACCACAGACAGGATCAAAGAAAGGAAGATGCAGAAGCTCAAAAGCGTTCCGATCGCTTTTCTCGTTTTGTCTCTCTGTCCTGCACCGACCAGCTGTGCGATATAGATCTGTCCGGCCATCGAAAAACCGGAAGCCATCGGCATGATCAGATCGGCGACTTCACCGCCGGTGTTCACGCCTACCGTACCGATGTTGCCGACATATTCCTTGATGACGATCAGATCGACCAATGAATAAGCCTGCTGTATCAGGTTGGTCACTACGATTGGTATTGCAAAAAGCAGCAGTGTTTTTAATATCGGACCGACCGTCAGGTCAGATCCGACTTTCTTTCTTTTTATCGAAGCTTCCATGATATACACCTCTTCATGACGATGATAAAACACCGCGATCTTTCAAGCGTTCCATAATTTAATTCGCTTCAGCGCAATATTTGACATCTTTGGCCTAAAGGGAATCCTCAAACTTCGATCAGAATGAAAAAGTCTTCATCGGGTATAATATTCTTAACAGATGTTCAGTACTGCCGGTTTTATGATCCTTACAAAATTGATCGAAAATGACGGCCTGGCCAGTGGCGCTTTTTTGAGTGCGAGCTGCAATCTTTCCATCAACACGATACGAAGCGAGATCGCCAAGCTCAACGAAGAATTGAAAGAATATGATGCTACGATCTCTTCCCATATCGCCAACGGCTACCGTCTGATCATTTCTGATGAAGAAAAATTCCGGAACATGATCAAGCAGCAGCAGCGCTATTCTTATCTGAACATTTCCGATAATTCGATCGCTTATCATATCATCTGTGAACTGCTGTCCACGTCCAAATATCTCAGCATCGAAAACCTGATGGATGAGCTTTACTGTTCGCGTTCCACGATCGTCAGGATCATCGAAAAAGTCCGAAAACACCTCGATCGGTACCAGCTGAAGATCATCAACAAGAAGAATTACGGTCTGCAGATCGAAGGAAGCGAATGGAACAAGAGGCTGTGTCTGATCAAACTGGAAAAGATCAAACGTCACGATCAGAACGTCTACGCCAACGAAAGCAATTTCAAAGCGCTCTTCCTTCTTGATTCCCCGGTCCGCCGCACGATACGAAGCGCGTTGATCGATCATTTTTCGCACGATCCTTCTTTCTTCCTTTCCCAGATCGAACTGCCGGAGATCTACAATTTGATCATACTCAACCATACCCGGAAACAATATCTGACAAAGGATGAGCCTGTCCTTTCTTTGAAAGATGTACCGACATCGGATCTTGCGCAAAGGCTTTATGCAAGGATGCCGGAAGAGATACAGAAAGAAGCCGGAGAAAACGAAGCCCGTCTGCTTGCCGTTCAGATCGCATCACTGGCTTTCCCAAATAAGTCGTTTTTGGAAGACAGCGGGCTTTTGAATGATTATATTGCGCAAAGCAGACAGATCGTTTCCTATTTTCGCAATTACTTCGAGCTTCCGTTTGAATTTTCCGATACCTACCATGAAAACATGGCCGCTTTCCTCTATCGCCTTGATCAGCAGCTGAGATGTGGCAAGACCAACGACCGGGAATATATCGACTCTTCCTTCTCGAGAGGGATCGCATCCGCCGATATCTGTTCCTGTCTGGGTCTCTGGTTTTATGAAAAACACAAGATCCTTCTTTCCGATACGATCCTCGTCCACGCCTATTACATCATCAACCGGGAACTCATCGTGAATGAGGGATTCTATCGCCCGCTTCGTATTGCGGTGGTGTCAAGAAACGGCATGTATTATTCACAGAACATCGCGGAACGCCTGCGTTCGAAATATTCGAAATACATCAAGGAACTTGACTGCGTCAACTTCTATCAGCTGGAAGACTATGACTGGTCAAAGACCGATGTTCTTCTTTCTGACTTGTTCTTCGGTCTGCTTCCTTCCGCGAAGCCTTCCGTCATCACGGTACCGCTTGGTCCGCTGCACGATAAGACACTGTTTGAAGCACTCGACAACTATCTGGAGCAGTACATCCGCCTGGATGCCATGGAGATGTTTGCCCGAAACAATCTGCGGCACATTTTCGCCAAAGACATCGATGAAGTCTATGACGAGATCTACGATATCTGCAACGATGAGGTCGGCGACAGGGACAGGTTCATAAAGGACCTGAAGCTCCACGAACAGATGACCGGTGCCAAAAGGACCAACGGCATCGTATCCATGTCGACGTTTGCCTTACGGACCAAAGAACCGATCTTCTTGCTGGTCCTGACGCAGAAACCTGTGGATTGTGAGGAAGGAGAATCTTCGATCTTCCTCTTCTATTCCTATGGTGACGGCTCCTACAAAAATCGCTATCTGATCTCCTGGCTCATTCAGCGTTTCTATTCCAAGAAGGCCGACTGGCTCAACGTTCTGTTCACCAAAGACTACCAGTGGATCTCCCAGGAGCTGTAGATCTTCAACGATTCATTTTTTGATCATATATGGTCCCATTTTATGAATCTTTCGGCCTCCTTTTCTGTTTTACACTGTAGTCAGTGAGGAGGCTTTTTATATGAGAAAGAGACTGATTTTCAGAGGAGACGATGTCGGTTATACCAAGACTTATAATGACGGCATCTTCAAAGGGATCGATGAGGGGATCATCACCGATGCCGAATACATGCTGGATTCACCGGGCACCATCGATGCCTTACAAAGACTGAAAGAAAGACCGTGGATCTCCGTAGGCTGGCACCGCCATCTTTGGAACTATCCTGTTTTACCGCCGGAAGAAGTACCTTCTCTGGTCGATGAAGAAGGGCGCTTCAAGTGGCGCCACAAACAGCCCGGCCACATGGACGAGGCAACTTACGAGGATGCCTATAAGGAATTCAAAGCGGAAGCCGAACTCAGTTTTGAGATCCTGGGCAGGTATCCCGATACGGCAACGATACGAAGCTCCGACCTCCCGTTGGAAAAGGCTTTTGCGGATGTCGTGAAAGAGTTACATATCGTTTACAATTTTGAAAGCTTCCGTCCGGACAGCTTCAAAGCCCTGCATCAGAAGGGCGAACGGGAAAAATGCCCGATCGAACTGAAAAACGGGATCATCATCGATGAGACCTACAACAACCAGTTCGACAAGTGCGACTTCAATCTGAAGACATACGATGAATACAGACCGGAAGAATACACTTTCCGTCATCGCTGGGAATCGGAAAATGAGATCATTTACGGCGGCGGCGGACACCCGGGCTATCTGGACGACTTCATCCTTTCCGAATCCCGTTCCAATATCTACCGTGTACGGGAACTGCAGGCCTGCCTGTCCAAAGAAGTCAGAAACTGGATCATAGAAAACAAGGTCGAACTGATCAATGTGCGTGATGCCTTATACGGCACAAACGAATACCAGATGTATCTCAAGCACATCGGTTCCGATCTTTACATGCTGGAGGACTGATATGCCGGGAAATCTGAAAAACACGAAACCCAACAGATACATCAAGTCGGATCTCAAGAGCCATAAGATCGTCTGGGAAGAGGAACATCCCTGCCGCTGGCCGTACATGAAGATACTTCGGGAATTCTCCACTTTGAAAGAATTCTATCCCGGGATCGATCCTTATGTGGAAGCCTATAAGATGCGCGACAACATGTGGGCTCTGTTTCAGGAAAGCATGGATGGCGTCGGTGACGTCTGGATGTATCTGATCGACGGCCCGGAAAAAGCGATGCTGATCGACACGGGCTTCGGTGTCGGAAACCTGAAAGGACTGGTCGAGAAACTCGTCGGAAACAAAGAACTGATCGTCGCAAATACCCATCATCACTACGATCACGCATACGGCAACAGCCAGTTTGAAAAAGTCTACTGCTACGAATACGAAGTCCCGATGCTGTCAAAGACCATCGATCCCCACATCTGGGATTATCTTTATGATCCGGTGACAAGAAAAGGGATCTATACCGATTTCGATCCGGACGACATCGTCGAGTTCCATCCAGCGCAGATCATCGGCGTGGAAGCCAATCACATCTTCGACCTGGGACAGGGCTATGAAGTGGAACTCATTCCTCTGGTCGGTCACACGGCCGGCATGAGCGGGTATCTCGATAAACACAATCATGTCCTGATCGCCGGCGACATCACCGGTGTGGGCATGCCCAAAGAAGGGGAACCGCATCCGGAAAACTGCACGGTCGAGGCGCTGCATGACTGCTTTGAAAAGATATGGGCACGTCACGATGAATTTGACGGCGTCTTCCCGGGACACGGGGCACTCGATCAGACCAACACGATGATCAAATACCATCTATATGCGACAAAGCAGATCCTGAAGGATCCCGAAAACTGCGATGAAAAAAGTGAGATGGTCCGCCCTTCCGGTACCAGAACCGTATGCAAGAAATACGTACAGCAGGGCACTGCGATCCGCTACGATCTGAACAACGTCTATAAAAAAGATGTCCGAAAATGATCTTTAAATCAGAAAAAACTGATTCATACTGAATGCAATTTTTGAAACATTGCATTCTTTTTTTATTTATAGAATGAAGTTGTCAAAAGAAATTCGTCACGAAAGGAGACAAATAAGATGATTGTTCAGTTAAGACTGGATGAAAGACTGATCCATGGGCAGATCACGACTGCCTGGTCCAAATTTCTGACTGTAAATGCGATCGTCGTTGCCAATGACAAGCTCTACAGCAACGACCTGGCGAAGAAAACATTACTGATGTCCGCTCCGGCCGGCATCAAAGTAACGGTAAGAACGGTCGAGGGAACGGTTTCTCTGCTGTCTGATCCGCGAAGCGAAAAAATGCGTGTGCTGATCATCGTTGACAATCCGAAAGATGCCTTATATCTCTCGGAAGCCCTGGACATCAAGGAAGTCAACTGCGGCAACTACGTCAAAAAGAAATCCGAAAACAAAGTAGAGATCGCTCCGACTCTGCGTGCCGATCCGGAAGACCTCGAGATCTTCCGCCAGCTTGCGAAGAGTGACAGACACGTCTTCTGTCAGCTGATCCCTACCTATGCTGCAACCGAACTCAGCGATAACCTTAATAAATTAGGGGATAAATAAAGAAAGGAGTCTAATTTCATTATGGGAAATGCATTAATCATTGCGTTCTCCAGGTATCTGTGCCAAATGGTTGATAACTGGATGGGCTGGCAGGTACTTACCCGTCCGCTCGTTATCGGTACGATTACTGGACTGCTCTGCGGAGACCTCAAGACAGGTATCATCATCGGTGCCGAATTGGAAGCTGTCTATATGGGTATGTCACCGATCGGCGGTGAACAGCCTTCCGATCCTGCGAGTGCTACTGTTCTTTGTGTCGGTTTCGTCGTTCTTGACCACGCCGATATGGCGACCGGTCTGGCTCTGGCCGTTACTGCCGGTATCCTGATCAACAACCTGAAGCCTCTGACCAACGCTTTGCCGATCATGGTCCATCCGTGGTTCGTCAAGACCGCCAAGGAAGGCAACGTCAAAAAGTTCTACATCGGCATGTGGGTGCAGAACCTCATCCTGCCTCTTGTTCAGGCATTGGTCGTGTTCTTCGTCGCTTTAGGTGGATCTGTCGCTCTGACCAACGTCATCAACAACCTGCCTCCGTTCATCATGAAGGGTCTCAATGCCGCATCCGGCGTCATGATCGCTTTAGGTCTCTGTCTTACGACACAGGCCATCTGGAACGGCGCAACGACTGTCGTATTCATCCTGTTAGGTTTCGTTTTAACAAAATATCTTGCTTTAGGTACATTACCGGTAGCTCTGATCGGCTTTGCGATCACCTTCATTTACTTTGTGATCGTCAAGAAGATCAACGACGCAAAACTTGCTTCGGCAGCAGCTGCTGATGATGAGGGAGGAGATGACTTCTATGGCTAAAATGACATTCACACCTGAAGAAAATAAAATGCTGAATAAAGCGTGGTTCCTCTCATGGTCCACCAACATGGCTTCCAGCCGTGTCTCTCAGCAGTCAAAATGTTTCGCTATGACGATGACGCCTGCCTTGGATCTGTTCTATGGCGACGATGAAGAATCAAAGAAAAACGTCTTCGCTAGACACGCACTGGAATTCTTCAATACACACAACGTCATGCTCAGTCTGGTAGCCGGTATCGCTATCGCGCTGGAAAAGAAAAATGCCGAAGATAAAGAAAACGACATCGGCGATACGATCTCCACATTAAAGGCATCTTTGATGGGTCCGACAGCCGGTATCGGTGATTCCTTGTTCTTCAACGTATTCAGAGTCATCATCGCCGGTATCGCGATCGGTATGGCTTCCGAAGGTTCGATCCTCGGCGTACTGTTCTTCATGATCTTCTACGGCGGCGGCTTATATCTGTTCAAGTGGTTCGCTATCAGAGCAGGTTACTTCTATGGTGAAGAATTGATCTCCAAAGCTTACAGCACAGGTATCATTCCTCTGATCACGGAAGCAGCCGGTATCCTCGGTGCCATCATGGTCGGTGCCTTGGTCGCAGCCAACGTCAACCTCAAAATCGCTTTACAGCCAAACATCAACAACGCTGTCGTCGATCTTCAGGGCATCCTGGATTCCATCATGCCGGGCCTCTTAGGTCTGCTGGTATTCTTCTGGTGCTTCTCCCGTGTACAGAAGGGCTGGAGCATTCTCAAAGTCACCTGGTTCCTGCTCTTCGGCGGTATCATCCTGGCTTTCCTGGGCATCGTTTAATTCAGACTATGCACTTATCCCTTCGCTCCTGCGAAGGGATTTTTTTGTCTCATCCATCTCACAAGATCTCATGTATGGAAAACGGACCTTCGCAGGTCCGTTTGCCGTTTTGATTTTTCTGTTTCCTTTTTATTTTGAGAGACCGGTATGTCCGTGCTTGTAGACGAAGTCCTGACAGTGTTCACTGATCGCTTTGGCCATCGCCTTGTACATCTCGGCAAAATTCGTGCCGTTCTTCACCGGATCATAGCCATAGGCATCCGCCGAGAAGGAATAGTTGCTGCGGAAATGATTCAGAGAATCCAGCAGTTTCATGTAGCAGTACGGTTCTTCGTCGTCCGCTTTTTCAAACAGACGCTGGGCAGTGGAAGCCTGATAGGCAAATTCCGTCAGCTGGGAAAGGACCTCGTCAAAGGCTGCCGCCAGAGAACGGCAGGCCTGCGTCTTGGTCTGTTTGAGGCTGTCTGCCATCCGGCCGGATTTGATCCGTTCGCACTTATCGATCGTCTTTCTTGCCGCATCGCCCGCTTCTTTGAGATCGACGACTTTCTTGGTGTATTTGTCGATGATGCTGAGCTTTGCCAGCTCTCCCGGCCTTACGCTGTAACTGCCGTTTCCTCTGTCGCTCATGCTTCCGAAGACCTCATAACGGCTGAAGATCTCTTTATAATCTTTGATGCGTTCCTGGCGATAACCGTTGTTCAATGCGCTTCTTTCCATTGCGCCGGCATTTCTCTTATAGTAGTCTTCGGATCTGGAAGCCATCGACTCCATCTTGTTCCAATCCAGATTGATGAGTTCCGAGACTTCTTTGACTTCCCCGTCGATCTTTTTATAGTAGTCCTTGTTCATATTGGCTTCGATCATATTCTTTTTCAGAAGCAGGATCTTGTAGGCACCTTCCAGATCGAATTCCAGAAGCACCTGGCGCAGATCCTCGCAGGTGTTCAAAAGCCACATCGAATCATGATGATACTCCAGGCAGGCGTCGTAAGATTTCTTCTGTTCCGGGGAAAGGGAGACATACCAGCTCGGACGGGTATAGTCGCTGGCAGCCGCCGGGAAAACACCGCTGTTGGTCTTGTGGAAAGACCTCAGCCAGCCTTCCTGCGAAAGCTCCTTCGTATAGAGTTCATAGAAGGCCTGTTCCACATCTTCATAATTTCCTTCGTCGACCAGTTTCTTCAATCCGATCGCCACGATATTGCATTTTGTATTTATGCTGAAAAGCTGTCTTTCGATCTCTTTTGCGCTCAGATTCTCCCAGAATTCACCGGCTTTGAGCATCTTGTTTTCTTCTTCCGCCAGCCTTGCAGCATCTTCATCTGTAAAATTTAATGCTTCACCCATGTTTTTCTCCTCTTGCGATCAGAAACGCATCTCATAGTCCCGGACATACCATCTGCCATCGCCGGTGCGGATCAGGTTCCTTCTTACCGGCGAGCCGAGCTGTTTTCCATTTTTATCGAACGCAACTGTCTGTACGGAAGCGTACTCGACCTTTTCCCCATAGTGGGAAGCGATCTTCTTCTGGTCTTCTGCCGAAAGGAAATAGGCATCCAGATTGGCAGAAGAATTGTCATATCCTTTCACGACCGAGATCTTCGTCTCTTCTTCCTGTACCTTCGCATAGACATATTCACCATGGAAACGTTCCTGATGTAAGTCCCAGAAATACAGAAGCAGATCCTGCTGTATCTCGTTTCCTCTTCTTTCCGGCTGTATGCAGTCGCAATACAAGTCGTAATTCTTCTCCTTGATCGCCTGGCAGAAGATCTCCGTGAGCCTCTCCGGCGTTACATCGTTCGGTACCGACTTGACCGTATACCAGCTTTCCTTGATCTTCTTTACTTCCTCTTCACCGACAAAGTATCCGCTTCTTTCATGATCCTTGTCATAGATGCCTAAGACATGACCCGGCACATATAAAGCCAGCGGTTCAACGACCGGCGCATAGACCGGACCGCCGACCTTCTGTTCTCCGGCCTCCGGGATCTCCATCGTGACATCGCTGATCTTGCCAAGCAGCGTCCAGGTGTCGACTTCCATCATCGTGGAATCGACCTGACGGCGATAGCGCTTGACTGCCTCATAAGGTCCCAGCCACTTTCTGCTGTCGATCTTGATGAAATACATGCCGGTGGAACGCTTGCCGACTCTTATGAATTCGCCGGTCACGCCCATGAACTGATTCATCGGATAGCGCACTTCGTCGAGTATTACATATTTGCCGATATACTCTTCCTGTTCCGCCTCCAGGACATCCGGTGCCGGGAAGACTTTCTCCAGCATCTCGTCTTTGTGTTCTTCGATCAGCTTCTTCCAGCCGTTCTCGCTCTTTTCGCTGTAAAGTCTCTTGATCTCTTCTTCGTTCTTCAAATACTGCAGCATGTCCTCAGAGATCTCGATAAAGTTGCCGGCAGAACCCATGACACACTTTCTCGCCCGTTCGAAAAGGTTTCTGACTCTTTCGTCGTTCGGCGCAAACTCATTGAGGATCATGATCCGTGACAGAGCATCCTCCTTGGAACGAAAGACGCCGGTAGCTCCATTGGCCCGTTTTACTTCGTTCTCAAATTCTTTGAGATACATCTCGGCCTGCTGGATACGCATCGTGAGATTGGTCTGATCGACCGTGAACGTAGTTTTATCGACCATGATTGATTATCCTTTCTTAAGGCATTTCTTCAATTTCATTCTAGCATAGGCTTACAACACAAAAAATGAACGGAAATCCCGATTCTGTATCATCAAAACAAAAAGCCGCGTACGGCTTTTCAAAGATCATTAATCATTCACCACTCTTTCAGGATCGCTTTCAGTTTCTTATCGATATCGATCCTCGTTTCACGGCATTCTTCCGGGTATTGTTTTGCCGCCTTGAACATCAGACCGACAAAAAACTTTGATCCCGCCGGCAGCATCTTCCTTATCATCGATTCCGGGAACACGAAATGGGTCCCATGTTCATATAAAAGCGCCTCATATGTACATTCGTGTTCTTTCTCTGCCAGACGCTTTTCCATTCGCCGAATATATTTGCAGGTATCCCACAGAGCGTCATCTTCCGCACCGATGAAGACGATCTTTCCTTTGATCCTTTCGACCTTGATCTTTTCTTCTTCCTGAACGGGGTGCCGTCTTTCCGATTCATCGAACATCTCTCTGGCTGCCGCCATGTTCCCGCTTTGTTTTGCCTCCTGTTTCAGCTTCTGCCAGTACTCGGGATGCCGGTAGGCATAAGGAAGATAAGGAAGCGGTTCACCCTTCCAGCTGAGCGAAGACTCGTTGTCGCCCGGTCTTTCTTCAGCCCCGTCTTTGCCATCCCGATAGAAACCTTCCATGACGAAGTCGGAAGGGGACATGGCGATCGTCAGCGAGATCTCAGGATAATACGATGCCGCCACCAGTGCCAGCATGCCGGTCGTCGAAGCACCGGCGATGCCGATCTTTTCCATGCCCTGTGACTTTAAGAAGGAGATCGCTTTTCCAAAACGCTCCAAAGGATAGTTATGGTGACCGTAGTCTTTTTTATCTGCTGACATGCATAAGGCATGGCAGCCCTGATCTTTGATCCATGCCGCACCGCATCTTGCCATATAGTCGGTCGAAGAATCTCCCAGCATCAGGATCACAGCCTTGTTGCTGTTTGAGGGTCCGCCGTAATATGCTCCGACAAAGCCGTCTTTTTCCAATGTGAATATCTGTTTCTTCATGATCGTTTCCTGCCCGTTTGTTCTCTGTGATATATACAGTTAGTATTTGCTAACTACATTATATATTTCTTTTTGATCGAAAGAAACGGCTCTGTACAGACTGGATATCTTTTCATGACGGTTTAAGATGCACTATATTGATAAACATGAAACTTACAAACATAAATATCAATGGCTCGCTCCTGCAGTTTGAAAAGCGCTTTCCGAAAGATACCCAGGACAGACTGCTTCTTGAAGAAGTACTTTTGAATTTTCAAAGTCACTTCGGCGAAAAATGCAAATATGAATGTTCTTTAAAGAAACATACGGCTCCGTAAAAGCGGAGCCATGTTTTTGTTATTGGATGTGGATAGCCAGCTTCCCGTCCTTGTTTCTGATGTAGCGGTAAGCTGCAGTGATCAGAAGAAGATAGAACAGGGTCAATACGACGGCCTGCAGCAGCGCGTTCATCTTCAAAAGGAAGACACAGACTGCGATCAGCGCCATCGCGCTCAAGGCAAAGACGACCGTTCCCAGCATCAGCAGATTGTTCTTGCAGACTTCAAGTTCATGGTTCCAGCTGAGTTTCGGTCTTGCGGCATCCAGCAGGATCAGAAAACCATGCAGGATGGAGTAACTCACACTTACCGGAAGCGCCATAAGGACGATGCGAAGCGGCAGGCCGATGATAAACGTCAGAAGCAGTGCCGAAGTCAGATATCCGCACAGACATAAAAGGATGTCCGGTACCATCTTGTAGAGCAGCTGTCTGTAGAAGGGGATCGGAAGATACTTCATCGCACAGGCATCGTGACCGTCTTTGGATATGGCGACCACCGACGCATAGGAATACATGCTGGAAAATACAACGAACAGCAGATAGATCCCAAATACATAGCCGTCATTGTTTCTGTCGGCAAAGAATTCCTGCAGGATCTCGTTGACCATTCCCGTTTCCGAACGCATGGAAACATAAAAGACCAGGATCATGAACGGCGGCAGGACCAGGCAGGGGAGGATGACCTGCACGAAGAAGGTCGGTCTTCTAAGATAGGTCTTAAACTCTTTCATGACATAGGAGAAAGCCAGACCTTTGGAGTCAAAAGCATTTTTATCATCCAGCTTCTTTGATGAGACACCTTCGGAAGAATATAACGATCCGATCATGCCCCGGTAGTATACTTTTTCGCCATAGAAGACTGCCAGAAGATAGGCAACAGCCGATACTGCGATCAGTCCCAGCAATGATAATACATTTCCCTTATTGAGTGCACTCATCGCCAGCGGCATCGTGAAGAACGTTTTCTGATAGATCTCGCTCAGGCCATTCACTCTGTTTAACAGAAGCATCGCTTCTTCCTGCGTCGCGACAGATGAGGAGACAAGAGAGATACCAAGAGAAGCAAGGATGCCCAGTGTCATCGACAGTCCCTGTACGAGCGCTTTGTTGCGGATGCCTTTGGTCAGAGCCATCAGGGACATCACGATAAAGGCGATGATCATAAGCGGCAACACCGGCACAAGCGCCAATACCGGAAGCATCATCGCAAAATACAGGATCCCTTTTCCTAAGATGACCCCATAGACACAAAGCGGGATCAGACCGAAAAAGAGGATCTCAAAATACGAGTAGACCAGAAGCACGTTCAGCTTGGCACTGAGCACCTCTTTACCGTGTAATGGCAAAGGCAGGACAAAGAGATTGTCTTTGGAAAAATAGAAGACGTTCAGACAGCTGATGACCGTCGTGAACAGGGTAAGCGATAGGACCAACATCAGTACGATCCCTGTAAAGGCCTCTTCCTGATGCAGGGGCTTCAGCGTTCCGATCAGTTCATAGGAAATGAAAGCGGCAATGCCCGCCAGGTACAGAAACAGGAAGACATATAAGAATTTCAGCCAGGGCTTTCTGTTTTCCGAACGGCGGAAGGAAGACAACAGGAAGACCTTCGTCAAAGAAAAGACATTATTCCGCATTTCCCGTGATCTCCAGAAACAGCTGTTCAAGTGAAGCGTCTTCTTTGAATGTTTCTTTCATTTCTTCCAGGCTGCCCACGAACAGAAGTTTTCCTTTGTTGATGATACCAACGCGGTCACAGATCTTTTCTGCAACATCGAGTACGTGTGTCGAGAAGAATACGCAGCTGCCCTTGTCGGCGTGTTCGCGCATCCTGGTCTTAAGGTCGAAAGAAGAACGCGGATCAAGGCCCGTCATCGGTTCATCCAGGATCCAGTTTTTCGGATCATGCATCAGACAGCCACAGATGATGATCTTCTGGCGCATGCCGTGGGAATACGATTCGATGCGGCTGTTGAGGGCATCGAAGATCTCGAAGCGTCTGGTCAGGGCCTCGATCTTTTCTTTGCGGTCTTTGACGTCATAGACATCCGCCATGAAATTGAGATATTCGATCCCCTTCAATGTCAGAAACTGGTCGGGATCATCGGCTACATAACCGAAGGTCTTTTTGGCATGCAGCGGATCCGTCGTTATGTCGTGTCCGTCCAGCAGTATCTGTCCTTCGTCGATGCCCAGTATCCCTGTCAGCATGCGGATCGTCGTCGATTTGCCGGCGCCGTTGGGACCTAAGAAGCCGAAGATCTCGCCGTCATTGACGGTGAATGAAAGACCATCGACGGCTTTGACTCCTTTTTTATATGATTTGGAAACGTTCTTGAATTCGATCATGTCTCTATCCTCACTATAACTGATTATATTATGAAAAGGTCTGCGCCGGATTGTATCGATCCCGATATCATCAGAAAGCGGATCTTAGGACCAGCCGACAACAGCCGATAAAAAAGAGATGGGAACCGCTCATGAAGCAGTATCGCTCATCTCCCCGTTTCTTTACTTACCCTCCGTGATCCCGCGTCTTAACCTTATTTCATGTTATAAGCGTGGATCCAGGCGAAGTCCCTGTCGCAGTCTTTGCAGGTAAGAGTACGATGCGGATCATATTCCGTCCAATAACCATACTGTTTTTTGCAATACGGGCAGATGTATTCCTGAGGTTCGTGATCAAAGTGATCATCAGCCAGGTACAGGCATCCATTCTTCCGCACCAGGAACCGCCATCCAGGATGTCTTCCAGCCTTTCTTCCAGCATGCTCGAAAACCGCTCTTCGATCGCTGCGCCGACATGAAACAGTGACGGCAGCGGAAATTGCACTTGCCGGTGATCGACCATTGGACGTTCTGTTTGAAACGCGCATTATAGAACATGTATTCCTGTTCCTGCAGGAGGCTCTCGCCTTCCTGTGCTTTGACGATCATGCCACTTTCTTCTCAGCGTCTGCACCAGTTTCTCGTCGTCTCATCAAGAGAATTCAAGTCGATCTGCGTCTTTCCATCGCATTTTAATATGACATCGAACTGTTCTTTTAAGAAGAATCTTGTCGCACCGGTATAGCGGTTCTGCAGGGCATATGGCAGCAGGCGCCATCCGCGTAACAGAAACACAGGCCGGATCAGATAGCGCCTGATCCCGTCATCTTCCGCATATCAGCCTATGCTTATCTTTTTAAACGGTACATTCCTGTTTTCTGACATACACATCCTTGCGCTTTCACCGGATCGATGATGGTGTTATGATTGTTTTAACAACCAAAGAAAGGGAACCGTCTTATGAATCTGGTCAGAAAACACCCGGAAGGCGTACGCATATTCAACTCTCTGTTCTGCCTCTTAGGCGAAGCGGGAGTCTTATTCTCCATGTATCTTCGTTTTCAGAAAAACGATCTCGGCAATCTGATCGGTGATGGCATCCTGGCTTTCGCCTTGTTCTTTGCCTTCATCTATCTCTATAAAGGCTCGGGCAAGCGGGCAGCCATCTACTACAAAACAGCTCTGTATCTGTTCTTGTTAAGCTCTCTGATCACTGTCGTCGTCAGCTTCATCAACCGTAACAGAACATCGCCGTCTTTTGTCATCGCAAGTGCGATCGTCGCTATGATCGGCTTTGTGCTGGTGGCACTGGTCACCTTTGTACCGAACCTCGGCAAGAAGCGTTCGCTGTATCTTTGCGGAGCGAACTACTGCCTGCGCGAATTCGTCTTTGTCATCGTTCTGCTTCTGATGTTCTTCGTACCGAACGGCCGTTACGACCGCAGTCTGAGCGTCGTCATCAAGCCGTTTGCCGAAGCAGTCCTGTCAGCGATCATCTACGTCAACACCGTATACAAATACATCGACAAAGAAAACCGCCATACGGTCTGACATCACAAAGAAACGATACATGAAGCAGTGCTTGGAAAGTACTGCTTTTTTAAATCATGGTTTTAAAAAAAATCTATACTTTTGTTACACATTGATCCTGTCAGGGACAAAGTCATCATTTAAAAGAAAGCGGCAGTTATAATGGTGATAAGAAGATCAGACGGATAATAAACACACGGAGGTCAGGATATGACAGTCAACATCAAAACAAAGATACCCGCAGGCGGTATCATGCAGAAGATCCACGTCATCAGCAATGACGAATCCCTTCCGGTCTTGCTGTTCCTTCACGGGGGACCGGGTATCGTGAACCGTCACAGCATCGTGACGGCCGACCACGATCTGCTCGACACATTTACGATCGCCACCTGGGACCAGAGGGGCACCGGCGGTTCCTGTTCGGGCGTCGACTATGACAAGCTCACGATCGATCTGCTTGTCGAAGATGCTGAGGAGGTCGTCGAATATCTCTGCGAACGTTTCAACAAAGAAAAGATCTTTGTGATCGGCGGCAGCTGGGGTTCTCTGCTCGGTACAAGGCTCATCTACAAACATCCGGAACACATCGCCGCATTCGTCGGTTTCGGTCAGTTCGTCAACGGCGAGAAGAACGAGCAGCTCAGCTACCGGTACACCTACGATGCTGCCAAAGCGGCAGGTGATGAAGTAGCTGTAAAAAAATTGGAAAGTGTCGGTCCGCCTGTCAAAGGTCAGTACAAGGGCGGCTATGCCGGCATGAAGGTACAGCGCGACCTCATGATGAAATACGGCGGCTATTCCAAGTCGGAAGGAAAGAAGAGCTACATGGATGCCATCATCAAACCGATGATCCTTTCCGGTGAGTACAGCATCCCTGACTTTATCGGTGTTGCGCTGGGTTATAAGAAAGTTCTGATCGCCATGTGGCCGGAGATCGGTGCCGAAGATCTGTCTCAGTACACCGACTTCAAGGTGCCGTTCCTCATCTTTGACGGAAAGCTTGACATGAATACGCCATCCGAACTTGTCGAAGACTGGTACGACAGGATCAAAGCTCCTTACAAGGAACTGATCTGGTTTGAAAAATCCGGTCACAACCCGATGGGGGATGAACCGGAAAGATTCAAGAAACTGCTCAGAGAAAAACTCTCGCAGTTCCCGGCTTAAGAAGGCTGAAGCTTATTGCGTGGCCTTTGTGCAATAAGCTTTTTTAGTGTGCCGGGCATGGCATATATCTTGATGGTGAAAGTCCATCGTGGGGATTATCATCGCAGTGGTCAACCACTAGTCGAACACCAAGGGTGTCTTCCGTGAGGAAGAATCTGAAGGAAGGTGAAGACAAAACTGCGGCCTGACGAAAAGAAACCGCAAGTGAGGCCGGTAAGAGTCGGATGAGTGTGCTATACAACACGAAATCCTATTGACTGCGGAATATTCTTACAGGTAAATGCGGCAGGTATGCGG
>JAZQIF010000099.1:0-14772 GCA_045540935.1 Erysipelotrichaceae bacterium | reverse complement strand
GCCGCCGGTTCCGATGCCAGGATGAACGGCTGTCCGATGGCGGTTGTCATCAATTCGGGCAGCGGCAATCAGGGTATGACGGTCTCACTTCCGGTCATCGAATTTGCCAAGGAAATGAATGTCGACCACGAAAAACTGATCAGAGCTCTGGTGCTGGCAAATCTTGTCGCTTTGCATCAGAAACGCTATATCGGTTATCTCAGTGCCTATTGCGGAGCGGTCAGTGCGGCAGCCGGTGCGGGCTGTGGCATCTGTTATCTCAAAGGCGGAACATACGAGAACATCTGTTCACTCATCTCCAATACGATCGCTTCGATCGGCGGGATGGTGTGCGATGGAGCCAAGAGCAGTTGTGCCGGAAAGATATCGCTGGCTGTGGAAGCTGCGTTATTGGGAATGGATATGGCCATGGATGATCATGAATACCGCTATGGGGAAGGCATGGTCAAAAAAGATATTGAAGGAACGATCGAAGCTTATGGCCGGATGGCTGCTCAGGGTATGAAGAGTACCGATATCGAGATCCTCAATATCATGCTGGAGGACTGAATATGACAAAGAAGGAAAGGATCTACAACGCCGTGATGGGAAAGGAAGTCGATCAACTTCCTTATGCGATATGGACCCATCTGCCGGGTATCGATATGGATCCGGAAAGACTGGCTGAAGAGACTTACAATTTCTATAAGACCTACGACACCGATCTGATCAAGACGATGAACAACGGTATGTATGCGATCGAAGACTTCGGTTGTCAGATCGACTACTCGGGCATCAAAGAAGGCGGCGTGGCCAAACTCATCTCCACACCCGTAAATTCGATCGATGACTGGAAAAAGATCAAACCTCTGAAGATCGAAGAATGCAAGGCGATCCAAAGAGAGCTTTATTCTCTGAAACTGTTGCTTGAAAAAGTCAAAGATGAAGATGTACCGGTGATCTTTACCGTCTTCTCGCCATTCACGATCGCCAACAAGCTAAGAGGTGGAAAGATCCTTGAAGATATCGCGACAGGGAATTGCGAAGATATCCATAAGGCTTTATCGATGATCGCTGAACTGACGGCTGAGCTTGTAAGAAGAGCGATAGCTTTGGGAGCGGATGGCGTCTTCTTCGCCTCACAGATGAGCAGCTATGATGTCACGGATGAAAAGACCTTCCGGGAGTTTGGCGAATATTACGACCGTCAGGTCCTGGAAGCGAGTAAAGGAGCTTGCGACACGATCCATTGTCATGGCACGAATATCATGTTTGATATCCTGAAAGATTATCCGGTGGATATCTTCAACTGGCATGCGTGGGAATCGGCACCCGACCTGCAACAGGCCAAAGCCATCGGCAAGTGTGTCATGGGCGGTCTGGACAGGCGTGACATCACGGACAGGAATTATGAAAAGATCTCTTATCAGATCGGCGAGTGTCTCAAGACTTTTGAAAGAAAGCATCATATCCTGGCTCCGGGTTGCGTGATCAGATATCCGCTTGACTCCGAGACGCTGTCTTATATCAAAAAGACGGCAGATCAAATGCAAGGCTTTTAAAGTCAAGGGGACGATTCCGAACAAGACGTTTTTATGAAGCGGTGAACCGTTTACGGTTACCGCTTTTTTGATCATCAAATTCGATTTGAAAATGATTTTATGTGACAATACTGATGGAAGTATCTGTTCAAAATGGGTACTTTAAGCGATTGCCATTATATGAGGAGAGTATAAAATGAGTGTCAGGATCATAACGGATTCGGCCAGCGATATCTCGCAGGAATATGCCGATAGGTTGGGCATCAGGGTCATCCCTTTGCAGTTTCGTTTTCAAGAAGAGGAATATCTTGATGGCGTAACGATGTCCAACGAAGAATTCTATGCCCGTATGGAAAAAGAGGACGAATTGCCCAAGACTTCCCAGATCAGCCCATATCGTTATCATGAGATCTTTGAGGAAGAAACAAAGAAAGGCAACGAAGTGGTCTATCTATCCATATCTTCCGGAGTTTCGGGTTCGTTTCAAAACGCCATGATCACAGCGGAAGAATTTGCCGGGAAAGTTAAGGTCTTCGATTCAAAACAGTTCTGCATCAGTCTGCGGGTACTTTGCGAGTATGCCCTGAGACTTGCCAAAGAAGGTCTTGATGCAGAAGCGATCATCGAAAAACTAAACGAGGCATCCGCCAAGGTCAGGATCATTGCCGTATTCGATACATTGGAGAATCTTAAAAAAGGAGGCAGGATCTCATCGGCTTCCGCCTTTGTCGGAGAGGCGCTGGGCATCAAACCGATGATCACTATCACCGAGGGCAAGGTCGATGTCCTTGGCAAAGTTAGAGGCATGAGAAAGGGATATCTCTACATGCGGGAGTATATACAAAAAGAAGAGATCGATCTATCGATGCCTTATGCTTTTGCCCATTCGGGCAGCGATCCCAAAAACATCGATGCCTTCATTGCGGAAAACAAAGATCTCTATGGCAACGATACGGATGTCGAGGTATCTTTTGTCGGCGCAACGGTCGGTACATACGCCGGAGCCGGTGCCATTGCGACAGCTTATTTCATTAAATAGAAATATCGGAAAAAGTGGCACATTAATAGCCAATTTCTGCAGGCAAAATATAAAAATAATATCGAAAAAACGAAGAAGCAGATCATTTGACTTAGGGATCTGCTTTTTCTTTGCCTACTATGAAGTGAAAGAGAAAACAGACATGAAATTTCAAAGATATTACAAGTATTTGATCAAACCGAATCATGAACAGAAGCAGATCATCATCAGGATATTTGGAGCTGTGCGATTTGTTCACAACCGTTATCTCGATGATATGAAGGCGGGTAAACCGATGAGAAGATTGGCTAAATCCATCATCGATGAATACCGCAGCGAGAATCCTTTTCTGAAAGAGATCGATGGCTCGGCACTGATAAATGAGATCATGCAGGCGCAAGACAGAAAGATCTTCAAAAGATATAAAAAGCGTCAGGATGGCAGAGCCTCCTATTGCACGGCAAATCTCACAAGAGCCCCCATAATGATCGTCAACGACCATTTCATAAGGCTTCCAAAACTGGGAGACGTCGAATTCGTATATCATCGTCCCATTCCGGAAGATGCGCGAATCAATAAAGCCACCGTGATAAGAGAAGCCGATGGCCGTTATTATATCTCGGTCCTGGTCGAATATTATCGGAAAGTCGCTCAGATCGACCTCGATCCGCAAAACAGTATCGGAATCGATTATTCTTCGCCGCATTTCTTTGTGGATGATAATGGAAACAAAGTGGACATGCCGCACTTCTATCAGAGAACGGAAAAGCGACTTGCGAAAGAAAATCAAAAATTGAGGTTGATGAAAAAAGGCTCGAAAAACTCGTTTGAGCAGAAAACAAAGATCGCATCCATCTATCAGAATCTTAAAGATCAACGTAAGGATTTTCTGCACAAACTGACGACAGAGATCTCTGACACTTATGACATCGTATGTATGGAAGATCTGGATATGAAAAAGATCTCCCAATCATTCAATCTGGGTAAGCGAACATACGACAATTCTTATGGTTTGTTCAATCGTCTTCTGCAATATAAGATGAGAGATAAAGGGAAACTGATTTTATATGTAGACAGATATTATCCATCTTCAAAACTTTGCAGCAACTGCGGATACATCAAGAAAGATCTTAAGTTATCCGACAGAGTCTGGGAGTGTCCGAAATGCGGGACGGTCCATGACAGAGACATCAACGCCGCAAAGAACATCAAAGAAAAAGCGATAAGCGATTATAATTGCCGTAGGGTATCCGGTGTAGGCCTGTAGTCCAGGAAGCATACCACTACAAAATAAAAAGCAGAAAGTTGTGAAGACTATACATAACAACGGTTGATGGGAAACCACCAACACGCGCGCTAACCAAAACACTTCACAACTCTTTCTGCTTTTTTACAATATGACGCTTAGCTTCACCCGGAATGCATTAAGTCAGATCGCACCCCTAATAAGACGAGACTTCATGCACGATATCCAGGCCCCTTTGTATGTTTCCTCAGTTGTGGAAGGAAGGTGTCAGGGGTATAAAAAAAGAGATGTACACATCTCGTTTTTTAAGATGGTGGAGAATAGGGGATTCGAACCCCTGACCCCCTGCTTGCAAAGCAGGTGCTCTCCCAGCTGAGCTAATTCCCCGAATTGGTGGGCCTGATAAGACTTGAACTTGCGACCTCGCCCTTATCAGGGGCGCGCTCTAACCACCTGAGCTACAGGCCCGACACCACTTTCGTGCTTAATCATAATACTGCATTAGGGCCGTGTTGTCAACAACATTTTTTCAGGTGGTTAGAAGCGTCAGCCCCTGCTAAGGGCATATGCATAGTATGTTTTTTCACGCAAGTTCAAGTCTTTCGCAACGTCTCATGTCTCTTGCGGCTGACCTGAGTCATCACATATAATTAAAGTTACGGATGAAGAAAGTATTTTATTATGTTGCAGCTGTATGCTTTGTGCTGATCGTCTGCGGATTCACACTTTATGAAACGCAGGAAGAACGTCGTTTCGATCTCGACGATCTTTATGATTACCAGAAAGAATTCAAGACCGAAGAGCTCGACATCTGTTCTTCCAATACGGCCAAGACCTATATGGACTACCGTATGACGACAGTCGTCTCTTCCAGGCAGTATCAGTTCATCCATAATTTTCTTACGGTCGATAAAAAGACCGGCTTTCTTATCGACGAGGACGGTTTCATTGCGGTCGCTTTAGGATCGTATTACGGTGAGATCGGAGACCGCTACTATTTCACCTTGGATTCCGGGGTCGTCCTGCCGATCGTCAAGGCAGAAGAAAAGGCCGATGAAGATACCGACTGGACAGGCTGCTACCATACGCTTGATGGCAGTGTGGTGGAATTTGTCATCGACGACGAATATGCCGCGGCATGTTTCGGGACCAACTCCAACGGCTATGTCCTGGACGGCAACTACAATAACTATCCGTTATTTTCCGGAAGTTTCGTGAGAGTGGAAAAGGTGCTGGATGAAAGGGCAGAGAAGATCGTCACTTATGAAGTCGACATCGATCCGCCGTCTTCCATCGACATCTTCAATTACGCTTCAGGCTATTGAGACTCGCAAGAGTCTTTTTTATCCGGCATGAGCTGAAATGCACAGAACAGAAACAAACATCTATAATAGAGGTATGTTGAGTATACGGCATACCCGCGATGAGGATCTGGAAAAGATCGAAGAGATCTTTTCTTATGCCAGGAAGCAGATGGCATTGAACGGAAATCCCGGGCAGTGGAAAAACGATCGGCCATCCATGGAGCTCGTGAAAAAGGATATCGTCAACAGAAATTCCTACGTCATCGAAGACGAAGAAAAGGAAGTCGTAGGCACTTTTGCCTGGATCCAGGGCATTGAACCGACGTACCTGCAGATCGACGGGAAATGGCTTGACGATGCCCCCTACGGCACGATCCACCGCATCGCCGCTTCAGGAAAAAGAAAAGGCATCTTTGAGGAAGCTTTGAGATTTGCGGAAAGATCCGGCATCGATATCCGCATCGACACGCATAAAGACAATGCCCCGATGCTGCACCTGATCGAAAAGCACGGCTTTGAAAGATGCGGGATCATCATCGTCGATGACGGAACGCCGCGGATCGCCTTCCAGAAGAAGATATAATGGTGATATATGGATAAGGTATTAGTGATCGTCGGACCTACGGCAGTAGGCAAAACAAGTTTCGGCATCCGCTGCGCGAATCTTTTTGACGGTGAGATCATTTCCGGAGATTCCATTCAGATCTACAGAGGTCTGGATATCGGCTCGGCAAAGCCGACCAAAGAGGAACTGTCACAGGCCGTGCATCATCTGATCGATATCAAAGACGCGAGAGAATCCTACAGTGTCAAGCAGTTTCAGGAGCTCTGCCGGGAAAAGATCGCAGAGATCTCTTCAAGAGGGAAACTGCCGATCATCGTCGGCGGTACGGGCCTATACATCAAAGCGGCGATGTACGACTATCGTTTCTTTGATGAAGAGGAAGAAGATGATCTCTATGAGGACCTGTCCAACGAACAGATCTACGACCTGCTGAAGCAAAAGGACCCCAAAGCTTTGGAGAAGATCCATGTCAACAACCGCCGAAGGCTCGTAAGAGCACTTAACATATACGAAAAACACAAGAAAGGCATCTCACAGATCAAAGAGGAACAGGAACACAGACCGATCTACGACTGTGAGATCATCGGACTGAGTGCCCCAAGACAGGTCCTGTTTGACCGCATCAATCGAAGAGTCGATCAGATGGTGGATGACGGGCTCATTGAAGAGATACAGGGGCTTCTGGATCAGGGCATCGATTTTTCCATGCAGTCGATGCAGGGCATCGGTTATAAAGAGTGGAAGGCCTATTTCGATAAAGAGAAAAACAAAGAAGAGTGCACCGAAGACATCAAGATCCATTCCCGCCATTTCGCAAAACGGCAGTACACCTTCTTCAATCATCAGATGGATGTGAAGTGGTTCTTCGATACGGATGAGGCACTCGATGAGGTGAGAAAATGGTTGATCTGAGCAGGATGGAATACCTGATTGGCAAGAAAAAGCTGGAAAAGGTGAAACATAAAAAAGTTTTGGTCTGCGGTGTCGGCGGTGTCGGCTCCTTTGTGGCGGAAGCCTTGTGCCGTTCCGGTCTTGGTTATATCACGCTTCTTGACTACGACAAGGTGGAAGCGTCCAACCTCAACCGGCAGCTGATGACCACAAAAGACAACATCGGCACATCCAAAGTGGAAGTCTTGAAAAAACGTCTGGAGGAGATATCGGATACGAAGGTCGATACGATCGAGACCTTCATCGATGAAAACTTCGTATTGGACAAGGACTACGATTATGTCGTCGACTGCATCGACACGCTGACGGCGAAGTTTGCCTTAGTGAAGCTGTGTCATTCAAACAAGATCCCGGTCCTGTCTTCCCTTGGCTCCGCAAGAAGACTCAAGCCGGAAAATATCACGCTGACAAGTCTCGACAAGACAAAAAACGATCCGCTGGCCAAGGCCTTCCGCAGCCTGGCAAAGAAAGAAGGCTATAAGAAGAAGATCGAAGTGGTCTTCGTGGATACACCGGCTGTCAAGACCAATGTTGTGAAACAAGGAAACACCAACAAGGAAAAATACCCGCTGGGATCGTCGATCTTCACGGTCGGCAGTGTGGGATTGTATATCGCAGCGATCGTTTACGAAAGACTGATCAATAAGGAGGATCTATGAAATTTTCGGAATTTAAGTATGAACATCTCAATTATGAAGATATGAAAAGCGAGTTTGAAGCATTGCTTGCACAGCTGAAGGCTGCCGAAACGCCGGAAGCGTTCATGGAGGCGTTCGAAAAGATCAACGTCTTCCGCGGACATGTTTCGACGATGCAGACTTTGTGTTCGATCCGTCATACCATCGATACTTCCGATGAGTTCTATGACAAAGAAAACGAATACTGGGACAACACGATGCCTCTGCTTCAGGTCTATGAAGTGGAACTGGCAAAATACATGCTGGAAAACAAGTTCAGAAACAAACTCGATATCCCGGAAGCCTACTATCTGTCTTTGGAAAATACGCTCAAGTCCTTCTCGCCGGAGATCATCTCCGACATGCAGGAAGAAAACCGCCTGGCGACCGAATATGGCAAACTCAAGTCTTCCGCAAAGATCGAATTCGACGGCAAGATCTACAACCTGGCTTCGATCGCTCCTTTGATGAATGACGATGACCGGCAAATCAGAAAGAATGCGACCATCGCCTACAACCGTTTCTTTGAAGAGAACGAAGAAAAGTTCGATGAGATCTACGACAAGCTCGTCAAAGTCAGAGACCGCATGGCAAGAAAACTCGGCTATGAGAACTTCACGCCGTTAGGCTATATCCGCATGAACCGTCTGGACTACAACAAGGATATGGTCAGAAATTACCGCGATCAGGTCATCGAAGACATCGTTCCGCTGACGGTGGAATTAAGGGAAAAACAGGCAAAGCGTATCGGTGTCGATTCCTTGAAGTGCTACGATATCGGCTACAACTTCAAGACCGGCAACCCGAAACCGCATGGCAGTATCGATGAACTCGTTGAGGCGGCATTACAGATGTATACCGAGATGTCACCTGAGACCGGCGAATTCTTTAAGATGATGGTCGACGGTCAGCTCTTCGATCTGCCGACCCGTCCGAATAAGGAAATGGGCGGCTACTGCACAGGTCTTTACGACTACAAAGTCCCGTTCATCTTCGCCAATGCCAACGGCACTTCCGGCGATGTCGACGTCCTGACCCATGAAGCGGGTCACGCCTTCCAGGCCTTCTGTACATTGAAGAACGTGACGATCCCGGATCTGAGCTTCCCGACCATGGAATCTGCCGAGATCGATTCAATGTCGATGGAATTCTTCGCCCATCCATGGAGCCATCTGTTCTTCAAGGAAGAAGCGGACAAATACCACTACTTCCACATCGCCGATGCGTTGAAGTTCTTACCTTACGGCTGTCTGGTAGACCACTTCCAGCATGAAGTCTACGATCATCCGGAGATGACACCGGAAGAAAGAAAAGCCTGCTTCCGCAGACTGGAAAAGATCTACAAGCCGGATGTCGATTATGAAGGATTCGATCTGCTTGAAAGAGGCGGATTCTTCTTCCGCCAGGGTCACATCTTCCAGTCTCCGTTCTATTACATCGACTACACGCTGGCCCAGGTCTGCGCACTTCAGTTCTACGTCCGCATGCTGAAGAAAGATCCGGATGCCTGGAAAGACTACGTCCATATCTGCGGACTGGGCGGCACCAAGACATTCACGCAGATCGTCAGAGAAGCACATCTGAAAGTACCGTTTGAAGACGGCTGTCTCAAGGAAGTTTCCGCAAAGATGAAAGAAGAACTGGCTTCTTTCGACGATTCCAGGTTCTGATAACATGTTCAGACAGTTAAAAAGAGTGAAGCAGGCATTGAGCAAAGAAGAATGCCTTGAGATATTGAAAAAAGAAAAACGCGGTGTCTTATCGGCCTTAGGGGATGATGAGTATCCCTATGGCATGCCGATCAACCATTACTATGATGAGAAGACGAATAAGCTCTACTTCCATGGCGGCAGGTTCGGCCACAAGATCGATGCGATGAAACGTCACGACAAAGCATCGTTCTGCGTCTATGGCGACGGCTTCAGGGAAAACGACAACTGGTACCTGTGCTTCAAGAGCGTCATCGTATTCGGAAGGATCGAATTCATCGAAGACAGAGGACAGATCGAGACTTTATGCCGCAAGCTGTCCTATCATTTCACCGATAACGCGGAGTATATCGAAAATGAGATCCGTAAGGATCTGGCCGGAACTCTGATGTTCTCACTGTCGATCGAAGACATACAGGGAAAATACGTAACAGAAAAATAAATATGGAGGCAAACATGAAATACGCATTCATCAACGGGATCATTCTCGATGGTACGAAGGATATGGAACCGGTATCGGGAAAGACCATCCTTGTCAGCAACGGCAGGATCATCGACATCATCGATGGAAACGCTGCTGACCCAAGCTACGAGACGATCGATCTGAACGGCGCATATATCATGCCGGGTCTCATCAACATGCATGTCCATCTGGCAGGCAACGGCAAACCGCAGAAGAAACAGCGCGACAACACCAAACTGGTGAAGCTGTTGTTCTCCAACCCGATCTCAGCTGCCGTAGCTCACAGCATGGTCCGCAATTATGCGAAGCTCGAACTGCTCAGCGGTGTGACGACGATCCGTACGGTCGGCGGTCTCAAAGACCTCGACACCAGAGTCCGTGACGAGATCAAAGAAGGCAAATGCATCGGACCGCGCATCGTGGCTTCCAATGAAGGCATTTCAGTACCGCACGGTCATATGGCCGGTTCGGTCGCGATCTGTGCCAACAGTATCGAAGAGGCCAAAGCCCATGTCGACACATTAGAGAAACAGGGAGCCGACTTCGTCAAACTGATGATCACCGGCGGCGTCCTGGATGCCAAAGAAAAAGGTACGCCTGGTGAGATGAAGATGAAACCGGAGATGATCAAAGAAGTCTGCGACTACGCCCATGCGAAAGGCTATATCGTGGCTGCCCATGTCGAATCGCCGGAAGGTGTCAAGGTCGCCTTACAGAACGGTGTGGATTCGATCGAACACGGCGCAAAGCCGGATGCCGAGACGATCGCCCTGTTCAAGGAAAGGAATGCCTTCTTATGTACGACGATCTCCCCGGCTCTTCCATATGCCTTATTTGACCGAAAAGTGTCCAACGCTTCGGAAGTCGAACAGTATAACGGAAACGTCGTCTTTGAAGGGATCGTCGATTGTGCCAAAGCAGCCCTTGAAAACGATATTCCGATCGCTTTAGGAAACGATGTCGGCTGTCCATGGATCTCCCAGTATGATTTCTGGCGGGAACTGGTCTACTTCAACAAATATGTCGGTGCTTCGCCAAAGCTTGCCTTGCATACGGCGACAGCGGAAAATGCGAGACTTCTCGGTTTAGGCGATGAGACCGGTACGATCGAAAAAGGCAAGTGTGCCGACATGATCGTCACAAACGGAAATCCGCTCGAAGATCTGACGGCCCTTCGCGATGTGAAGATGGTCATGTCGATGGGCAGACTCATCAAAGATCCTTCCTTCAAGAAGAATCCTGAAATCGCCGAGCAGCTCGATAAATTCTTATAAAGGTAGTTTTTTTATGAAATACAATGCAAAGATCATCAATCTGCAGGATCGGATCATTCCTTTCGAAGATAAGGTCAGGCTCGAAGATGTCCTGAACCAAGTCAAGGAGGAACTCCCGTATCCTGTCTATCTGGCAAAGGTGGACAATGCCTATCGTGCTCTTACCCACGTCACGGAACATAACTGCAGCATCGAATTCCTCGATATGCGTAACCAGGAAGCCTGGCTGGTCTATCAGAATGCACTGATCCTGATCTTCATCAAGGCCGTGCATGACCTCTTTGGCAAGAAAGTCTTAGTCACCGTCAACAATTCGCTCAACAAGGGTCTTTATATCACGTCGACCCACAAGTTTACGAGGGAGGATGTCGATGCGACCAAGGTCCGGATGCGTGAACTCGTCGATGCGGACCTGCCGATCGTGAAGGAACATCTGACCAAGGAAGGCGCCAGGATACTGGCCAGGAAGCAGAAACTCACGGAAGCGGCACAGCTGGTCGAATCGATCACCAACATCGATGACATTGAGATCTATTCTCTGGAAGATGAGCTGCAGATCTTCTACAATCTGCTCGTCCCATCGACCGGCTATGTGCAGATCTTCGATATCGATATCTATAAGAACGGTCTGATCTTACGCTATCCGCACCCTGCCGATCCGGCGCATATCGCCCCATACGAGGAACAGGAACTTCTCTATTCCGCTTTCTCGGAAGCGACCCGCTGGGGACAGATCATGGGCGTCAACTTCGTCTGCGACCTCAACGAACGCATCCTCTATGACGATGTGGCGGAGATGGTCCTGATGCAGGAAGCCCTGCATGAAAAAAGGATCTCCGATATCGCCGACATGATCAAAGAGAAAAAGGCGAGGGTCATCCTGATCTGCGGACCGAGCTCTTCGGGCAAGACGACATTCGCCAAACGCCTGTGCGTGCAGCTGCACGTCAATGGCTATAAGACTCTGTACATGGGCACCGATGATTACTACAAGGAGCTCGACGAGAGAGTCTACGATGAAAACGGGGAAGTCGACCTTGAAAGCATCCGGGCCATCGATACCGATCTCTTCATGAAAAACATCCGTGATCTGCTCGATGGCAAGGAAGTGGACTTACCGCACTTCGACTTCAATCAGACAAAGAAGGTCTACGGCACCCGCATCACGAAGATCTCCAAGGAGACGCTGATCGTCATCGAAGGCATCCATGGTATGAACGATGCCCTGACGGCCAACATCGAAGAGAAAGAAAAGTTCAAGATCTACATCTCGCCGTTCACGCCGATCTCGATTGACCACCACAACCGCATCTCGACCACTGACGCCAGGATGTTAAGAAGGCTGGTGCGTGACTACAAATTCCGCAATTCACCGGCCCAGCGGACCATCGGCATGTGGCCGAAAGTCCGTGCTTCGGAAGATGCCAACATCTTCCCATACAACTCCAAGGCGGACGTCTTCTTCAATTCCAACTGCATCTATGAATATGCGGTATTAAAAAAATACGCCGAGCCTCTGCTCAAGCGTATCAAGCGTGAAGAACCGGAGTATGGCGAAGCACAGCGGATGCTGGCGTTCTTGAAATACTTCGACCCGATCTATGATGAGTACATCATTCCGAACAACTCGATCTTAAGAGAGTTCATCGGCGGATCGGTCATCGTCAAATGAAAATCGGACTGTCTAGTGACAGTCCTTCATTTTTTCTTTGATCTTTTCAAATGTCTCATCGGAGATGACGTGTTCGATGCGACAGGCATCATCTTCGGCAGTTTCCGGTGAAACGCCCAGGTCGATGAAGAAAGATGTCAGAGCTTTGTGACGCTCATAGATCTTATCGGCGATCGCAAAGCCTTTTTCTTTTAATGTGATGTAGCCTTCTTCCGAGATATCGATGTAATCTTCCGCTTTGAGATTCTTCATCGCTCTGGAAATGGAGGGCTTGGAAAAATTCATCTTATGACAGATGTCGATCGAACGGACGTGCTCAAGCTGCTGCGAAAGCACATGGATCGTCTCGAGATACATTTCTGCTGATTCCTGAATGTTCATATTGATTTCCTTTGTTTCTTTCCTCCATTATAGCCCAAAGCCTTTTAAAAGGTATTGAAACGCTCCGAAAAAAAAGTGAAAAGAAAGTGAAAAGAACGGTTGACAGGTTAGATATCGCTAACTAAAATATATGTATAAGTTAGCAGATACTAACCTAAGGAGGCTGTTGTTTATGTTGCCACTGACTTTTGCGGAAAAAAATGAGATCAATGTGATCAAAAAAGTAGGCGGAAAAGGCGAGACGAAAAAGCATCTCGAAGACATGGGTTTTGTCACGGGCGCACTGGTCAGCGTCATTTCCGAAGTCAACGGTTCACTGATCGTCAATATCAAGAACAGTAAAGTGGCTCTGGATAAGCAGCTGGCTTCCAAGATAATGATCTGATTCAGGAGGATGAATATGAAGACATTAAGAGATGTTGCGATCGGCGATACCTGCAAGGTCAAGAAACTGCATGGGGAAGGCGCGGTCAAGCGCAGGATCATGGACATGGGCGTGACCAAGAACGTTGAAGTCTACGTCCGCAAAGTTGCTCCGTTAGGCGATCCGATCGAAGTTACCGTCAGAGGCTATGAACTCTCGATCCGTAAAGAAGACGCCCAGATGGTAGAAGTCTATTAGAAAAAAGGGGGAAAAATCGATGAGTATAAGAATTGCCTTAGCCGGTAACCCGAACAGCGGCAAAACGACGCTGTTCAACGCATTGACCGGTTCCAATCAGTTCGTCGGCAACTGGCCGGGCGTAACTGTTGAGAAAAAAGAAGGAAAACTGAAAGGACATGACGATGTCATCGTCACTGACCTTCCGGGTATCTATTCCCTTTCTCCATACACACTGGAGGAAGTCGTTGCCAGAGAATATCTGATCAGCGAAAGACCGGATGCGATCTTGAATATCGTTGATGGTACAAACCTTGAAAGAAACCTGTATCTGACCACACAGCTGACGGAACTGGGCATCCCGGTCGTCGTCGCCATCAACATGATGGATCTGGTCGAAAAGAACGGCGATACCATCAACCTGGACGTCTTATCCAAGGAGATGGGCGTCAAATTCGTTTCGATCTCCGCATTAAAGGGCACCAATGTCGATAAGGCAGCGGAAGCGGCCGTCGATGCGGCAAGAAACGGCAAGACCATTCCGATGCATACCTTCTCAGGTTCCGTCGAACATGCCTTGGCGCACATCGAAGAAGCCTGTGTTCATGGTCTGCCGGAAGAACAGCAGAGATGGTATTCCATCAAGCTGTTTGAAAGAGACGCCAAGGTCATGGAAGCTCTCAAGCTCGACCAGAAGACGCTCGATCATATCAACAAGGATATCGAAGCTGTGGAAAACGAAATGGATGATGATGCCGAATCGATCATCACCAATGAGAGATATATCTATATCGGCAACCTTTTGAAAGGCATTTATAAAAAGAGAACTGCCGGCAAGCTGACTACCTCCGACAGGATCGATAAGATCGTCACAAACAGAATTTTAGGTCTTCCGATCTTCGCTCTGATCATGTTTGCCGTATACTGGCTTGCCATGGGTCCGTTCGGAACCTTCCTTACCGACTGGACCAATGATGTCTTTGCCGGCTGGCTGACAGACGGTGCGGCTTCCATCATGGAAAGCCTGGGCGTCGCTGACTGGCTTTCATCTTTAGTGTCTGACGGTATCGTCGGCGGTGTCGGTGCAGTCTTAGGCTTCGTCCCGCAGATGCTGGTACTGTTCTTAATGTTATGTGTCCTGGAAGATGTCGGTTATATGGCACGTGTTGCCTTCATCATGGACAGGATTTTCAGAAGATTCGGATTATCCGGTAAATCTTTCATTCCGATGCTGATCGGTTCAGGCTGCGGTGTTCCAGCTGTTATGTCGACAAGAACTATCGAGAACGAAAGAGACCGTCGTATGACGATCATGACTACCTGCTTCATTCCATGTGGAGCTAAACTGCCTATCATCGGTCTGATCGCCGGTGCAATATTCGATAATGCAT
>JAZQIF010000098.1:0-3701 GCA_045540935.1 Erysipelotrichaceae bacterium | reverse complement strand
ACAGGGACTCTGCCGCAAAGAATTCATCGATGTTTCCGTATAATTGCGAGCGATCGATGACATCGTTCGCCTTATCGCCATCAAGGTCCTGATAGTGGTCAGGTCTTCCCGTCACACCTAAGGTATCATTCAGATAATATGTGAGTTCTTCCCTGCTGTAGGAAGTATAGGAGCGGTATGGCAGATATTGGAAGTAATTGTAATAGGCTTCAGCGTTCAGAGAATGTTCATGGGCCTCACTTTGAAGATCGTCTCTTAAAAGCTCAAGATCTTCATAGAAATAATGACCGTCAAAAGAATAACAGGTCTGCCCTTCTTTCAAACCCTGAGGTGCTTCATCCAATACGATCGAATAAGTAAAGAAATCCAGATCGCTCTGTGTACGGATATTGTGTATGAGTTTGCCATCTTTTACCGTATACGATGTGATCCTGGTCTTGAGATCTTCCAACGGGATGAGCCTTACATCATCGATACTGATCCTTCCGATATCTCCGGCGATCTGAAAACTCACACTCTGATTCCGGTCGGTCCCGATATATAAGCCATCGATCCCGTAACAGCCGTTGAGATAGTCTTTCTCATTCTTGCTTAAGGAATCGTATTCCAGGATCAGAGTACAGGCTTCATCACTGTCAAATTCGATGATGCCATATTCCATGGCAAGTATCTTATCATCCTGTCTGATAAGCAGGTTTTCATGTTCCTCTTTCTGCGCTTCAAAGGCATCATAGGCTGCTTCGTAAGACGTGAACGATTCTTCATATCCATCGCTTTGATCGATGAGCAGATAGGCATCCTCTTGCGCATATACCGCCAAAGGCTCTGTCAGCAGACAGAGGCTCAGAGCCCATAAGAAAAAGCGATGAAAGATTTTCATTACATTAATGATACAAAAAACGAAGCAATAAAGAAAAGCCCGTGAAGGGCTTAATAGGTCTGAGATGAGATCTGACGCAATACCACGATCTCAAACAGTTCGCCGGCATGACCGCCGATACAGGTCTGAAGTGTCAGAGTCTGATCGTTGATTGTCCATTCGACACCCGTCGGATAGTGTTGCAATCTGTGGGCTGCCTCGATGTAATTCTTGTAGTAATTCTCATCATAGGCGTTGCCATCATAATCGTCATAGTTGTAATTGGTGCGCCAGTATTGCAGATCGATGTAGTCTTCTTCCTTCGTTGCATCGAATTCATAGACACAGGCGATCTCATACTTGCGGATCTCGTTTTCCAGAACGAGCGTCACATAGCGGTTCTTCTGGTAATTCTCTTCTTCCAGAAGCTGCTCCAGCGGCGTGAAGGCTTTCGTTCTGGTCTCATCGTTCCATACGGAGAAATGGTGACCATAAACGATCAGATTCTGGTCCGCGAGATTGTTGCGGTAATCCATGAAGGTGGATCCGCCGTTGTCGTTGTAGTCATACTCCCCTGTTTTCCAGTACGTCCAGATGTAGACGTCATTGCCGGTATATTGGGAAGCATCGGTGACCTGTTTGCCATCTTCGGTATAGAAGGTATACATCTCACCGTCTTCTTTGAAACAGGATCTCGCCTGTACGAAAGAGACGTTGATGAGTCCCGAGTCGAAGATGATCTCCCCGACATAGTCCTCATTGATGGCCTTGTTTTCCTTATAAAGTGTGCGATAGCTTTCCAGGACTTCGTCGTTCTTGTCTTTCTCTTCGACAGCGACTTCTTCGCTCGGAAGGCTTTCCTGTCTTTGCGGAAGCGTGATCACTCCGGCATAGATCAGTACATAAACCGTTGCACATAAGGCAAGGACCGTGATGATCAATCCAGTCAGTGTTTTCTTATTCATGTTTTTCATAGTTCAACGGTTCTAAGCAGTCATTTCCTTTTTTTATGGTCGAAACATCTTCTATACAGCCATGGAGAGTACCGATATCACCAGCATCAGCAGTATCAGAAAGATGACGATCACTTTTTTAGCGGTCTTTTTCATTTTCTCTTGTAGTTGTCCAGAATATTGGTATCGAATGAATAGGTCTTTCTCGATCTTCTCGCATAACGGTTGAGGGCATTTTCGATGAGCCTGTCACATTCTTCCGTGAAACTCATGCCGTCATGGTTCCAGAGATAGAAAGCCAGGGAACCCGGGATCGTGTTGATCTCGTTGCAGTAGATCTTGTTGGTATTGCGGTCGATCATGAAATCGATACGCACACAGCCAAACGAATTGAGGGCACGGAAGGCTTTCTTGGCGATCGCTTCGATCTCTTCCTTCTGTCCTTCTTCCAGCTCTGCCGGAACTTTTCTGACCGTGGAAGTCATGCCTTTGGAAGCACCCTTGGCAGGTGCCGCCTTTACGCCGGTCTTGTTTGCTTTGGCACCTTTGGAGCCGCCCGGCTGGTATTTCTTGTCGAAATCCAGGAAGCCGTTGGTGACTTCTTCGATCGGCGAAGTCTTTGCCTCATCGCTGTTGCCGATCAGGGAGATGTTGACTTCCTTGAGATCCGTGATCATCTGTTCAACGATGACCTTGAAGTCATATTTGAGACATTCGCTGACTTTTTCTTTGAAGTCCTCTTCATTTCGTATGACTTCGATACCGATGGAAGAACCCAGGTTTGCCGGTTTGGCGATCAGCGGGAAGCCGATCTTTGCTGCCTTGGCAAAGTATTCTTCATAGTTCTCTTCAAAATCGGCATTATAGACGACGAAATAATCGACCATCGGGATGCCTTCCGCCTTGAAGATATCCTTCATGACGGCCTTATCCTGGCCAACCGAGCCGCCAAGCACATCACATGAAGTGTATGGCAGATCCAGCATCTGTAAGAAGCCGGCCAGAGAACCGTCTTCCGTGTTGGTGCCATGAACGACCGGGAATGCCACGTCGATCTTATGTTCCTTCTTGAACAGGCCTTTGACCGGTCTGACTCTGACTTCGTTTCCGTCTTTATAGATCATGACTTTCTCAAGAACGGAAGCCGGATCTTTTATAAAGGAAGAGTAATTGGCCAGATCGAAGAGCTCATCGCCGATAAAAAACTCGTTGTCCTTGGAGATATAGATCGGAAGGACATCGTACTTGTCTGAATCCAGGGCATGGAGTGCCTGGTTTGCCGAGATACAGCTGATCTCGTGTTCGGTGGACTTGCCGCCGAAAAATACTCCTACACAAATTTTCATAACATCACTCATTCTATCACTTCTATACGTTGAACGCATCCGGCAAGTCGTTTTCAAGCAGGATCGTATCATTTGCGTTCATATTGGCATAGATGTAGGCAAATGCCTCTCTCACCGTCTTTACGACCAGGATGTTTTCTTCGGGATATCCACTGTTTCTTAGTCCTTCCAGGATCTTTCTGGTCTGTTTTTCACCGACCAGGATGACAAAATCCGCCTTATCGAGCATATATTCGCCAAAAGAATAATTGATCTCGTCTTCCTTTTCACCCAGGTCGATCATGCCCGGAGTGACGATCACCCTTCTTTCCGGCATCAAAGACAAGACATCGAGTGCCATCTTTGAACCGACCGGGTTGGAGTTGAAGGCATCATCGATGAACGTGAGGCCGTTGATCTTCTTGACTTCGAGACGATGCTGCACCTGGCGGATATTGGAAACGTTTCTGACGATCTGTTTCATATCGATGCCAAGTTCTCTTGCGATGCCGATACCCAGCAGGATGTTGGTGATATTGTGTTTGCCCAATAAGGAAGTCTTGA
>JAZQIF010000097.1:0-2836 GCA_045540935.1 Erysipelotrichaceae bacterium | reverse complement strand
GATCGTGAGGTGTCTTTTTTCTTCGTTATCGTAAGTCTTGAACATGAAATCAAGATACGCGATCGTCTTCTTCAGATAGCGCTGGGTGAGTTTCGAGTTCAATACGTAATCGGAAACTTCCTTATCGTTTCCTGTCAGGTCCTTGAGTTCCGGTACATAGAACGGGTTATCGAGCATCCGCACGTCGAGTATGACGTCCGCATCATCGGGAACGCCGTTTTTAAAACCGAACGATTCGAACGTGATCGCCAGGTTGTTGTAGTCGGAATAATCCAGGATCTTATCGAGCGTCGCCTTGAGCTGCTTGACCGAAAGTGCCGTCGTATCCAGGACCCGGACGTTCTTCCGCCTGTATTTCTTCAAGATGCCCTTTTCGATATCCAGGGCTTCTTCCAGAGTCGCTGCCATATTGGAAGTGACCAGCGGATGGACGCGTCTGGTGAACTTGTAGCGGTTGATGATGATATCCCGATTGGCATCCAGAAGGATGAGCTTCGGATTGAATTCCGAATTGGTCAGCAGATTTTCAAATTTATCAAGATCCGACAAAACGACGGTCAGAGCCACTTTCTGATAACGGATCGAATCGTCTCTCTTGATCAGATCCAGCAGATCGGGAAGCAGTTCCGGCGGATACTGGCCGATACAGGTATAGCCCATATCCTCCAGGATATTGGAAGTCGTCGACTTGCCGGCACCGGAAATGCCGGAAATAAGCACGAGTTGTTTCATAATCTCATTATATAACACATTCTATGGTGTGTCTTATTTATGCGGAAAAGAAAAGCGACCTTCATCGCTTGTTCTTAAGATCGATCTCTCCTGCCTTATCCAAGGCGATCTTGGTCAAAGACGGACCGAGAAGTTCATAGATCATCACCGACAGCAGGATCACATTGCGTATGATCGTCCCATTGTTTTCACCTAAGACCTGGGCGGAATTGACCATGCCCAAGGCCACACCGGCCTGTGGGAAGAGCGTGATGCCAAGATACTTCACGACATTCTCATGCAGACCCAGCCTCTTTGCCGGGATGCGGGAACCCAGATACTTGCCAAGGCAGCGCATCACGATATAGACGAAGCCTGCCAGCAGGATCATTGATTTTTCAGGACGCCCAGGTCAAGCTGCGCACCCGACAGGACGAAGAACGCCACATACAGAGGCGACGTCCAGTGGTCTGCCCTTTCGAAGATATCCTGCGAAAATTCCGAGATGTTGCAGAAGACCGTCCCCAGCATCATCATCACCAGAAGGCTTGAAAAGCCGATCTTCAAAGCCCCAAGTTCAAAATGCAGGCTCGAAAGACCGATCGCCAGAAGTACGAACGCGATCGACATCGCCATGCGATGGTCATAGGAGTAAAACAGTTTCTCCAGCTTGCTTAAAACGATACCGAGAAGCGATCCCAGAAGGATCGAAGCGAGTATCTCGAGAAGCGGATCGACGATGACCCCGATAAAGCTCAAGGAACCGCCGTTGAAGGCTTGCGCAACGCCTAAAGACACCGCAAAGATGACAAGCCCGACCGCATCATCGAGTGTCACGATCGGCAGCAGCAAGTCGGTCACCGGTCCTTTGGCGCCATATCGTCTGACGACCATCAAAGTGGCAGCCGGAGCTGTAGCGGATGCGATAGCACCCAGGGTGATGCATACCGGAACGGACAGGATGTCTTGCCCGACTACATTTCTTAAAAGAAGCAGTGACGTATCGACAAGAAGCGTCGCACACGCTGCCTGCAAGACGCCGATGATCAGCGTCGCCTTGCCACTTTTAGCGATCTTTTCGAATTTGAATTCGGCGCCGATCGAAAAAGCGATGAAGCCTAACGCCACTTCACTGATCAGTGATAACGACTTCACCTGATCGAAATTCGAAAAGCCCAGTCCGACGATCGAAAGTCTGCCTAGACAAAACGGTCCCAGCAAGAGCCCGGTCAGCAGATAGATCGTCACATCCGGAAAGATAAGTGTAAGTATTTGGATACTCTGGTCAATAGAAGACCGGATAAAAGCGTGAATGCCAAAGATACGATGATGGCCATAGTTTCCTCCTTCAGATCTGTTTGTGTCACTTGGTTGACACTCCGCACGGCTAAAGCCGTGGGATTCTTGCTTCACTGATCACAGCGATTTGTCCGAAGACTTACCGACTTACACGATCTCCGCAAGCGTACTCGTATATCGAAACGAGAGTTTCTGCGTGCCCCGCGGTACCATAGATGTATTGCTTAAGCAGTCTGCATAACAAGCGCCTTAGCGAGAATATTCTTCTCAGCATTCTCGTCGCGGTCATGGACAGCCCTGCACTCCGGGCAGACCCATGAGCGCACAGACAGGTTCTTAACGTACGGATTCTTATATCCACAGGAAGAACATGTCTGACTCGACGGATAGAATGTCGGCACCTTGAAAACAGTACATCCGTGTGCGAAGGCCTTGTACTCGAGCATAGTGACAAAGCGTGACCATGATGCATCAGATATAGCTTTAGCGAGATGATGATTGTGTATCATTCCTTTCACATTGAGCGTCTCTAAAGCGATGACTTGGTTTTCGTTCACCAGCTTAGAAGATACTTTATGAAGATGGTCGGTACGGCAGTTGCATATCTTTTCGTGGATGGCCGCGATCTTTCGCTTTTGCTTCTGTATGTTCGAACATTCGGAAAGAGGCCTCTTCCATATGGGCTTGCGGTCCTTCGTATAGCCTGAAATGTCAGCCTCGATCATGCGCGAAAGTGATCTCTGCTCGCGCAGAAGCTTCTTCTCGTACTTTGCAAGATGCTTCGGATTAGGCTCCTTGTAGCCGTTACTGTCGATAAAAAGTTCCT
>JAZQIF010000096.1:0-4757 GCA_045540935.1 Erysipelotrichaceae bacterium | reverse complement strand
GATTCTGTTCCTCATAGCTTAAAAAGGCATTCAGATCCTCGATCAGCACATGCAGATCGCGGTCCGTCTTTTCCAGAAGCGAAAAGGCCTTGATGATCTCTTCACTTTCCTCGTAATGATAAGACCCGACACAATGAGAATAACTAACCTCCTTTGATCCGATATAGAGGAAATCTCTTTCATTTTCATTGAGACCGTTGCACAAGGACCAGACACATTTTTCCTCGAGGAACAGATCAGGACATCTTCCCTGAAAGAATATGCCAGCAGACCTCGTTTTGAGTTCAGATAATCGTCGATCTCCCCAAGGACGATACACTTCCCCTTCGCCAGTTTTCGCCTCTCCATGGGCTCGGGAGACCGGAATTCCAAAAGCTTCGGTGACAATGAAAGCTCATCACAGACGGAAAAGATCTTTCTTACAAAATAAGAGCTTTGTTTCTCGCTGTTTCCGCAGGAGCGGGCGGTCTTTTTCTCGATCTGCAGATCGTTTCGATAGATGCCTGCCTCATACGGACTGTTTCCGTCGACCGCATGCTTGGCATAGATCGCCTGACAAGGCGTGATCAGATGATCTGTCTTCAAAAGAAAGTCCCCGGCTCTTCGCAGATAGGCGCCATCCTTGGAATGGATGAGATCCTGCGAATCTTTTTCTTCCAGGACTTTCAGACAGATCTTGAAGCGGGAATTCGACCAGATCTCCTCATCGATGCAGCCGCTCGGTTTCTGGGTAGCCAGGATCAGATGGATGCCAAGGCTTCTTCCGATGCGGGCGATCGAGATCAGCTCCTTGACGAGCTCCGGATTCTCTTTCTTGAGTTCCGCGAATTCATCCGCCACGATCAGAAGATGAGCCATAGGCGCAAAACCATAGTTTGCCGGTCCGATCGAAAGATAATCGTCAAGATCGGATATCGATACGAAAGCTTTTCGGGAAATGGCCGCAAAGATCGACTGCCTTTCACGGCAGAGGTTCTTCAAAGCGATGATGAACCTTTCGAAATCACTGCCTTCCAGATTAGACAAAGAAGCGATGATGTGCTTCAGTCTTCTGCCCTCATAAGAAAGCGAATCGCTGATGCCTGATCCCTTATAGTCGATCAAAGCGATCTGCAGATATTCCGGCGAATAGCGTATACACAGCGATAATAACATCGAGATGATCAGTTCGCTTTTCCCCGAACCGGTCGCACCGCCGATCAGACCGTGCGGTCCCTGGCCGGACTGATGCAGATCGAAATACAGAAGATGACCGTCGCTTATCGCAAAATCGGCCCGCAGATCTTTATGGGCCTGTTTATAGCTTTCTTTGATATCGAAGTGATCGAAGAGTTTGGAAAAGCTCCACTCCTCTTTCGGCAGAAAGAAGCTGTTTTGCATACCCAGTTCATGAAAACGCGATCGGATATCGAGATCTTCCAGCGCATAAGAAAAACTCTGTCTTACCTCCTTGTAAAGGATACCGTTACTCTTGGTGAGATCGACGATCGTCTTACAATTGCCATAGATCTTATTTTCGTCATCGCAGAAGCGAAGCGTACAGATCTTCTCATTCTGAAACGAAAGTTTGAGTTCCTCTTTCGTGAAAAGAAACATAGGAGCATCCAGCGTTCTGAGATCGAGTTCCTGCAGACTTCGTTCTTCATCAAAATACAGCCTCTGCCCGTTCAGGAACATATGCGGCAGATCATAAAAGGCACTGATCGAAGAAAGATCGGTATCATAGACGGCGATCGCAAGATCATCGAAGCTGTGCTTATAGGCCAGTTCCAGAATAAAACGCAGAAAGAAATGTTCCTTCTCGCTTTTCTTACATAAGAACGTGATATCTTTTTCTTGCTTGAGATCCAGAAGAAACGGCAAGGGTCCGACACTGCTTAAAAGATGAACGATCGTTTCCGATTTCTTATTGATCGTTTCATCATCGCTATGATGGTCAAAATCAAAACTTTTCTTATACATCCCCAAGGAAAGACACAGATAGTCTTCCTCTTCCTTCTTCAGATAGAACGGCCTTCTTTGAAGTCCCTTCAAAGAAAAATACAGATCCGCTCTCTCATTCACGAAATCGGTGATCCTTTCTTTCAGATCTTCATGATATCTGTCAAGATATGCCAGATACTCCTTCTTTGTATTCTCATATGCGGCCTCTTCTTTCTTTTTCTCACAGCGGTCAAAGATGACCGGCAGCAGCACGCCGCTGACGAGCATCGCGATCGGTGAGATGACATAGGTCAGAGAATCGAGCAGGTCTTTGCCTTGCTGCATGCTTTTGTAAAGACCCGAAGCCGATATCAGGCATACAGACAGCGACATGATCAGGCTCGGCAAGACGATACGCCAGATATCCATCGTCTGTTTCTTCTCATAAGCTTCGTATTCCTTCAGCTCCGGTATGACGAGTTCTTTTCGCTGCCGCAAAGGATAGAAGTGACCTTTGAGCAATACCGCCGGATAGCGTATCAGGACCTCCTTTGTTTCGTATGAGGGCAGCCTGTTTTTCACACGGAACGAATTGATATAGAGAAAATCCGTGTAGTAATAGATGCGTAAGCCAAGTATCGAGATCTTGTCTCCTTCCCTGAGCTTTCCGCCTTCGTAGGACCTTTCATTGACCGAGAATTCCAGATCGGAATCGATCATGCCGTCACGCAGATAAAAACTGCCCTTTGAAAGATGGGGGTCCAAAGTGATGAGATCGGCATCTTCATGATGAGAGATCTTGAGATCGCGGTTTTGATAAAAGCCGGAGCTTTCTGCACCGTCATCATCCGGATAGACATACAGATCAAAACTCTTGAAGCCGTCACAGGATTCGATATGGTATCTTCTTTCTTCCAGACGGCAGATCTTCGATCCTTCTTCCAGGACATAGCCGCTCTTGCAGGAAAGATAAGCGACGCCTTTCCGATAATAGATATCGATCCCTTCGTTTTGAAAAGGCCGGTCTTCATCGACTCTTGTACAGATAAGTTTCCGGCCGTCTTTGATGATCAGATATTTCATTGGGCGGACACCAGGATATTGACATAAGCACTGTATTTGCCATCGCCCGTTTCCACTTTGATGCGCACACTGCCGGCAGAAACGCCATAGACCGTATTGTCTTTTACTGAAGCGATCGAAGGATCTTCCGATACATAGGATAGATCTTTGTTTTCATAGCCTTCCGGCAGGCTTTTGACCTGTATCGCATAGCTTTCCCCTTTATGTAAAACTTCCGCATAAGAAACCAGGACGATCTTGTCTGATCTCACCTCTTCCATCTTCTGTATCTGCGGCTTTTTCGTACGTGTACATTTTTCTACAAAGTGGCCGTTTTCGATGTGATGGAGACTGCCGAAGATCTGATCCTCCTCATCCAGCAAAGAAAACAATTTTGAAAAACCGAACTTGTTCATCTTGGTCCCGGAAGTATTGAAGTTCAGATCAAGTATATAGTGAAGACTCAGATCCCCGCATACAAGAACATCCGGATTGCCGTCCGATAGTTCGTTGAGTACGGAATACGGAACTTCGGAGGAGCTTTCCTTCATGTCTTCTTCTTCCGACACATAATGAAGTGTCGATCGTACCACCCCTCTTGCCCCGGCATCGACTTCCACATCGGCCAGACGGATGCCCAGCGTTTCGGCAGCAAAATCAACACCTAAGACCCCTTTTGCGGAAGCCTGCAGGATGCAGTTGAGATCGTGATCGTTGTGATTGATGAAACGGATCTTTCCGTTCTTGGTCTCAAAGCCGAGTTCATGGCTGTTGGTCAGGACGAATTCGCTTTTGCCTGAAGCGTACAGTTTCAGTTTAAGATCCATGACGATGAACACGCCCGGCAGATCACCGAACGGGATCTTTATCTTACATAAAGTCAGACTGGCTTCCTCATCTTTCTTCAATGGTTCGATCAGAGAATGCAGCAGACTTTCAAATGAGGACGCATCGAGGTCTTTGAACTTCACATGATAATTCCCGTAGCGTCCGTCGGATACGCCGAGCTTTTCGGTCGTATTGAACTTCAAAGTGAAGAAGCAGTTTTTCAGATCGTCTTCTTTTTCTTTCCATTTGAAGCTTGCCTTCACGTTGTGCAAAGAGGCATCGAAATAGATATTGAAACCCTTGACCTCTTTGGAGACATGAAGGTCGATGCCGGAAGGATTCAGGGAATAAGAGATACGGAAACCGTTCTTGTGAAAGACATGGGTATCATTATTCGCTAAAAGCGTATAGAACTCGTTGATATACGAGGTGTTTTCATAGACTTCCCCGTAAGGAATGACGACTGCTTTTTCAAAATCAAGAAATTCCTTTGCCTCAAGCTGCAGTCCTTCATAGACATCCTCATATTCCGCCAAAGGACAATCTTCTTTCTCTTTGTTTTCATCAAAGATGCGATAGCTGTCTTCATATACGAAGATGTCGCCGTTATGTAAATCGGCAGTATCTTCTTTTACCGTTTCTTTCAATTCTTCCGAAAAGTATTCTTCAAAAAGCGGATGATCGATCTGATCGACCGCAAAGTCGATGATCTTTTCCGCCGTATCCCTGTTTACTTTCTGTTCACCGTTGACGTTTCCTTCAATGAGCCCTTCTTCCTTCAGATAATCTGAAGGATCTTCGAGCTCAAGAAGCCTCCCGATCGTCTTGAAAAGAAAAGAATAAGTCAAAGGCTCTTTCCCTGAAGAAAGATCCTGAATATCGATGATGCCCCAGTCCTTGAGAGATAAAAGATCATCTTCTCTGTTCAAGCCTTGCCCTATGCC
>JAZQIF010000095.1:0-3546 GCA_045540935.1 Erysipelotrichaceae bacterium | reverse complement strand
CGGAGGCGGACTCTGGGTCTTTGCGAAATTCCTGGAATTTGTATTGCTGGCCTATATCGGTTTCTGCCTGCATAAGTTACAGAAAGGTGCTGATGCTTTGGCGTCAGGGGATCTCAGCTATCATGTAGATACAAGCAAGATGGTGTTCGATCTGAAAAAACATGGGGAAGATCTCAATTCCATCGCATCCGGTATGGCGATCGCCGTGGAAGACAGACTCAAGAGCGAACGCATGAAGACGGAGCTGATCACCAATGTCTCTCATGATATTAAGACACCGTTAACTTCGATCATCAACTATGCTGATCTCATCGGAAAGGAAGAAGCGGTCTCCGATAAGGTGAAGGAATACAGCGAAGTGCTGATCCGCCAGTCCAAACGATTGAAACGTCTTCTGGAGGATCTGGTGGAAGCTTCCAAAGCTGCCAGCGGATCTTTGGAAGTCGACTTATCGCCATGCGACGCCAATATCTTCATCGAACAGTGCATCGGCGAATACGATGACCGATTAAAGAAGGCGGATCTAACCCTGATCACTAAAAAGGAAGATGAAAGGGTAGAGATCCTTGCTGATCCAAGAAGGATGTGGCGCATCTTCGATAATCTGATGAACAATATCTGCAAATATTCCTTGCCTGGCACAAGAGTCTATCTTTCTTTACAAAAAGAAAGAGGTCAGGCGATCATCTCCTTCAAGAACACTTCCAGAGATCAGCTGAATATCTCACCGGACGAGCTCTTGGAGCGCTTCAAAAGGGGAGATGCTTCCAGAAACAGCGAAGGAAACGGACTGGGCTTATCGATCGCCAAAAGCCTGACCGAACTACAGAACGGGCAGCTGGATCTTAGCATCGATGCAGACCTGTTCAAAGTGTCTCTTCGCTTTCCGTTATTGTAGAGAAATGAGACTTGCCTTTTTTCCAGGCAGGTCTTATTTTTTGGTATAATCGTATATGTTGAATAAAGGCAGATCATGGAATATAACAGATTACGATTGAATAAAGAAGAATCCTCCTTTGTCGAGGAGCGTTATAAAGATGTTGATTTCAAAGAGCTCATGTCGCTTGTCGAAGGCATGTCGACGATACGCAATATCGATATGCTGATATCATCTTTGGACTACGACATCGAACACAAGGATTTTGCGCAGGCAAAAGACATACTGGAAAAAGAGAACTATGTCCTGATGTGCAAGGCCATCAAAGACAAGGCTGTCTATTACAGAGACCACAACGGCAAGAACTATGTTCAGGGCTTCAATACCGATGTCTTCTGCAAGAGAGCTGACGAGATCTCAAAAGTCGCCATCGGTGAGCCGATCGGAAACGATATCTACAAGATCGATCAGTCGATCAACTATATCCGTTCGATCGCCGAACGTTTCGATTCCGACCAGAAAGTCTGGAACATTGCCATCTACTTAGGCACCAAGCTTGGTGAACTGATGCTGGATGAAACGCTTGTTTCCCATGGCTTTGACTGGGACATCGTCGAACCGAAGAAGTATCCGATCATCATCGAACCGATCAATAAGGTCAGCATCGATCCGATCCGTTTCGTCTTCGAGAAACTCAAATATGCCGATACGGCACCTGATCCTAATGGCAACTGTTCGGATTTCTATTACCGTTTCTTAGACAGAATCAAAGGCTGACAGAACATTGAAAGGCAGCATATGAAACTTTCTGCATTTGAAACATTCAATATCCCGCTGACACTGTGTGGGATATTCTATAGCATTTTGTGTATATTCTCTATCGTTACCGGCATCATCTACATGTCCGGAAAACGGAAATTGAATCCTTTGGAGCTTCCCGATTCCTTTGTTGGCCGTCTTAATGAAGAAGGAAAACTTGCAAAGTTCGCAAGAAAGATGGGTCTTGTGACTTTCATCGTTGGGATCGTACAGGGGATCAGTGCCTATTGCCTGTTTCTGGCGAAGGGGATGAACGCTTATCTGATCGCTTTGGGCTTCACTTTGTTTTCGATCGCTTCGGTCTTATTCAAACTGAAAGGAAAGATCAATGCCTTTCCTTTGCTGAAACTTTGTGCCTATCTGGCGATCCTGATCATATTGTTTCTCAGCAATACAAGGAACCTGTTCTTCTGATGAGCATGCATGACACCAGGAAAACTTCGAATACGGATATGCTTCATGGAAATGAAGCTTTTTTAGATGATTTCATCGAAAAGATGTATGAGGAAAGCTATCGTATCATCGATATCTTTTCGAAAAGAGTAACGGAAGCTTTCAGCAAACAGTATGATGCCGCAATATCCTATTTTGAAAAAGACGAACGGCTGAAGAAGATCTATAAGGACTACGGGGAGATCTTTCTGATCCTGAACTGTTATTTTGATATGATCGTTTCTTTTAAGGAAGATGCGTATGAAACGATCGACGAGGGAAGAGACTTCATGGACCGTTTTACTGATATGAATGATAGAGGCGAATTCAAAGTGGTGTTTCCAAAAGAGAATATCATGATCGTTTTGGACAGACAGGATACCTATATGACAGTTTATGGAAATGATACCGATTTTGAAGAATGCCTTGAAAAACTTGTTATAGCGAAAGGCTACCATCTGTGGGACAGATGATCAAAAAGGGGAAAAAATGGAAAATCAGAAAGAAAAAGTTGCGGTGATCACCGGCGGAGCCAGTGGTATCGGCAAGTGCATCAAAGAATCTTTTGAAAAACAAGGTGTTAAGACAGCCATCATCGATATCAAAGAGAATGCTTATTTTGTCGGCGATATTTCGGATAAGGAAACACTGGAACGATTCGTTAAAAAGGTCATCGATGATCACGGCCATATCGATTATCTGATCAATAATGCGCTTCCTTTAATGAAAGGCATCGATTCCTGCAGCTACGAGGAATTTGAATATGCCCTCAAAGTCGGTGTCACGGCACCGTTTTATCTTACAAAGCTTTTCTTGCCGTATTTCAATGAAGGGGCTTCGATCGTAAATATCTCTTCAACAAGAGCTTATATGTCACAGGCCCAGACGGAATCCTATACGGCTGCCAAAGGCGGTATCTCTGCTTTGACTCATGCTTTGGCGATCAGCCTTTCGGGCAAAGTCAGAGTCAATTCCATCCCTCCCGGGTGGATCGATACGGCGTATACGGCCTATAAAGGACCGGATGCAAACCAGCAGCCAAGCGGCAGGGTGGGCAATCCGCAGGATATTGCTGATATGGTCTTATATCTTTGCAGTGACAAGGCGTCGTTTATCGATGGGGAAAACATCAACATCGACGGCGGTATGACAAAACTCATGATCTATCACGGTGATCACGGCTGGAGTCTGAATAAATAAGTAAAAAGAAAAAGAGTAATCTCCATAAAGTTGGTTTATTGCTTTATTAAAGTTTTCGTAAAATGTTATATCAGACATTTTACGCGCTATTATTCTTTTTTAGGGTTTTTACAATCTCTCATCACCGAGAAAGCCCACTACTTTAGTGGCGGGATGAAAGACGGATCATTCTTGTAGAAATAATTTCTAGTACATGTATGCATATGATATAATATACA
>JAZQIF010000094.1:0-13841 GCA_045540935.1 Erysipelotrichaceae bacterium | reverse complement strand
CATCATCGTTGGCCGGAATGGCATGATCGACCAGAGCCGGATTGCAGTTGGTATCGGTCAGACCGAATACCGGGATATGGAGCTTTCTGGCTTCTGCCACGGCGTTATGATCTTCTTTCGGATCGACGACGACGATGGCATCCGGAAGTTTCTTCATTTCCTTGATACCGCCCAGGAAGTTCTCGAGACGGACAGCTTCCTTGTGGATAAGGACCTATTCCTTCTTCGGATAAACAGAGATCGTACCGTCAGTTTCCATCTGCTCGATCTCGATCAGACGTTTGATCCTCTTCTGGATCGTACGGAAGTTGGTCAAAGTTCCGCCTAACCATCTCTGGTTGATGTAGAAGCTTCCGGATCTGGTAGCTTCATCAAGGATGATCTGCTGAGCCTGCTTCTTCGTACCGACGAATAAGACTTTGCCGCCTTCTTCAGCGATGGATTTCATCTTGTCATAAGCGACCTGTAAAGCATCCTGTGTCTTGTTGAGGTCGATGATGTAGATGCCGTTCTTAGCAGTGTAGATGAACGGTTTGCACTTCGGGTCCCATCTTCTGGTCTGATGTCCGAAATGAGCACCATTTTCCAGAAGTTTTCTCATTGAAACTAATTGCATTTAATAATTTCCTCTCTTTCCGTTACGCCTCCACTATTTCGGACACCGCTAACCTTTTCAGGCACGGAGCGATGAATCCATAGTGTGTGTATGCATAAATGCCTAATTATTCTAACATATCGATATATAAAAAGAAAGGCTTTTTAAGCCTTTTTTTCAGCACTTTTCAGACAGTTTTGCGGCGATCGCATTCTTCGCTGCCACCTCATCGGAAATGTACGGGACCCTTCCTTCTTTATCTAAGAAGAAACGGTCGGACCCCTTGCCAAGCAGCAGGATCGTATCGCCTGTATTTGCCATCTTCACCGCCGTATCGATCGCCTTTATTCGATCGAGTATAATCTGTGGCTTGAGACGCTTGAAGTACGTTGCCATCTCCTCAAGGATCCCCAGCATATCTTCGCTGGAAGGATCGTCATAGGAAAGGATGACGGCATCCGCCCTTTCATCGGCGATCACAGATGTGCCGGGTCTTCGCTTATGGTCTCTGTCCCCTGCCGCACCGAATACCGCGATGATCTTGCCATTCTTGGCTGTGATCGATTCGGCAAAAGAGAACACTTTATCAAAGGAATTCGGCGTGAACGCAAAATCCACGACGACATTGAAATCCTGACCGGCTTTGATCATCTGGCATCTGCCCGGTGTGAGCTCGACATTTTCAAGATACGGCAGGATCGTATCGATCGCATAGCCGTTTTCATTGAGTACGGCGATGACGGAAAGCAGGTTGTAGATATTGAATCTTGCCAGCATGTTCGTATCGATGTGCCAGCTCTTGCCGCCGTATAGAAGATCGAATTCGGAATGATCATTGTACAGACGAAGATCTACCGCCTTATAATCGGCATCCGCATCGATGGCGTAAGTGATCTTTTGATGATCGCAGAGATCATAAAGTCTTCTGCCGTATTCATCATCCATATTGATGATCGCTTTGCCGTCTTCTTTGAGCATGTCAAAGAGGATACATTTCGCCTTAAAGTAGTCTTCCATCGTTCCATGCACATCAAAATGTTCGCCGGACAGGTTGTTGAAGACGGCCGTAGAAAAATTCACCTGATCGAGACGATGCGTGACCAGGCCTTCCGAAGAAGCCTCCAAAACAAGGGCCTTGCAGCCTTTATCGACCATCTCCTTGCCGATACGGAAAAGTTCATCCGACTTCGGTGTCGTCAGAAACATCTTGGAATCGCGTATGGTCTCATCATAGGAATAGCCCATCGTGCCGATGTATCCGCACTTGTCAAAATGTGCAATGATCGAACGGATGATCCAGGCGATCGTCGTCTTGCCGTTGGTACCGGTGATGCCGATCACGTTCATCTTGTCCATCGGATGATCGTAATAGGCATTGCAGAAACTCACATAAGCTTCTGTCGCATCTTTTACCCTGATATATAAGACATCGTCATGTTTGTTTTCGATCTCATCGGTATGAACGATACAGATCGCACCGTTAGCGATCGCCGTTTCGATGAAACGGTGCCCGTCATTGACTTTGCCTTTCATAGCAAAAAAGATCGAATCTTTGCATTCCTTGCGGGAATCGAACATGATCGACTTGATATTGAGATCGCTTGAAACTTCAAATACTTCGCTGATTTTCATATTTTTCTCTTTTAACGTGGCGAACAGATCGAGCGCCGCTTCGCAAAATAATCCTCATCCATGATCAGATAAGAGATCTTGATCGTATTCTGTACGGAAGCCGTCGTACGCTTGACGAAAGCTTCATCCACTTCCGCTTCCGGATCATTCGGAATGAACTTTTCATTCGTCGCATCATAATAACCGCTGGAACAGATCCAGTTGCCATTGGCAAGGATGACGATGTTGTCGCCGTTGAAAGCGTCCGTTCCCATGAAAAGACGCGGATCATAGTTCAGATTGAACAGGTTGGCGATCGTCGGAGCGTGATCGAGCGTAGAACAGTAGTTCTCGTTGATCTCCGGTTCGACGTTCTTGTTGTAGATGATGAACGGTGAACGGTAGATGCCGTTTTCGCCGAAACGAAGTGGGTCCAGGTATCTGGTCGTCTCCATGACCAGGTCATAATCCATCCAGTACGGACGGTGGTCAGGATAGATGCAGATGACGGTGTTGTCCGCCTTGCCGGAGCTTTCCAGGTATTCCAGAAGGACTCTGAGGCCATCATCAAAGTTCATGCACTTGGACATGTAACGTTTGAATTCGATCGTCCAGTCCGGGTGGACCTCATTGATCTGATCGATATAATAATCTCCCCAATAGGAAGACTCATCGTATGGGAAATGCATGCAGGAAGTGATGATATCACAGAAAAACTTGCCGTTTGTCTCTTCCATGTGCTTGATCGCCTGTTCGATCAGCATCCTGTCGGACTGCCAGCCGTTGGTATGTTCGATGCTCTTATCCTGCCAGATGGCATCGATATCGTAATACGCATCGAAACCGATGGCCGGCAAGATGGTATTTCTCTCATAGAACTCATCACGCCAGTTGTGCAAGGCAAAAGTCGCATAGCCTTTGTTTTTGAACATATACGGCAGCGCTTCATAGTAGTCGATGCCGGCGATATAATTCGGCGTACAGACATTGACATATGGGAAGATCGAAAGATAAGAGACCAGCTCCGATTCGCCGGTCGCACACGAATAGATCGGCGTGTAGTGATTGGAGAAATGGATACCTTCAGAATACATCTTGTATAAGGTCGGCGTCAGTTGCTCATCGATCATCAGATAGTCCCCTGCTTCGACCATAAAATAGATGAAGTTGTAATCTTCAAAGATGCCCGTCTTCTCATTCTTCTGGGTGATCTGACGGTTCATCAGATACTTGTCGATCGTCTGCATGTTAGAATTGACTTCCGTCTGTGCGATGTTTTTCCATTCGCTGTCGTTGATGACACGCTTCTTGTCGACGATGACCTCCTGCGGTTCGACCACTTCTTCGATGACTTCTTCCTGGATCTCGATGGTATCCGGTGCCTTGTAGACCAAAGCGCTCAGGTCACGGAAAAAGAAGTGTTCGATGCCGAATTTATCGATGATGATCGTCTTGTTGGAGAAGGTCCCATAGGTCTTTAAGATCGACGTCGTACCGGAACCCAGATCCATGATCGGGACTAACAGAAGGAACGACAGGATACAGAAGATCGCCGGCAGCTGAAACGGCCCCTTTTCATTGAACTTCACAAAGCGGTGAAGAAGGATATAGACGATCAAAGGCACAAAACACAGATAATACGGCAGTTTTGCCGAAGATAAAAAGATCACTGCGTACTGCGCGATCCTCAGCGCACCGTCACCGACCGTACCGAAAGAATAGAAATCGCCCATGAAGTTCTTGAAGATCAGTTCCACGAAACTGTAAGCGCAGAACCAGATCATCACGAGCAGTCCGATGATGAAATAGACTTTCGGATTCTTGAACAGTCTTCCGACCAGAGCGATCAGAAACGACAGGAACGATGTAAACAAGAAGATACGCAGCGCTGAGAAGAAGTCGAATGCCTGAAACTGGACCAGATGAAAAAGCAGCTCCAGCAGAAGCATCGGAATAAACAGGTATAAGAATCTTAAATCAAATTTCAGTTTTTTCATTTTGCGTGCGGATGGGCAGATTCGACAGCATGTTTCAGTCTGTCATAGGTCAGATGTGTATATAACTGCGTCGTCGACAGATTTTCATGTCCCAGCAGTTCCTGAACGGTCCTGAGATCGGCACCGTTATCCAGAAGATGCGTGGCAAAGGAGTGTCTGAGCATATGCGGATGCACATCGATCGAAAGCCCAGCTTTTATTCTAGCATTTTCTAACAGGAGTTGAACACTGCGGGGTGAAACTTTTCCATGGCGGGAAGTTACGAAAAGATATTCGAAGTCTTCCGGGGCATAGAGGTCTCTGTATTCCCTGATATACAAATCGATGAGTTCGTTGAGTCTCGGGTAATAAGGAACGATCCTTTCCTTGTTGCCTTTACCGATGACGCGTACGATCATAGAACGGCGGTCGATCTGGGAAAGCTTCAGATCGCAGCACTCCGAAATTCGAAGCCCGCAGGCATAGATGCACTCTAAGATACAGCGGTTTCGTATCTGCAAAGGATCATTCAGATCAAAGACGTCCAGCAGTCTCTCGACCTGATCGATGCTGAGTACATCGGGAAGATGTTTCTCGACGTGTATCTTGCGAAACTGCAGAAACGGATTTTCATCTGTGATGTGCCGTTCACACAGAAAACGATAAAAAGAGCGCAATGCGCTCAGATTCCTCGCATAGGTGGCGTTGGAGATCTTCCCTCTGGAGATCCTGCCGGAGCGAAGTTCGCTGATATAGTCAAAGACGACGTTCTTGTCGACTTCCTTGAACGATGAGACATCGTTGTTTTTCAGGAAAGTGATGAAACGGTCGATATCGCGATAATAAGAATCGGAAGTCCTCTCTGACCCCGTTCTTTTGTCATGCATATAGGAAATGAAGTCATCAAGACTCTTATACATGTCCTGCATATTCTTTCACCTTCTCCAAGGCGTGCGTCGTATACGCCTTTTTCTTATCGGCCTTCGGACCATTGTAATCCATGCGGAAGATGCCAAAGTTGGCATTCATCGGCTCGAGCTTGTTTATATTGGTATCCGAGATGTAATTGGCCATCGCACCGATCATCGTATCCGGACCCAGTTCGATCTCGACTTTTCCCTTTTCCAGATATTGGGCAAGATTGATCGCCGCATAAAGACCGCTGGCCGCCGATTCGACATAACCCTCGACGCCTGAGATCTGTCCGGCGATGAACAAGGACGGATGTTCGATGAACTGATAGTGTTTATTGATGATGTTTGGCGAATTGAGATAGGTGTTTCGATGCATCACACCATAGCGCACGATATGCACGTTGGCCAGTGCCGGAACGCACTTCAAAACTTCTTCCTGCGAACCGAAGGTCAGATGCGTCTGAAAACCGACCACATTATATAAGGTATCGATCGCATTGTCCTTGCGTAACTGTACGACCGCATAAGGACGCACACCGTCATGTTCGAGGCCTACCGGTTTCATCGGTCCGAACAGCAGTGTCTTATAGCCTCTTCTGGCCATCTCTTCAAAAGGCATGCAGCCTTCAAAATACTTCTCATCATCGATATCGTGCACCGCGATCTTGCGGGCATTGAGTATCGCTTCATAGAAGGTCTGGAATTCTTCTTTATTCAGCGGACAGTTGATGTAATCTCCGGGATTTTCATCATCGTATCTTGATTTATAGTAGGCATGATCGAAATCGATCGAATCCTTCTCGACGATCGGTGAGACCGCATCGTAAAAATGAAGGAAATCCTTGCCGCACAGCCTTCCGATCTCTTCTGCCAGCTTGCCTTCGCAAAGCGGACCGGCCGCGATGATGCATGGCTCATTTTCATCGATCGAAGTGACTTCTTCATTGATGACACGGATGTTTTCGTTCTCTTTGATCTTCTTTGTGATATAGGCGGAAAAGCCGACTCTGTCGACCGCCAGTGATTTGCCAGCCGGGATACGGCAGGCATCTGCCGCTTCCATGATCAGCGAATCCAAGATCCGCATCTCTTCCTTCAGAAGTCCGACAGCATTATAAAGATCATCACTGCGCAATGAATTGGAACAGATCAGTTCACCAAAATCATCCGTCTTGAAAGCCGGATGCCTTTTGACACCTTTCTGTTCATACAGATCGACTTTAAAACCGCGTTTTGCCAGCTGATATGCCGCTTCGCTTCCCGCCAGGCCGGCGCCGATCACTTTGACTCTCATTGTTTCTTCTTTCCTCTGTAGAACCTGCGGGGCTTCTGCCCTTCGATCGCTTCGAGATAGTTGCACTTCGGATAGCCGGAACAGCCGATGAAGTAGGTACCGTATCTCGACTTCCTCTTTAATAAAGGCTTGCCGCAGTTCGGACAGTTCCTGCCGACTTCTTCCGGTTCTTCCTTCTTCTGTAATGATTCATGCCACTTGCAGGTCGGATAATTGATGCAGGATTTGAACTTGCCGTATTTGCCTGAACGGATGACGACATCGCCGCCGCATTCCGGACAGATCTCACCGGTCTTTTCCGGCTGCTTCTTTTCCATCTGTTCATAGGCATCATCGACTAACGGCTGGAAACGGTCATAGAATTCCCTGAGCGCTTCAACGTTATCGACCTTGTTTTCGGCGATCTCATCGAGCTCGGATTCCATCTGTGCCGTGTATTTGATGTTGATGACGGACTGGAAATACTCTCTGAGTTTTTCATCCGTCAGAACGCCCTGCTCCGTCGGGAAGAAATACTTGGTCTTGCCCGAATCGGAAGCCTTCTTATATTCAACGTAATTGCGCTTTTCGATCGTATCGATGATCGTCGCATAAGTCGAAGGACGTCCTACCCCTTCTTCCTCGAGAGCCTTGATCAGCTTGGCTTCGGTATAACGGGAAGGCGCTTCGGTGAAGTGCTGCTGTTTTTCGATGTCGGTGCATCGGATGACTTCGCCCTGTTCGAGTTTTGGCAGGATGACATCTTTAGAAGAGTCATAGTCGCCATAGACTTTTAAGAAACCGTCAAAGTTCATCTTGGAACCCGATACCGTGAATTCGTAGCCGTTGTTGTCAAAAACATAAGTGACCGAATCAAAGACCGCCTCTTTCATCAAAGAAGCCAGCGCACGGTAATAGATGAATTTATAAAGCTTGTACTGATCGTTGGACAGATACTGCTTGATCTTATCCGGCTCGTTGTTCAGATTGGTCGGACGGATCGCTTCGTGAGCGTCTTGCGAACTCTCATCATTTTTGACACGGTAAAAACCCTTGTATTCCTTGCCATAGTCTTTTTCGATCTTGTCATAGGCAGCTGCGACGAACTCCTTGGAAAGCCTGGTGGAATCGGTACGCATGTAGGTGATCAGACCCTGTGCCCCGTCAGAGAGCTCCACACCTTCGTATAAGCTCTGGGCGACCATCATCGTCTTTCTTGAAGTGAAGCCCAGTTTTGTCGAAGCTTCCTGCTGCAGAGTGGATGTGATGAATGGCAGATAGGCGGCTCTTTTCTTTGCCTTCTCATTGATCGAAGCCAGAGTGAATTCTTCACTCAACGCCTTTAAAATAGCATCGGCTTCTTTTTCGTTGTGGATCTCGATCTTCTTACCTTTGTATTTGCCAAGTTCCGCATCGAGTTTCTTGCCAAGATGCGCGATGATGTTCCAGTACTCTTCCGGAACGAATGCCTGTATCTCTTTTTCCCGATCACAGATCATGCGAAGAGCGATCGACTGCACACGGCCTGCCGATTTGGAACCGATCTTCTTCTGTAAGAGCTTGGAAAGCTTGAAACCGATGATCCTGTCGAGGATCCGACGGGTCTCCTGCGACCTGACCAAAGCCATATCGATATTGCGAGGTTCTTTCAAAGCATTGAGCACCGCGTTCTTGGTGATCTCGTTGAAGACGATACGGTTGTTTTCATTGACATCAAGGCCCAGTTCTCTTGCCAGATGCCAGGAGATCGCTTCTCCTTCACGGTCCGGGTCGGTCGCCAGATAGACGAAATCCGAGTTTTTTACGAGCTTCTTGAGTTCGCTGACAACGGACTTTTTGTCCGGCGAAACGACATAAGTCGGTTTGAAATCGTCCTCGATATCGACACCGAGCCCTTCCTTGCCTTTGGTGGCAAGGTCACATATATGTCCCTTGGAAGAAGTGACTTTAAAATCCTTTCCAAGGTATTTTTCGATCGTTTTTGATTTGGATGGTGATTCAACAATAACCAGATTTTTCATAGGAACCTCTTTAACAATTATTAATATTTACATATTTGATTTTAAAATGCAATTTCTTGCCTCTGTATGGGCGTCGCGCCTTCATAGATCAGCGTGTTGTTGTGATATCCCGCCTCATCATAGATATCATAAGGAAGCACCCGGACCTCTCTTCCAAGCTCCAGTGCTTCATTGACGCTGGTCATTGTTCCCGAAGCAGCCTTGCTTTGCATGATGTAGAGTGTCTTGCTCAAAGCGGCGATCAGCCGGTTGCGGAACGGGAAGTGGTGGGCCAAAGGCGCTGTGAATTCCGGATACTCCGAGATCACGAGCCCTTTCTTTTTGATCTTATCGATCAGCCTGCGGTTGCAATACGGATAGATCCGTTTGATCCCGCAGCCCAGGATCCCGATCGTTGAAGAAGCATTTTCATGAGCTGCCGCATCGATCCCTTTGGCCAGGCCTGATACGATGACCTTATCGGAGTAATGCCTGCTTAAGCCTTTCGTCGCCTTTAAGGCATAATCGCAGGCAGACCTTGAACCAACGATGCCGATGCATTCTCTGTTCAAGAGGCTCAGATCACCTTCATAGTAAAAGACCAGAGGCGGGTATTTGAGATCGAGGAAACATTTCGGATATCCTTCATCAAGGATCGTCACTGCCTTAGGATCGACTCTTGCTTCGATCGGCAGTTTTTCTTTTACGGCTCTATAGACTTTATCATACTCTCCGCCATAATAAAAAGAGTAAGCAATCAGTTTTTCTCTGTTCATCTACTTCATTATTTGCAGAAAAAACGGCGATACCTACTCTGTGTTTAAAAAAGTTTCATCTGTCTGTCACGGCACGGTTTGAAGGACAGACGGTAAAGATCGTTGATGCCGTACTCATCCATGAGCTCAAGATGTCTCTTGGTCCCATAGCCCTTGTGATTGCGGTATTCGTATTGCGGATACAGGACATCGTAACCCATCATGATGTGATCACGCAAGACCTTGGCCAGAATGCTTGCGCCGGCGACCGAGATCGATTTGGCATCCCCTTTCACCATATCGACGACATCATAGCGATGAAGCGGCATGGCGTCGGTAACGGTCAGAGAATGGATATTCGTGGAACGGGAAAGTTCATCCATTGCCTTTTGCGTCGCATGGTAGATGTCATAACGGTCGATCTCTTTGGGAGAAACGATGCGGAATTCATAATGGTGAGCGTCTTTGATGATCTGTCTGAACAGTTCTTCCCTTTTCTTTTCGCTCAGCTTTTTGGAATCGTTGATCTCCTCATTGTCATAACCGATCGGAAAGATGCAGCACGCCACGACCAGCGGACCGCAAAGCGGACCTCTTCCGGCTTCATCGATCCCCATGACATACTGATCCTTTTCCCAGCAGAGCTGTTCGTATTTATTCTCCAACATCCTGCCAGGTGATCCTTCCTATCTTATTGCTGCGGATATCCTTAAGTATGAGATCGACGGCCTTGGCGATATCGATCTGTCCGTTATTGCCTAACCACAGTTTTTCCTTGGCGATGGCTTCGAGAAGATGTTCATCATCCTCATTGACGCCATAGCGTTCCCTGATCTTGCCGGGATAGATATCCTTTAAATAGGATAGACCGAAACGCACCAGTCCTTCCTTATCCAGGACATCGTCGTTGATCGAACCCAGCAGCGCCAGCAAAAGCGCGTCATTCTGATCGTCGAATTTCGGCCATAAGACGCCCGGAGTATCGAGAAGTTCGACATCCTCATTGATGCGTATCCATTGCAAGGCCTTGGTGACACCGGGACGGTTTTCCGCCTTGGCTGCCTTCTTTTTCACGATGTTGTTGATGAAGGTCGACTTTCCGACATTCGGGATGCCGACGACCATTGCCCGTAATACCTTCTTACGGATGCCGCGAGCCTTTGCGCGGTCAAGCTTGTCTTTCAGGATCTTCTTCACTTCATCCGTGACGGTCTTTGTCAGACGGTCATCCACCGAATCGGTGATCAGGCAGTGTTCAAAAGTTTCCTTCCAGGCGAGGTTTTTCTTTTCATCGGCCAGATCGGCCTTATTCAATATGATCAATACCGGCTTGTTGCGTGATAGTTCCTTCAGGATCGGGTTGGCCGAAGCCTCAGGGATCCTGGCATCCCGCAGTTCGATGACGATATCGACCAGTTTCAGCTGCTCCTCCATCTGCCTTCTGGCTTTCGCCATATGGCCCGGATACCAGTTGATCTGATTTGCGAATTCACTCATTCTATTTCCAGCTCCAGTCCTACTCCGACTTCATGTATCTTCAGACGTTTTCCCATCTCGATCTTTGCGCCAAGCGAAACACAATGGCACGGATACAGTAATTTAATGTCATTCTCTTCAAAATAATCGATCGTCCTATACAGACGCTCATCGATGTCAAACAGATGGAAACCGCCGATCACACCCAGGATCTTGTCCTGACCGCAGACTTTTTTGGCCTGTTCGATGATGTTGCAGATGCCCGCATGGCTGCAGCCGGTGATGATGAACAATCCTTCCTTACCTGTATATACCAGAGCCGAATCATCATCGATATGATCTTCGTATGCCTTATCATTTATATATTTCTTGCCGATCGCATAGTCCTTTTCAAAAGGCAGCGTCTTTTTTATCTGTCCCAGGAAGATAAGATGTTCACTGATCCGATACGGTTCCGTATGGGCAGACAGATCAAAACACCGGTTCACGCTTTCCTCATCCATCGACGAACCGATCGAAAGGCCCGTATCATCTTCCCTTTTCACAAAAGCATCCGGATGGGCGATCAGTCTGAATCTTTTTCCTACCTTTTTTAAATAAGGAAGACCGCCGCTGTGATCGTTGTGGCCATGCGACAAAACGATATGATCGGCCTTTGCAAGATCTATCCCCATCTTTTCCGCATTGGACAAAAAGACATCGGAATAACCCGTGTCAAAAAGGATGGTCTCACCATTGTCTTCAATATAATAGCTGACAGCAGGTTCTGCCAGATAATACATATCGATAAAAGTATTGTTGTCGACAAGTACTTTTAATTTCATCGCAGTTATTTATTGAAACCGAAGGAATCGAACGGGAAGAGCACGAACAGATGCGTCGAGACGATCTGTGAACCTTCAAAAGGACCGTAGAAACGCGAATCCCTGGAAACATTGCGGTTATCACCCAGACAATAGTATTCGTTATCGGAAAGCCGGATCTTGAGATCGGAAGTCGTCACATCGGAAAGAAACGGCTCTTCCATGTACTGCCCGTTGATATACAGCTTGTTGTCCTTGTATTCCACTTCATCGCCCGGCAAGCCGATCACTCTCTTGACTAAGAGTTTTTCCTTGGAAGAAGAATCGACTCTGATGACGACGGTATCGAAACGGCCGATCCCGAGCATCTTGGTGATGATGAAGGAATAACCGTATTCCCCTTCTTCATAGGTCGGATGCATGGAACTGCCGTTGACTACGCAAGGTATGAAAACGAAGTTGATCAAAATGGCGACCAGGATCAGCGCCTTGACAAAAAACCAGAACAGGTCCTTGAACACACTTTTTTTCATTACTTCCATTATACTCAAAAAGAAAAGCCGTTCATCACGGCTTTGTTGAAATTATCTGACTTCCTTGATCTTAGCAGACTTACCGGAACGTTCTCTGAGATAGAACAATCTGGCTCTTCTGACTTTACCGACACGCAGAACAGTGATCTTGTCGATAACAGGTGAATGTACCGGGAATGTTCTTTCAACACCGATACCGGAAGAGATCTTTCTGACAGTGAATGTCTGACCGATTCCTGAACCCTGTACTTTGACTACGACACCTTCATAAGCCTGGATACGTGATTTGTCGCCTTCCTTGATCTTGACATCGACACGAACAGTCTGTCCCGGAGCAAGACTTGGAAGATCGGACTTCATCTGGTCTTTAGTAATTTCATTAACTAAACCTAAATTCATCTTTCTTCTCCTTTTTCAAATATATAGACATCTGTTCATAATCGTAACGAAAAGCGGAACAGCGCTTAATTACTTTATCACAAATGCTTCCCTAAATCAAATACTTTCTGCACAAAAAGCCCGAAAACAAAGCCTTTTATGCGATCTCGGAAACGATCTCAACCAGAAGTTCCCTTTCCTCTTTGGAAAGTTCCCGCTTTTCAAGAAGATCCGGACGATGCAGCATCGTCTCTTTCAAAGCCATCTTCAAATTGTAACGGCGTATCTCTTTGTGGTTGCCGTTCTGCAAGACTTCCGGGACCCGGTCGCCGTTATATTCGACGGGCCTGGTATACTGCGGATATTCCAGAAGGCCGTCGTTGAACGATTCTTCGACCAGGGAATCGGAAGAGATCCCTTCTTCCAGAAGTCTGAGTATGCCGTCGATCACCACCATCGAAGGAAGTTCGCCGCCCGTCAGGATGTAGTCGCCGATCGAGATCTTTTCATCCACATACTTTTCGATGCGATGGTCGATCCCTTCATAATGACCGCAGATGATGACGAATTCATCGAGCTTGGACAGCCTGACAAGATCTTCCTGCTTCAAAGGTCTGGCTTTCGGCGAAGTCAGAAGCGTGTAGGTGTAATCGTTGGAGATATTATCCAGCAGCGCCCGATGGACGACATCCACCTTCATCAGCATCCCTGCTCCGCCGCCGTATGGCGTATCATCGACATGGTGATGCTTATCCATGGAATAATCGCGGATATTTACGACCTTTACTTCCGCAAGACCTTTTTCAATGATCCGTTTGATGATCGAAGCGTTCAGAAAGCCTTCATACATCTCCGGGAACAGTGTCAGGACCGTGATCTTCATAGAAGTCCTTCCATCCGGATGACATCGATCCTTTTGCCTTCCAGATCGACATTCCTGATAAAGACAGGCAGAAACGGAACCAGATATTCCTTCTTATCTTCATCCTTCAATACCCTGAGGTTGTTGGCAGCGATGCCCTCCTCGACCTGTAAGACCTTGCCGATCTTTACATCATCGACATAGACATCAAGATCCTTGAGATCGGAGAAATAGTATTCCCCTTCCTTCAGTTTGTGGATATCGCTCTTTGCCTTGTACAGCAGCAGGCCCTTATACTTTTCCACCAGGTTGATGTCTTCGACATCCTTAAAGCTGAGAAGATAGAAACCTTTGTGCTGGCGATAGGAACGCATCACAAAAGGAACATGTTCCTCACCGATATAAACGGTACTGTCTTTCTTAAAACGTTCTTCAACGAAATCTGTGTAGGCATCGACTTTCAATTCACCTTTGATGCCGAATGTATTCAATATTTTTCCTATAACTACGTATTCCATAACTAGATTAGTACGATTTAATTGTAACATTGTCAACCCCCATCCGGGTTTAAGTGTTACCTCTGTTTTGTGTAAGATAAGGGTACAGACGGATCTGACGATGATTTCATTGGGAATCTGTTGTGTAAGATCTCCCGCTATATAATC
>JAZQIF010000093.1:0-5240 GCA_045540935.1 Erysipelotrichaceae bacterium | reverse complement strand
GACCTGTTCATAGATCGGGACCATGGAAGAGTTGTGGATGATTATGCGCATATATCAAACCTCGATTTCATAATAAAACAGTATATAACTGTTGTCAACTGTTATATACTGTTTATCTCATTGATTTTATTATCTTTTACACTAAAGAAGCGATCTTCTTTGCCAGCGCCATGATCGTCAGGATCGGCGGATTGCCCAGTGACTCCGGAAACAGAGTCGCATCGGCGATGTAAAGATTGGCCGGCAGACTTTCATCATGCAAGGTCGAAGCCGACTTCTCATTTAACGGAAGCATGCCGCCCGGATGACCGGCATTGAGCGTCCCGAGAAACTGTTTTTCTTTCGCAACGCCTAAAGCTTCCACGATCTCGGAAGATAAGGCAACGGCCTTTTTCATATTCTCTTTATCTTTTTCCGACATCGTCTTGTCGATCCTTTTTCCATCGGTGCTTCCGATCTTTTCATCGGCCAGCTTGATCATGATCGAAACGATATCCTCCATCCCCATCTTCCAGTCCTTATTGAAGAAGAAGGAAAGATAATCCATATACGGGGAAAGGATATAGCCCTCCCGCTGACTTATGAACGGCATCAGGATCTGACGTTCCTGATGGATGCCTTCCTTTCTTCCGGCAACGCAGAGCACCGGATCGACGAAGAGCTGCTTCCTAACTTCGATGCCCGAATCTTCCAGGATCACCGGTGTACCAAGCCCGCCGGCAGCCAGAACGATCAGATCGCCAGCATAAGTCACTTTCTTTCCGCCTTGGATCCCATGAACGGCCTTGACCAGACCATCTTCGATCTCCAGGGATCCGACCTTGCAGTCCTGGATCAGATGAGCACCATTCCTGACAGCTTCATCGACCAGAGCTCTGCTATCCCATTTGGCACCTGTCGGGCAGCCGATCGCGCAATGTCCGCAGCCGACACACTTTGACACATCCAGAAACTTCGGTGTCACGATCGGATGAAGGCCCATCGTTTCAAACAGTTCGTACATCTGTCTGGTCGTATCCGTCCAGTATCGCTGATGATCGATCGTGATGGGAAGCTCTTCATAAAGCTCTTCAAACTCTTTGTCCAGATCGATGCCAAGTCTTCTCAAAGAACCATCACATCTCACGGCATTGCCGGTCGCCAGAGTCGTCGTACCGCCTAAGCCGATCCCTCGGACCAAGACCATGTCTTTCGTCTTTTCCACCTTCATATTCGGGATGAACATCGAGATCATCCTTTCATCCAGGAACAGACCGGAATAGCGAAGCTTGGAAAACAACGGGATCGATGCTGAGAATGGCTTGAAAGCTTTTCCCGCTTCCAGGATCGTGACATCATATCTTCCCTGCAGTTCTTTTGCGATCACAGCACCGCCGGCACCGCTGCCGACGACGATCGCCGTTTTTCTCAGAGTCATATCGTTTCTTCCTTTCGAAAATGTGCCTTGCATGACTTACAGCCCTGACTCAGCCGTTCATAAAACACGAGTTTCCCTTCGCCAAGTATCCCGGCAATGATCCCGGCATCGACATTCGACATGAGGGCACAGCGCTTTTCATCATAGATCTTTGAAAAGTAACAGACAGGCACTTCGATCTGCCCGGGCAGATCACCGCGCATCGTGATGCCGATATTGGAGTACAGATAAAAGATCAGATCTTCCTTATCTTTCCCGTCCCTGAAGCCGCTGATCTTTACGATCTTTTTCCCGAGCCGGAACGCTTCTTCATACAGCTTTTCAGGATCGGCTTTTCCCGAGTCCATGCAGGAGAGAGTAAATTCTCCATATCTAATTAACGCCTCTTTTTCAGAAAGATGCAGCAGGTCTTCTTTTGGCATATCACAGGACCTCGCCATCAGATCAAGAAGGATCTGACATTCGTACTTTCTGACAAACGAAGGTGTCCTGCGCTTCAAAGAATGAAGCAGCTTTTTAAAGAGTATTTCTTTCAAGAGTACATCTCCCTGATCACATCTTCATAATGCTTCATGACGTTGTTTCGCTTTACTTTGAGATTCGGCGTGAGTTCTTCCTTGCCGATCGAAAGCGGCGTTTCGATCACCTTATATTTACGGATCTGTTCGGGATGCGACAGTTTTTCGTTCATCTTTGCGATCTGTGCATCCAGATCCTTTACTTCCCCTTCCAGCCAGAGCAATGCCGTGCAATATGGCTTCCCTTCGCCGATCATCACCGCCTCAGATACACCCGGTATATCTTTCAGGGCTTCCTCTAGCTTCGGGATGGAGATGTTCTTGCCATAGGAAGTCACGACAAAATCCTTCTTACGGCCAAACAAGGTGATGTGACCTTTGTCATCCACACTTCCAAGATCCCCGGTCCTTAACACGCCGTTAGAAATGTTTGGACTTTGAAGACCGTAATAACCCAAGGTGACCTGCGGACCTTCGACGATCAGTTCGCCGTCTTCTTCCACGCTGACTTTCGTTTCCGGAAGCGGCGTGCCGATCGACGGGATGATGTTGTCGCCTAAACGGTTGATCGTGATCAAAGGAGCCTCGGTCTGCCCATAGGCATTATGGATCTCGATACCCAGGGATCGGAAATTCAACAAGAGCTGTTCAGAGATCGGTGCCGAACCGACGATCAGCTGACGGCAGCGATCCAGTCCTGCCTTTTTCAGGACGGCCTTCTTCAAGATCTTTCCGATGATCGACTTCGCAAGACCGTCATTCATTTTTAACCAGATCCTGCCGATCGGGTTACTGCAGACCTGATCCCAGACCTTTTCATAGAAACGCGGGACTGAGAAGAAGATGTTCGGACGCACTTTCGGCAAAGATGCCGTCAATGCGCCAAAGTCATTCAGATAATAATAATCGACCTTGCATAAGACATAATATGGGGCATAGGAAGCCAGGATGCCTTCCACGACATGCGACAAAGGAAGGAAAGAAAGGTAGACCATCGAATCATTGCGGTCTTTAAAGGTCAGAAGGCTCGTGAGCACTTCGCCCATCCAGCCTAACTGGCCGAAATCAAACATGACGCCTTTCGGCTCACCGGTCGTCCCGGAGGTATAACGGATGGTCGCCAGATCTTCCGGAAACGGATACTGTTCTTCGTAAGGACCTTGTGCCTTGGCCAGGAAGTCATCGAAAGATAAGACTCTTTCATCTTTCATATCCTTCACAACGGAAAACACAACGATCCTCGCCTCAGTTTCGATCTCATTCAAAGATGACATCATGCGCTTATCCCCAATGAAAAACCATCCGGCACCGCTCTTCTTCAATAAAAGCGATGTCTCCTTGGCAGGGGATGTATAGTAGATCGGAACGCTCACCGCCCCGGTGAGACCGATCGCCTGTTCCAATAACATATAGTCGATGGAGTTGATGCCCGTCAAAGCGACGCGGTCACCTTTGCGGATGCCCCATTTCAGTAAAGCCTCTTTGATCTGCAGGATCCTTTCATTGGCAGCATCGCCTTCCATCTTTTCGATGCGATCTTCTTTGACATCATAGTAGGTGATCGGATGACTCCTGCTTGCACGGCGCAACATCGCCTGTTCAAAAACGGTATTGCCATCCTGCCTCATGAAGTTCTTGCGGCAGGCAAAATCCAGAAGCACATCGATATACTCTCGCCATTGCAGATCATACTCACCCAATAAAGTATCCGTATTGGAACGATCGAATTTCTGGTCCGAATAAAAGTACGGTGCCACTGTAAGCATATTGTGATAGAAGTCTTTCTGTTTTCCTTCTTTTTTATTTCCGTAATCCAGAGCCATCTTCTTCACGAACGGAAGTGAAAGATAGAAAGGCTTGCGGACCTCGATATCCAGATTTTTCTTCGCCCAGTCACAGACGTGATCGGAAAGCTCTTCTGCCTTCGGTGCCTGTTTTTCCGGGCAGGTCAGATGGAAGATCTTCCCTTCCGTTTTTTCTTCAAAAGCTGCTTTGACGATCATTTCCGCCACATAGTCCACCGGTACAAGATTCAATAAGATGTCACTTCTTGCCGGAATGATCGGAAGCTTCTTCAACAAAAGCTGTCTGAGAAGATAATAGATCGTATTGAAATTCTTGATATAACCGCTCTTGGAATCGCCGACGATCATGCCCGGACGGCAGATCGTATACGGAAGAGAACTTTGTAAGACTGCCTGTTCAGCTTCCGCCTTGGACGATTCATAGGAATTGGCGTAACCGGGTGCCTGAACAGTTTCCTCTTTGATCAGCCCTTCGCCGGTACCGGCAACATAGGCAGTGGAGACATAAACGAAGCGCTTCAGATCTTCGATCGTTTTGCCGAAGGCGATCATGTTTTTCGTTCCGATCGTATTCGTTTTGAAAAGATCTGCTTCGTCTTTCTGAAAGGAAACATCCGCTCCGGCATGGATGATGATCTTCACTTCATCCTGCAGCATCCTCTTATCTTCATCCTTCAAACCAAGACCTTCTTTCGTAAAGTCTCCCTGCACGATGAAAAACTGTCTTCCGATGGCTGCGCTCAGCGTTTTATCGAAAGCCCAGGATCCTTTCAGTTTCTTCAAAGCTTCGTTTTCGTCATTTGGACGGATCAGCACAAAGACTTTGTGATCCCCGTCAGACACTAATCTTTTTGCGATCTGTGAACCCAGAAAACCGGTCGCACCGGTCAGCAATATCGAATGTTCCATATATCTCTGCTTCTCCAATATCAAAAGAAGCTGACATCACGTCAACTCTTTTCTTAGTTTTCTCTTCTTTTGTCTTCTGCTACCCAGAAATGCCACTTCGGAGCCTTAGGCATCGGTTCGCCTTTGATCAAAGCAGCGATGACTCTGCGATGCACGAATGCGCAGCATACCAGTAACAGACAGATGATGATCCAAAGCATATCCATCCTCCTGATTATTTGATAGTAAGAACATCATATCAGAAAAGATCTGCAAGGATATAAAATATGCTCGGACCGACATTTTCCGATCAGATCACATATGTTTGCGCATATATTCGATCGTCCGATATAAGGTCTCTCCCGTAAAGATCTTGTCAAGGTTGTTGTAAAAATCCAGACCATAGCGTCTTTGCATATAGGCGAAAAGTTCTTCAAAACCCTGCCGTTCATCTTTCTCCGCTTCCGCCTCTTCAAACAAAGAAAGCTGCCGGCTGACGCGGTTGGAGAGATTGTAGATACTGACGCCGATCAGGCGTACCCGTCTAAGTCGGAGGCCAAGCGGTCTTAGGAAGACAAAATATCTCTCCAACTCCCTGGCTCACAGAAGGAG
>JAZQIF010000092.1:0-7964 GCA_045540935.1 Erysipelotrichaceae bacterium | reverse complement strand
GCAGCTCAAAAACAGATGCGCATGATCGATATGGCACTCCATGGCAAGTATCTTTATGCCGAGGCGTTCACATTCAAGGGATGTGAGTTCCTTGAATCTGACCTCCACGCCGGGGATGTTGAAGATCTTCCGCCTATAGCGAGGGCAGAATACAAAGTGATAGTTGATCAGAGACACTGTTGTTTTTGTTATTCTATAATCATTATCCATATGTATATTATATCATATACATACATATACTAGAAATTATTTCTATAAGAATGATCCGCCTATCATCCCACCACTAAAGTAGTGGGCTTTCCCGGCGGCAAGGGCTGTAAAACAGAAGAGGAGAAGTACCGAAAAAATAGAACAGAGAGAACCATGAACCAGTACATGAAGAAACTGATGAACCTGTTTCTGAGCGTGATCCTTCTGATCAGCTGTTTCCCTTTGAGCCTGAAAGCAGACGAAAGGATAGAATTACCTGAGCAGCAGATCGATGAAGCGACACTGGCTGATGGTTCTTTTTATCTGTCTGCATATAACAGCCAGATGGAAGAAGGGGGAGTCCTACATCCTGAAGGTCGCAAGAGGCGGTGATGTCCTGCCGTAGGCTTCCGTAAAACTCTCTTTTATCGATATCTCCGCAAGATACGGTGCGGATTACAAGATCTGTGTGATCAATGAGGATTCTCTGTTCAATGACAGACCGGTCGCTTCCGAAAATACGACTTCGATCCTGGAAGAGATCGAAACAAGCCAAGAGGAAGCCATCGAGATCGACGATACAGCCTGGTGAGACGATGTTTGTCGAAGAGAAGATCGAGATCTCCGATGAACTGTTCAAATACGGATTCGCCAATGGCTATATCGAATTGTTCGATAAGGACGGCGAGCCGATGTTTATCGGTACCGGCTTCATCGCTGCGCTTGAATTCCCATATCACATCACGGTCAACAACGATCCGGATATGGAAGTCATCGAACTCAAGGAAGGCCAGAGCCATGCCTTATCCGGCAGCTACGGTCCAAGTCAGTTCTACAAAGACGGAGAACTCAAGTTCACGGTGGATGACGGAATGATCGCCCATATGGACGGCAACCGTCTCATCGTCAACGGCCAGGGTGTGACGACCTTGCGCGTCATCGTTGCCCCATACGGCGGCGAGAAACTGATCACCATCCGGGTCAATGAAGCGGATGCCATCCCGATCAAACCGGATGAGAGAAGAAGCGATCCGTCACGCTATTACATTATTCCATTGACCGGCATCGACACAGATCGGGCAGGTCAGGCTTTACGCTGATCGAAACAGAAACGAGGTGAAACGATGCCGGAAAAAACGAAAAACGTAAGACTGGTCAAAGATGAGGAACTCGATAAAGTCTCGGGCGGTTCTGCCTTAGACGAAGTGCCTGTCGTCGATGAACACGATTACGATGAGAATGTAAGAGATAAGATCGATCCATAGATAAGGACTCCTTCGGGAGTTCTTTTTTTCATGAGCACAGATATAAGCGCGGAAACTCTGCATTTTATCGCATTCCGATTCATTGATGTTATAATTAGTTTGTTATGAGAAGAAGAAGAGGCGGAATCGGTATTTTCGGTTTTATCATCATCATGACGCTGCTGGATTATCTTTTTGAAAGCGGCGGTCTGATACTTTTTGGCCTGGTGATTCCGGGCGTTATGACGGCTCTGGCCTTCTATGGCATTTTCAAATTCATGCGGTATATCTTCGGAGAAAGCGAGACGAGCAGAAACTCGGCATACCGTAAAAGCTCCAATGTCCATCAGAAGAAGAGCACCAGCTATGTGAAGAATTCCCGCAATGCGCAGATCGATCAGGTCCTGTCAGAGTATTTCAAGGACAACGTTTCCCTGATCCTGTTCGATGACATTTCGATCTCCACGCACAGCGGTACGTATACGACAGTCGATAACCTTTATATCTCTTATAAAGATGAAAAGGTCGCACAGCTCAAGGAGTTCCGTTCCTATTATCCGGAAGCCTACGAGAAGGTCATCGCAGCTCTTGCCCAGCTGGCAAAACAGGGCGGCAGCGTAAAGAAGGAAGAAGAGAAAAAGCCGGAAGCCAAAAAGAAGGCGGAACCTCAATCACAGGCTGAGAAGTTCATCGATGAGATCAACGAGCTCAACAAAGGCCTGTCCAATGAAGAAGTTACCAACGGCTTATATCAGACCTGCGAACTGCTCAAGCAGATCGATATCGTCGATAAGGAAGACGGCACCGTCGATCCGAAGCTCAACAAGCTTTACGAATATTATCTGCCGATCCTGACCGGGATCTTAGAAAACTACAAGCGCCTTTCTGACTCAGCCATCAAGGATGATGAGTTCAAGAAGTGTGAAGTACAGCTGGTCAAGACGATCAAGCTGATCAATGAAGCACTCAAGACGATTTACAATTCGCTGCATGAATCTGACTATATGAATCTGAATGCGGACATCAACACTCTGCAGTCACTTTTGAAACAGGACGGCTTGGTCGGAAGCCCGTTTAACGGAGGCGGCAATGAGCGATAACAAGATCGATATGTTCAAACTCGTGGAACAGGTCGAAAAACAGAAGAAGATGGATATCGATGACATCTTCTCGAACCTGGATTCCGTAAAAAACGAAGAAGTGAAGAAAGAGGAAGAAAAAAGACAGACTTATGTCTCCTCAAACGATCCTTCTTTGATCAGCAGACCGCGCATCCCGGATGTGCTTGGTCAGTATACGACAAGATTCGAATGTTTCCGCTGTATCATCGAGCAGGTCTCCTATGGTACGCAGAACGTCAACGCTTATGTCGAAGGTCACAAGGATGCTTTGGAAAAGTATTATTCCGATGCCTACCAGAACCGCAAGGATCTCTATGTCATCGAAGCGAGAGTTTCCGACGAACTCAACCGCAATAACGCACATTCCGCTCTGTATGATAAAGGTTATTACGATGGACTCTCTTACGTATACAAAGCACTCAAGAAATCCAAGGAACTGCTGCTGGCGACCATCAACAGCGAGATACTGAAACATCTGTAAATTATGTCAAGACACGAGGATAAAGAAAAAATGATGGAAGAACTCTTCTCCAAAAGGAGAAGCAGTTTTTCAAATATCTACAACGACTCGGTCGATATCCTGAAGGACACGGAAAGCGAACTCAACCAGATCCTTTTGCAGAACCAGAAGGACATCGAAGAGATGACCAAGAAATTCAATTATTCCGATGAAGATCTTAAGAAACTCAAGGCGGATATCGAGAAGGATTTCAACATCCAGATCGAAACGCCGGAGACCGTCGTTTTAGGCAAGGCTTCCAAGGAAGTCTTTGACAACATCTACAAGGATCTTTCCGAGACGATCATCGGTGAAGATGAGGCCTGCAAGTCGTTCACGACGGCCTTCCGCAGACCTTATGTCGTAGGTTCCGATCCCAAGAAGATCCGCAACTCCATCATCCTCTACGGCACCAACGGTACCGGCAGACACCAGATGGTCTACACGATGGGCGAGCTGCTCAAGCGCTATGGCCTCACCGTTTCCAATGAAGTCATCGAACTGGATATGTCCAGATACCAGTCTTCCTCACAGGAAGTCCTCTTCTTGCAGGACATCTATGTCGCGCTGACCGGCAAGAATCCGATCATCCTGATCGAGAATTTCGAAGAAGCTTCGCCGATCTTCAACAGGATGCTGTCGGAACTGGTCTTGGAAGGAAACTGTGTCTTAAACAAGCGTTATACTTTGAAAAACAACCAGCTGGTGGAAGCGACCAATACGCTTTCCGGCGATATCATCGACAGGCTCAACGGCAACGATAAGGTACTGGTCTTCGTATCGGAAAAGAATCCGACCAAGCTCATGGATGTCTTTGGCAAATCGTTCATCGACAAGATCGATGACAAGGTCAAGACAGAGAAGCTCGATGAGGCATCGTTAGTCAAGATCATCGATCAGCTCGTCGAATCTCTGATCACCAGATGCACCAACCAGCTTGAGATCGCCCTTGAGGTCGATCCTTCGATCAACGCCTATCTCAAATCGATCTATGAACCAAACGACGGCATCGATTCGATCTCGCCGAGCGTCAAGAAGATCTACAACGAGATGGTCGATATCGCTTTGAAACATGACGAATGTCAGAAAGTGAAGATCTACTACGATGAAACGATCAAGGCGGTCTTCAATGAGATCTCTCTGGATCTCAATATCGTCGATGATTCCAGGGCTGAAAGGGAAGAGATCCAGAAGGAACTCGATGAGATCGTCGGACTCGATGATGTCAAGAATTACCTCTTATCCCTCGAGAACCTGATCAAGATCAACCAGATCCGTAAACAGAAAGGTCTCAAGACCAATGAGATCTCCAAACATATGATCTTTACCGGAAATCCGGGTACCGGCAAGACGACCATCGCAAGACTGGTCTCGCGCATGATGAAGGCCTGTGGCATCCTGAAACAGGGACAGCTGGTCGAAGTCACCAGAGCAGATCTCGTCGGCAAGTATGTCGGTCATACCGCACCGCTGACGATGTCGGTCATCCAGTCGGCTTTAGGCGGCGTCTTATTCATCGATGAGGCATATTCGCTCTATCGGGGAAAGGATGATTCCTTCGGTCTGGAAGCGATCGATACCCTGGTCAAGGCGATGGAAGACCATCGTGATGACCTGATCGTCATCCTGGCCGGCTACACCAAGGAGATGCAGGATTTCTTAGAGGCAAACAGCGGTCTGAAATCAAGATTTGCCAACATCATCGAATTCTCCGATTACACCGGTGAAGAGCTGATGCTGATCGCGAAGTCGATCGCCAAAGGCAAGGATTACGTGATTGCCGATGATGCGCTTCGTCCTTTGCAGGATTACTTCACTCTGATCCAAAGCCGCAACGATCCGAATTCCGGCAACGGCCGTCTGGCCAGAAATCTGGTGGAAGACGCCATACTCAACCAGTCCAAGAGACTGCTGGAAAATCCGGATGCCCAGATGAACGTTCTGGAAAGATGCGACTTCAATCTGAGCGAAAACAAATTCTCAGGCAAGAACTAGGTCTTCGATGGAAGACCTTTTTTCATGCATGCGATCCCGATCCGGAAATGTTAAAATCGAGAAAAAGGAGAGAAAAAATGGATGCATTAGATAATATCTTCTCTAGAAGGAGTATCAGACGCTTCAGACAGGAAGAGATCTCTGAAGAAGATCTTCATACGATATTGCATGCCGGCATGTGCGGACCAAGCTGTGTCAATGCCAGAGACTATTCTTTTCTGGTCATACGGGATAAGGACAATCTCAATGCCCTGGCCGACTGTAACGGCAGACCGGCGCAGCCGCTTCGAAACTGTGCATTGGGCATTCTGGTAATGGGGGATCTCGACCGGGCTTTTGAAAGAGCGAAGGATTACTGGATCATCGATGCTTCGATCGCCTGTGAAAACATGATCCTGGCGGCCAATGCCTTAGGCATCGGCTCGGTGTGGCTTGGCACCTATCCGCAAAGCGAGCGGGTCGAAAAGGTCAGGAAGCTTTATGAACTTCCGGAAAACATCGTACCGCATTCGATCATTGCCTTCGGTTACCCGGATGAGGAACCTTCCGCCAAAGGCTTCTATGAAGAAGATCGCGTACACTTTGAAAAATGGCAGTAGCCATTTTTTTCTTGGAAGGATTGAATTGGTACTGAAAGAAAGCTTATAATTAAGAAAAGAGAGGTACCCGTCATCCCCATGGAAGAACTGGTAGGATTAAACAATATAGAAGCCCAGGTCGAAGTTTTTGACTGGAAAGACGCCATTCAAAAGGCAGGAGCGATCCTTGTCGGAAGCGGAGATATCGAAAAAGCGTATATCGATGACATGATCGAAAGTGTCAATACGCTGGGTCCGTATATGGTGATCGCCAAAGGCTTTGCGTTAGCGCATGCCGCGCCATGTGAGGCCGTAAAAAACAATGCCGTATCTTTGATCAATCTGAAAAACGGTGTCGATTTCGGAAGTCGGAACGATCCGGTCGAAGTCGTGATGTGTCTTGCCTGCACAGACAGGCAGTCGCACATGGAAAAGATACAGAAGATCGCTCTGCGGCTGATGAAGGAGGGCATGATCGAGGATCTTGCCGCCTGTAAAACAAAAGAAGAATTATACGAAGTGTTCAATAAAGAAGGAGAATGAATGATATGAAAGTACCAAAAATCCAGTGCGTCTGCGGATTCGGCTGCGGTTCGTCCCTCATGCTGAGGATGGCGATCGATGACATCTTGAAAAAACATGATCTGGAAGCAGATACGTTCTGCGGTGATGTCGGGACCTGCCTTTCCAATCCGTGTGACGTGATCTTCATTTCCCGGGAACTCGCTGAAAGGATCGTCGACCGTGCCGATGTACCGGTCGTCATCATTGAGAATTTCATGGATTCTTCGGAAGTGGAAGAAAAAGTACAGACGTACATGAATGGTCTGAATTAGTCTGTTTATTGGGGAGAAATAAGTAAAAAGAAAAAAGGAGGCTACTTATGTCAATTCTCAATTTCATTATCAATGAGATCTTTGGTCAGGGTGCGATCTTCTTGTCTTTAGTTGCAATGGTCGGCCTGATCCTGCAGAAGAAGTCGGGATCTGAAGTTGTCAGAGGCACTCTGATGACTGCGATCGGTTTCTTCGTACTGAACACCGGTACAGGACTGATCACCGGTAATTCGATCGATGGCATCATCACAGCATTCAACACATTGATGCCTGGTAATGCCGCAGCTCCGGCTTCGATCGATATCGGCGGACAGTACGGTACCCAGATCGGTATCGTCATGATCCTGGCATTCGCGATCAACCTGGTCGTTGCCAGATTCACGAAATGGAAATCCGTATTCCTCACAGGCCATATGCTTTACTGGTTCCCATACGTCTTCATCGCTGCCGGTGTTGATGCCGGTCTGACGGGCGGCAAACTGATCGGTCTGGCTGCAGTATTTACAGCTTTATACATGATCGTCGCTCCGAACCTGATGAGACCGTTAGTCAAAGATGTTACCGGTAAAGATGACTTTACGATCGGCCATCCGACGACTACGCTTTCCGTCATCGCAGGTATCGTTGCACCGCTGGTCGGTGACAAGTCCAAGAGCTGCGAAGACCTCAAACTTCCGAAATCCTTAGGTTTCTTAAGAGAAGTATCCATCACCGGTTCCATCGCGATCGCGGTCGTCTACATCATTATGTACTTTGTCGTTGCCGGCGCCGGTCTTTCTCCGGCTGAAGTCTTCGGCTACAGCGGCAGCTTCTTCTCTTACTGGTTCACACATTCCGTTTACTTCGGCGTCGGTGTCACTGTCATGTTACAGGGTGTCCGTATGCTGATCGCGGAGATCGTTCCGGCGTTCAAAGGCGTTGCCGAGAAACTGGTCCCGGGTGCTATCCCGGCTCTCGACTGCCCGGTCATCTTCGGTTACGGTCCGAATTCCTTACTGATCGGCTTCATCGTTGCAGTCATTACTTCGACGATCACGATCTTAGTCACCAGAGGTATGTTCCCGACGGTCATCATTCCTTTGATCTTCACCTGCTTCTTTGAGAACGGCTGTGCTGCGATCATCGCAAATGCCAAGGGCGGTATCAGAGGTACGATCATCGCCTGTGCACTCAACGGTGTCATCATGGTCCTGCTGGTAGGCTTCGGTGCTTATTTCTTCAACAACACCATTCAGCCTTGGATGCTGGTCTATGGCGGCCAGGACTTCTCACTCTTCGGTATCATCGAAGGTCTGATCGCAAAGATCCTCGCTTAAGCAAGTCTTAAAGGCAAACAAAAATGCTCCGGTATATCCGGAGCATTTTTTAGTGTTGACTGATGATTATTTCTTGGCAGGTGCTTTCTTTTCGATCTCTGCTTCGGCATTCTTCTTTACGGATTTGATGCCGTTCTTGCAGGATGCCATGGAGTTGTAGCCTTCGGATCTGCCGATCGCTTTTGC
>JAZQIF010000091.1:0-2994 GCA_045540935.1 Erysipelotrichaceae bacterium | reverse complement strand
TCTTCCGTTTCAACAACTAAGATGTTTCAACTTCAGATCGACAATTCAAAACGTTATCTGATCGCAGTTTCAGGAGGGCCGGATTCCATGGCCCTTTTCGATATGGCAAGAAGAAGCGGCGCTTACATCGAAGCAGCCCATGTCAATTACCATAAGCGGGAAACTGCCAGAAGAGATGAAGATATCGTAAGAGAGTATTGTAAGAAATACGATATTCCGTTTCATCTGTCTGATTTTGATGAAGAAAAGTATGAGGGCAACTTTCAGGCAGCCGCCAGGAAGGCCAGATACGATTTCTTTTATGAAGTATGTAAAGAAAACGATCTTGAAGAAGTCCTTGTCGCCCATCAGAAAGACGATCTGATCGAGACCTACCTGATGCAGGAAGAAAAGAAGATCGGTGTTTCTTATTACGGTCTGAGAAAGACCAACATCATAAATAATGTAAAAGTTTATCGGCCTTTGCTTGGCTATACCAAGAACGAGCTTTTAAGATACTGTGAAGAAAACCATATTCCATATGGTATCGATGAATCCAATCTCAAAGATTACTACACCAGAAACAGAGTGCGTCATGAAAAGATCGAGAAGATGTCGGATGCCGAAAAAGAAGAATTGGTAAAGATCATCGAAGAAAGAAATGCGAAAAAGAAGCTGCATTATGAAAAGGCGAAGCTGACTTTACGGAAAGGGTCTTTTACGGAAAAACAGTTTTCAAGGATCCCATACCTCTATGAGTATCTGAGCGTTCATTTTTCTTCGCTTTCCAAGTCTTATTACAAAGAGATGAAACGTCAGCTTCTTCAAGCAGATCACTGTGTCTTTGAAGGAAAAGACATCATCTTATGCAAGGAATACGGAAGGATCTGCATATTCAAAAAAAGAGATGGCTATCAATATGTCTTTGAAAGTATCGATCAGATGAAGGATTTTTCCTGCGAATACTTCGCTTTCAAGGAAAAAGGAAAGAAGATCGAAGGCATCTGTTTAAGCGATAACGACTTTCCGATCGTGGTACGGAATGCGAGAAAAGAGGATGCAATCCTGCTTCGTTTCGGGACAAAGAAGCTCAACCGTTTCTTCATCGACCGCAAGATCCCGCTTCAGGAGGAACTCTTGTGGCCTGTCATAGTCAATGCACGAAATGAAGTGATCTTTGTCTCGGACCTTGGCTGCGATATCAATCATTATTGTGATGATCCAAGTGTCTTTATGATAAAATGTTGAAATATACGGAGGACTTTAACGATGTTGGCAGATAATGTTGAAAAAGTACTGATCAGTGAAAAAGAGATCGTCGACCGCTGCAAGGAATTGGGCGCACAGATCTCGAAAGATTATGAAGGCAAGCAACCGATGATCATCGGTTTATTAAAAGGATCCGTTCCGTTCATGGCGGAACTGATCAAATATATTACTGTTGATTGTGAGATCGATTTTATGGCCGTTTCTTCTTATTCGGGAACGGAATCGATGGGCGATGTCAAGATCGTCAAGGACCTCGATCATTCCATCAAAGGAATGGATGTCCTGGTCGTTGAGGATATCGTCGATACCGGCAAGACCTTACAGAAGGTCAAGGATCTGCTTTACAGCAAGGAAGCAAACGATATGAAGATCGTTTCGCTCTTAGACAAGCCGGATCGCAGGATCGTAGATATCGAGGCGGAATATGTCGGCTTCAAGATCCCGAATGAATTCGTCATCGGCTTTGGTCTCGACTTCAATCAGAAGTATCGTAATCTGCCTTATGTAGGCGTATTGAAAGAGGAGTGTTATAAATAGGTAAATGAATAACAACAACAATAAACGGCCTCTGGTAAATTTCATACCATACCTGTTCGTGTCGCTGTTCCTGCTGATGATGGCATTCTCCAGCCCGGGAAGGACAACGACCACCAATCTGAATTACCGCGAGTTCAATGAACTCGTCTCATCCCAGAAGATCGAAATGGCCAAAGTGTCTGTCGACTACAACACATTGACCGTTTCCGGTGTCTATAAGGATTCTAATGGCGTTTCGCATGCCTTCAATGCGATCATCCCGAATACCGAAAAGGCAGCCGATGATCTGATCGAAGAACTCAAGAAAGTCGAAAACGTCACCTTCGTGGATGCCAATGCGTCCAATTATCTTCTCGAGCTGGCCTCTTCGGTCATTCCCTTGATCTTATTTGTCGTAGCGGGTGTCTTCATCATGAACCGCATGGGTGCCATGAATTCCAACAAGCAGGCCTTCGATTTCTCCAAGTCCAGGGCAAGGCTGGAAGATGACATCAAGGTCAGATTCGATGATGTTGCCGGCTGCGACGAAGAAAAAGAAGAGATGCAGGAGATCATCGAGTATCTCAAGAACCCGAAGAAGTTCGCCAGGATGGGCGCCCGCATTCCAAAAGGCATCATCATGGTCGGTCCTCCGGGAACCGGTAAGACTCTCCTGGCTAAAGCCGTTGCCGGTGAAGCTAATGTACCATTTTATTCCATCTCGGGTTCCGACTTCGTCGAAATGTTCGTCGGTGTCGGTGCCAGCCGTGTCAGAGATATGTTCGCCAAAGCGAAGAAGACCGCGCCTTGCATGATCTTCATCGATGAGATCGATGCGGTCGGCAGACAGCGTGGTGCGGGTCTTGGCGGCGGTCACGATGAAAGAGAACAGACACTCAACCAGCTTTTAGTCGAACTGGATGGTATGGCAGACAACAACGGTGTCATCGTCATCGCGGCGACCAACCGTCCGGACGTCCTTGACTCCGCATTGCTTAGACCGGGCCGATTTGACCGACAGATCACTGTCTCTTTGCCTGATCTCAAGGGCAGAGAAGCCATATTGAAGGTCCACGCCAGAAACAAGAAGATCGCCGATTCCGTCGAACTGTCCAATCTGGCAAGACGCACGCCTGGTTTCTCAGGTGCGGATCTTGAAAACGTCCTCAACGAAGCTGCCATCCTGGCAGTCCGTGAAAACAAGGAAGTCATCGAGACACAGCAGATCGA
>JAZQIF010000090.1:0-7648 GCA_045540935.1 Erysipelotrichaceae bacterium | reverse complement strand
GTGGATCCCAAGATGATCACGAATATTCTTTCCGTGATGGCTGCAGCCCCGACAGGCGGAAATGCCATGGGGGTGGAGTATACTGTTATTGATGATAAGAAACGCGTGGATGAGATCCGCAAAGTCGCTTACGCCAAAATGGATGCAGACGCGAAGAAACACATTTATACACACAGCTTCAGTGATTTCTATTATGGGAAAATGAAGGAATCCGAGAAGACCGTCCGCAAAGGCGATATGCTTTTCTGCGGGGCGCCGCATCTGTTTATCGCCCATGAAAAATGCGTTGGCAAATGGGCAGAAGACAGCAAGACGAACTGTCATTTGGCTGCAGCATATTTTGAACTGCTTTGCAATGCCCATGGCCTTGGAACGATCATCATGAGCTATTCTGCCGAAGTCTTGAATGAGCTGGTTCCGGAAGCCAGGGCAATGTTACATATTCCAAAGGATCACTATACCGGGCTGATCATCGGCTTCGGGTATCCGGAAATCGAATATGCCAGAGGAGTTCAGAAAGAAAAAGGAAACAAAATACACCGCTATTCTATGGAAAGGAGCTGATCCTGATGAATCAGAACGAAAGAAGATTTTATCTGATCTCTTATCTTATCAGCGAACAGGACAGATACAGAGACATCACTGTTCCGGATGACACAGAAGGACAAAGAAGGCTTTTAAGATCTTTGATGAATGTCAGGATGCCTGCAGAGATCTCTGATGAGTTTCTTCAAATTCAGGATGTATATCTTAAAGAAGAACTGAGAGAAAGGGGCATTACAGATATCAATGATCTGACACCGGTAAAAGATGGCATCTATCTTTGGCAGGGAGATATAACGACTTTAAGTTGCGATGCCATCGTCAATGCCGCAAATTCACAGCTTTTAGGCTGTTTCATCCCGTGCCATAAATGCATCGATAACGCCATACATACATATGCCGGAATCCAATTGCGAAATGAATGTTCTTCGATCATGGACAAACAGGGTCATGAAGAAGAAACGGGAAGAGCCAAGATCACTAAGGCTTATAATTTGCCGTGTAAATATGTGATCCATACGGTCGGTCCGATCATTTATGGCAAGGTCAGAAAAGAAGATGAAGAACTGCTTTCGTCGAGTTACAGGTCATGTCTTGAACTGGCGGACGGAAACGGACTAGGATCGATCGCATTCTGCTGCATTTCAACGGGAGAGTTCCATTTCCCAAATATAAGAGCTGCAGAAATTGCGATAGATACGGTAAAGAAATATAAGAAAGATACAGGATCGGAAATAAAGGTGATATTCAATGTCTACAAGGATACAGATCATAAGATCTACAGTGGGTTACTCAGATAATTTAAAGAGACTTAAGAAAGAACTGGATGAATGCGATGCCATACTGATCGGTGCCGGAGCGGGCCTGTCGACGGCAGCCGGTTTCATCTATACCGGAGAAAGGTTTGAAAAGTATTTTTCGGATTTCATCGATCGATACCATTTTGAAGATATGTATTCGGGAGGTTTCTATCCTTTTGATACAAAAGAAGAATTCTGGGCTTACTGGTCAAGATACATTTATATCAACAGATACATGGATCCTCCGGCGAATACTTATCAGAGACTTTATGATCTTGTGAAAAACAAGGACTATTTCGTGATCACGACAAATGTTGACCATTGTTTTCAGAAAGCGGGTTTTGATAAGAAGAGACTTTTCTATACACAGGGCGATTATGGCCTGTTTCAATGTTCTGTACCTTGTCATAAGAAGACATACGACAACAAGAAGATCATCACAGAAATGGTCAAAGCGCAGGGCTTTAGGATCGATGGGAAAGAAGAAATGATCGCTCCAGAAACTTCATTGAAGATGAAGGTTCCGAGTTCACTGATTCCTGTATGTCCGGTATGCGGAGAGGAAATGACGATGAATCTCCGTTCCGATGATCGCTTTGTGGAAGATGAAGGATGGCATGCGGCGGCGGAAAGATACACGCAGTTTTTGAAAAGACATGATCGATTGCGGGTCCTTTTTCTGGAACTTGGCGTCGGTTTCAATACGCCGGGCATCATCAAATATCCTTTCTGGAATATGACGGCAAAAAACCGAAATGCCGTATATGCCTGTCTGAATTACAATGAGGCATTCACAATCAAAGGGATCGAAGACAGGTCCATATGCATTGACGGTGATGTCTCTTCAATACTGAAAGATCTGTAAAATGTTTCCCTGATCTTCCTTTGACCGTTTAAAACGGGCGATGACGATTGATCAAACCTTTGACGGTTGCCTAAAAATATCGAACGATCATTTCCCGTGCTGTTTCCGGTATTCGCTGGGACTCATCTTATAGAGCCGCCGGAAACGATTGAAGAAATAGGATTCGCTGCTGATATTTTCCTGAACCAGGATTTCCTGAATGGGCATATCCGTGTTCAGAAGTGTGCTGCAGAAAGAAGCTAACTTTTTCTTGAATATATATTCTTTGAAACTGACTCCGGTCAGTTTTTTGAAAAAACGGGAGATGTATTTGGCATTATATCCGTATTTATCCGACAGGATATTCAAGGAAACATCTTTGTAGTTTAGATTGATGTAGTTCAGCATGCCGGCCATACGCGAGAAGTCCTCATTATAACGGCTGTCCTTTTCATTCTCACATGTTGACAGCTGGATCAGGAAAGCGTTCAGATAAGATTCCAAAAGAATGTTTCCGCCATTTTCGATCGGATCGATGAATTCACATACGATGGCTTCAACAGCGTCTTTTATATTCTGATTATCGTTTCCATGATAGATCTGATAAGACTGAATACTTTCTTTCTTATTGATATAGTCAAAGAAAAATCTGGTGATATCGTTGGATATCAGAATATTATGCCGCAGTCTTTCAGAAATATATTTTCTTTTGAACAGAAAAGTGAAGACGATATCTTCCTTGTTTTTCAGATGCTGGGAAACGATGAAACCGCAGTTCATCAGCATGCAGTCGTTTTCCTTTAAGATGATCTTCTTGTTTGGGGTATAAATGATGCATTCCCCCTGATAAACATAGCGTATGGCGATGAAATCGGCAGACATAAAAGGTTCGCGATAGAAGCGTGAAGCTTTCTTAAGAATGAATTCCTTCTGATGAATGCTGGTATCAAGCCTGCTCCAGAAAGTTGAAGTGTCGAAACTTCTTGTAATTGCCGTGTCTTCTTCTATCAGAGATTCGGGCATGATGTAGATACCGTTTCGGTCTTTAAACCCCATTTTATCTAAAGCCAGATAAAAATCATTCAAGGTATTGCCCGGATGATTCAGATAATTAAGTTCTGATTCGCTTATTTCATTGAGATGTTTGTGTATTTCTTCTCGATTCATGACTAATAGGTAGAAAATTAACGTATGCTATGAATAATTCTAACGTAGAATCGGGAGCTTGTAAACGCTTATATTTAAATCATAAAAAGAAACAAAAGCGCTTATTCATGTTCAAGAGTAACGATAATAAGTGCGAAAAATGTTGTATCAGGGAGGAAACATGGCTGAAAAGTTTAATTCGATTGCTAAAGAAATGTTAGAAAAAGTGGGCGGAAAAGAAAACGTCACAAACGTTACACACTGCATGACCCGTTTGCGTTTCAATGTTAAAGACGATCAGAAGGTCGATGTTGACGGTATCAAAAATGCGAAGGGGGTCCTTGGCTATGTGAATCAGGGCGGCCAGCATCAGATCATCATCGGTCAGACGGTCGACAAGGTTTACGATGAAGTTTTGAAGCAAGGCGGTTTTGCCGCTCAGGCGCCGATTGAAGAGAATGTTGATATTGTGAAGGCCAGATTATCTGCTAAGGGTGTTTTTAACGGGATCCTTAATTATCTGTCGGGTTCTCTGACTCCTTTGATCCCGCTGATCCTGGCTGCTGCTTTATTCAGAACAGCACAGTCGATCCTTGGTCCGCAAATGCTGAACGTGATCTCAGCGGAAAGTGATCTGTATACGATACTTGGAATGGTCTATAATGCGGGTTTCTATTTCCTGCCGATCTATGTGGGATATACAGCTTCGAAAAAACTTGGTGTCAATCCGGCACTAGGCATGCTTATGGGAGGCATCCTGATTGCTCCGGAACTCATTGCTCTGGCAAGTTCTGGTGCCACCTCGATCAAGGTCTATGGTATCCCGGCTTCCGTGGCGAACTATTCACAGACTTTATTACCGATTCTGCTGTCTGTATGGGTCATGTCTTATGTTGAAAAATTCTTTAATTCTGTCATACCGGCGACATTGAGAACGATCTTTGCACCATTCCTTACGATTGCGGTGATGGTTCCTGTTGCTTTGTGCCTGCTTGCTCCATTAGGCAATTTCGTAGGTATGGGTATTGGTACTGCACTTTTAGGCCTTGGTGACGTTGGCGGCTTTATTGCTGTTGCCTTGATTGCGGCTCTTTGGGAGTTCCTTGTCATGTCGGGAATGCATCTGGTCCTGGCAATGACAATGATGACTGTCATGATCACGACAGGTCATGAAGGGATCGTATCTCCAGCTGCCTGCTGTGCAACGTTTGCAGCTTTCGGTATGGCTTTGGGAGCTGCCTTCAGAATGAAAGACAAAGAAGAGCGCTCAGAGAATATCGGGTATTTCATCGCCGGTTTACTGGGCGGTGTTACGGAACCGGCACTTTATGGTACTGGTGTCAAATACAGGAAACCGCTTGTCGGGATGGCGATCGGCGCAGCTTTAGGCGGACTCTATGCCGGTCTGACACATGTCAATGTTTATGCGCTGGCTTCTACGAATATTCTGATGGTCCTTGGCTACATCGGTGAAGGTACAGGAAACCTTGTCAATGGGATCATCTCTTGTCTGATTGCTATGATCGGCGCAGCGGTGTGCACTTATGTTCTTGGATTGGATAAAAAGACAAAAGAATGAAGAAGATTTTGATCAGAGCTGATGATCTTGGCTTTTCAAGAGGTATAAATCTTGGCATTGCGGATTGTGTCAAAGCAGGCCTTGTCAGAAGTGTTGGCCTGATGCCCAATATGCCGGATGCAGCGGATGGTGTGTGTATGCTGAAAGGATATGATGTGTGTCTGGGCCAGCATACAAATATCTGTGCGGGTAGACCTTTGATGGATCCGAGCCTGATCCCGTCTCTTGTTCAGGATGACGGCAGTTTCAAAACATCGAAAGAATATCGTTCGGCTTTCAAGGCAGGAAACGATATCGTCAATACAGATGAAGCCGTTTTGGAGATCGAAGCCCAGTATCAAAGATTCAAGGAACTGGCCGAAGAGGAACCCCATTATTTTGAGGGGCATGCGATCGCTTCGAATAATTTCATGAAAGCTCTGTCGATCGTAGCGGAAAAACATGGCTTGAAAATGTTCCCGGTCAGCTTTGATTCAAAGCCGATACAATATGAAAACAAACTTCTTCGTATGACGATCGATTCGATGAGACCGGATTACGATCCATATGTATCATTGAAAAAACTTGTCCTGGATGAAGATGAATCGATCACGGATATCTTCGTCGCTCATCCCGGTTATCTGGATGCGTATATCTTGAAAACTTCTTCTCTGACTGTGAATCGGGCCTTGGAAGTAGAAATGCTGACAGATGCTGATTTCATAAAATGGATCATGCAACAAAACTTAGAATTGATCAGTTACGACAATCTATGATTATGAAGCTGTTATAAAATGATTTTATTCATATTTATAACAGCTTTTGAAAAGAGGAGACAATATGCCATTTCGTAAAGACTTTTTATGGGGCGGTGCGACCGCTGCCAATCAGATCGAGGGTGCCTGGAATGTAGACGGCAGAGGTCCTGCTTTGACCGATGTCACGACCGGCGGTACTGCCACTGATCCGCGTAAGATCACTTATATTGATAAGGACGGTAAGCCGGGATATATTACCAGATTACAGAAGCTGCCGGAGGGTGCGCATTATGCCGTACTGGATGATTGCCTCTATCCGAATCACGACGGCATTGATTTCTATCATCGTTACAAGGAAGACATCGCTCTGTTTGCCGAAATGGGCTTCAAGGTCTTCCGTATGTCCATTTCCTGGTCAAGACTCTATCCGACCGGCATGGAGGAAGAAGCAAACCAGAAGGGTATTGAATTCTATCGCAATGTCTTTGAAGAACTGAAGAAATATGACATTGAACCATTGGTCACCATCTGGCATTTCGATACGCCGTTGTATCTGGAAGAGACTTTAGGCGACTGGAAGAACAGGGAACTGATCCCATTGTTTGTCAAGTTTGCCAGGACCTGCTTCACTGAATTCAAGGGTTTAGTCAAGTACTGGTTAACCTTCAATGAGATCAACAATACGATCAACTTCCTGCCGGATGATATGCCGGATGAATACTTCCAGGATGCTTACCAGCATCTGCACAACCAGTTTGTCGCATCGGCCAAGGCCGTCAAGATCGGCCACGAGATCGATCCGAACAACATGATCGGCTGTATGATCTGCGGTATCACTTACTATCCGCACACCGAAGATCCGAAGGATATCCTCTTCAACCGCTACAAATGGGAAAAGGGCATCTTCTATTGCGGCGATGTGCAGTGCTTCGGCCACTATCCGACCTATGCGCAGAAGCTCTGGGATGAGCACAACGTCAAGCTCGACATCACTGAAGATGATGTGATGTCCTTGATGGAAGGTACCGTTGATATGTACACCTTCTCTTACTACATGTCGATGTCGGTCACGACGCACAAAGGCGGCGAAGATGCATCGGGCAACATGGTCAGAGGCACCAAGAATGAGTATCTGCAATACTCTGACTGGGGCTGGGCATATGACCCGGATGGATTACAGTACTATCTCGAAATGATCTATGACAGATATGAAAGACCTCTGATGGTCGTTGAAAACGGCGTCGGTGCCTATGATACGGTCGAAGAAGACGGGTCGATCCACGACCCATACCGTATCGACTACTTCCGCAAGCACATCAAGTCGATGAAGAAGGCTGTGGAGAATGGTGTCGATCTTCGAGCTTATACGACCTGGGGTCCGATCGACCTGGTCGCTGCTTCGACTGGCGAGATGAGAAAGCGCTATGGCTTCATCTACGTCGACAAGCACGATGATGGTACCGGAACGATGGCTCGATCCAGAAAAGATTCCTTCTACTGGTACAAGAAGGTCATCGAAAGTAACGGAGAAGATCTTGATTGCTGATAATGCTGCTACTATGAATCTTACAAGAAATAAGGTACGGGAAATAAATTATCCGAATAGCATTTTCTAAAAAAATCAAAAAGCCTGATCACTCACACATATAGTTTGATCAGGCTTTTATTGCTATCTGATTATGTATTATTGAATTTAGCTTATTTTATCTCCTCGGATAGCATAATGTGGGCCACTGTCCACATTTCTTTATTTATCAGCAAAGATCATATCCGGAATCTGAGGATTCGTTATCTTTTTACATTGGAACGGCCTGTTTTTTCTGCAAAGACCGAAGTAGATGTCTGCTCCATCGTTTGTTCGGAATCCATTCAATGATGAATTATCATCAACGACGTTTTCAAACACGTAATCGCTGGTTGTCAGGAAAATGAAATTATTGTCGTACTTATGATCGGTCCGACTGATCTGGGATACTGCCCATACCAGAAACAGATGAAC
>JAZQIF010000089.1:0-4205 GCA_045540935.1 Erysipelotrichaceae bacterium | reverse complement strand
CGCTGAGGCCATCCGATCCGCCGCACTTGAGACCGATGATCAGCTTGTCAGTCGAAAGTTCTTCTCTCTTGAAGCCTTTGACATATTCGGCAAGCTCTTCAAGCAGAGAAAGACCATATTCCACTTCATCTTCGTGTTCCTGGCAGATCATGAATCTGACTCTTTCAGGGTCATATTCGCCAAGATGTTTCTTGACTTCATCGATATTGGAATTCTCGCATCCAAGGCCTACGACCAAAACACCGCCGGCATTGGGGTGCCGAATCAGATCCGCAAGGACCTGTCTGGTGTTTTCCTGGTCATCACCCATCTGGCTGCAGCCGTACGGATGATTGAAGGCAACGACATCTTCCAGGGAACCGGAGACGAATTTCTTGGCCATGGATTCCATCTTTTTGACGATCGAATTGACGCAACCGACCGTCGGGATGATCCAGATCTCGTTACGTACGCCGGCACTGCCGTCTTTGCGCAGATAACCCATCCAGTGGTCTTCTTCCGCTTCCGGGTCCTTTGTTTCGACAGGTGTGTAGGTGTACTCATCATCAGCGCCCAAAGAGGTCTTGATGTTATGAGTATGGACGTGATCACCGCGTTTGATATCGGCAGTGGCATAACCGATCAGAGTGTCATACTTGATGATCGGATCGCCGCATTTGATATCGGATAAGGCGATCTTGTGTCCCAAGTCGATATCTTCATTGAGGATCGTGCCGTCATTGAGCTTGAAGCCGGCATTCAAAGGGACTAACGCAACTGCGACATTGTCGTTTTCGTTGATCCTGATGTATTTTTTCATTTAAGGTTCTCCATTGCCTTGCGTGCACCAAGCGTGCGGATGTCTTCGAGATCTTTCGCTACAGCATCGACAAGACCTTCGACCTTGGTCAGATCCTGGCCGTGGAACTCAACGTTGGAGAGATACTTTTCGGTGAGTTCTCTTGAAGGAAGCGCGGAGTTCTCTTTGAAGAATTCCATGACTTCCGGATCATCCATGATCTTATATTCTTCGCCATTTCGGTTACCGATCAAAGCACCGTCTCTGATCTCGCTTCCCTTATAGAAAGCTAACAGAGCAGCGATCGAGAATGTCAGATCCTTCGGCAGCTTGCCGAATTTTTCGACATAACCTAATAAGGAAGGCATGCATCTCGCTCTCCACTTGGAGACGGAGTTGAGTGAGATCGATAATAAAGCGTGTTTGATGAACGGGTTGTTGAAACGGTCAACGACAGCTGCCGCAAACTCTTCCAGTTCTGCCTTCGGTAAAGTCAGGGTCGGAATGATCTCTTCCTGAATGGTCTCGTTCATGAAGTTGCGGACCAGTTCATCATCCATGGATTCCTTGACCGTGTCGTGGCCCATCAGATAGGAAGCCAGGACAAAGGAAGTGTGCGCACCGTTGAGGATACGAACTTTTCTCTGTTTGTACGGTTTCTGGTTGTCCGTAAAGATGATGTTCATGTTCACTTTGCCTTCCAGAGCCTTGTCCAGAGGAAGTTCCTCAGAGATGTCGACCGGAGATTCGATGACCCATAATGCGAACGGTTCTGCCGTATCGAGCAGATCGTCGTTGTAGCCTAAGCTTGCGCAGATCTCCTCTTTTTCATCTCTCGGGAAACCCGGAACGATACGGTCGACCAGAGTGCTGGTGAAGACACAGGCCTTTTCGACCCAGTTTTTGAAACCTTCTTCCAGTTTCCACATGTCGATGTAGTCCATGACATATTTCTTCAATACGATACCGTTGTCATCGATCAGTTCGACCGGCAACATGATCAGACCCTTGTTCATATCGCCGTTGAAGGCTTTGTATCTTTCATATAAGAACTGGGTGAGCTTTGCCGGGAACGTGACATGAAGCTTGTCTTCGAACTTGTCCGTGTCGTGGAAGACGATACCGGCTTCTGTCGTATTGGAAACAAAGAATCTCAGTTCTTCTTCCCTTGCAAGTGCCATATATTCTTCAAAGTCATGGAAGACCGTCACAGCCTTATCCAGACAGGTGATGACTCTTGTTTCAACGTATTTTTCGCCGTTGACGTTTCCTCTTAACTGCAGTGTATACTGGCAATCCTGACCTTTGAAACGATCGACGTTGGAGTTCTCCAAAGATTCGACGATCGCAACCGAGCCGTTGAACAGGCCCTTCTCATTTGCCAGATCGAAAAAGTAATCAACGAACGCTCTTAAAAAGTTGCCGCCGCCGTACTGAACTACTCTGATCGGCCTTTTAGGGGCTTTCGTCATTTCAAGATTTAAATTATTCATGATAGTCTCTCCTCGCTATTATTATAGCTTGAACCGACTTTTTTTAAAGTTTTTTCATGCATAATATAGGTGTGGAATATTTAACGGAAACTTACGAACAATATCATTATGCTCTGCGCAAAGCCAAACAGAGCGTACGCATGCGAAAAAGACAGGACAAACCCATCCATCCGGCCGTCCTTGATGACCTGGTCAAAGTCTACAACTGTTCGATCGAACGGCTCGGCGAGATCGATGTACCGGCCGATCTGATCGTCGGCACCAAGACCTCTGCTAGGACATCGTCTTTCTCTTACGATTTCATGCCTCTGCTGAAAGATAAGAGCGAATTTGCCGCAAAATGGCGGGCAGTCTGCGCCTATCACTTGTCGGACAGCGGCATCAGTGAAGCGCCGACGGCCTATGAATATCTGGGAAAATTCTATATCGTCGAAGGAAACAAACGTGTTTCGGTCCTTCGTTCCTATGGTGCCGTCTTCATCACTCTGGATGTACAAAGACTGCTTCCGCCTAAAACCGACCGCATGGCGGTGCAGGCTTACTATCAGTTCTTGGAATTTCATAAGCTTTCCAAGCTCTACTCCATCCAGTTTTCAAGACCCCAGTATTATGCAAGGTTCATCAGAGCCCTCGGCTTTGAACAGGATCATGAATGGACCAGGATGGATAGGATCACGGTGGTCGGCTTCTTCGGAAGACTGCGTTCCCACCTTGATAAATACAAGATCACAGCCAACCCCAGCAACTGCATGCTGGCGCTATTGGAGATCTACGGTTACGAGAATCTGACGGCAATGTCCGATCAGCAATTGGATAAAGCGATACGCGACAACAAGGTCCGTCTCGATCACGGACACGGACCATATAAGATCATGGCCGTGGCCGATGAAGAAGACCTCGCCTTATACTCCGAATATGCCAGGACAGAACTCAAGGATATCGACTTCATGATCTCCTGCGGTGACTTACATGCCGAGTATCTGGAATTCCTGGTCACGATGGCCAATAAGCCTTTATTCTACATCCATGGCAACCACGATTCCAAGTATGACAGCAAGCCGCCGGAAGGCTGTATCTGCATCGATGATGACTTATATATCCATGACGGAATACGGATACTCGGTTTAGGGGGGTCCTTCCGCTATTCACAGGACAAATACCAGTACACCGAGCTGCAGATGGAACATCGGATACGTAAACTGAGAAGGAAGATCCGCAAAGCCGGAGGCGTGGATATCGTGGTCACCCATGCCCCGATCAAAGGCTATGGCGACATGCAGGACTTCGCCCATCAGGGCTTTGCCTGTTTCGAGAAACTGCTCAATGAGCTGCATCCGAAATTCTGGCTCTATGGCCACGTTCATTTGCGATACGATTACCGTTTGAAGCGTATAATCGAACATAAGGAGACGCAGATCATCAACTGCAATACAAAACATGAGATCACCTACTAAAGACATCAATATCGCCTACATCGGCGGCGGTTCCAGGGGCTGGGCATGGGGCTTAATGAGCGACCTGGCATCCTGCGATGATATCAGCGGAAGTGTTTCCTTATATGATATCGATTTTCAGGCAGCCAAGAACAACGAGATTATCGGTAACAAATTCAATCAGGCGGAAGGCGCCAAGTCCGTATGGAATTACAAGGCAGCCGAGACCATCGAAGAAGCACTGACCGGTGCCAACTTCGTTATCATTTCCATCCTTCCCGGTACCTTTGAGGAGATGCAGTCTGATGTACATACTCCCGAGAAATACGGTATCTATCAGTCCGTTGGTGACACCTCCGGCCCCGGCGGTATCATCAGAGCCATGCGTACCCTTCCTATGTTTGAAGAGATCGCAGAAAACATCAAAAAATACGCTCCCGATGCATGGGTTATCAACTACACCAACCCTATGACCCTCTGCATCAAGACCCTTTACAGAGT
>JAZQIF010000088.1:0-17297 GCA_045540935.1 Erysipelotrichaceae bacterium | reverse complement strand
AATCTATAGATCATAATAAACTGTAATAATCATCCATATGGTACATATATGTACTTTAGAAGATTTTTCTATTTACCGTATCATTAAAATGAACTAATAAAAAACCTGTTATCTCTAACAGGCTTTTAGTCTATCTGGGGCGAACGATGGGGCTCGAACCCACGAAATGCCAGAGCCACAATCTGGTGTGTTAACCAACTTCACCACGTCCGCCAGATGCCTTATTATTCTAACACAGGAATTATTCTTTTTTCAATGATAGAATTAGAAATATGATCGAGGTCAAGGGAATACGGTTTGAAGTAGAGATCGAACACAAAAAGATCAAGAATCTTTATATTCGTTTGAAGGGCAACGTCATTGAAGCAAGTGCACCGATGCGCATGCCGGACCATGAGGTTTACCGTTTCATTGAAAGCAAGCGGGGCTGGATCTATAGGGCATATGACAGACAGGCCTATCGCAAACGGGTCTCCAATCTCTATAGCTCCGGAGATATCTTTTATATCTTCGATAAGCCATATCGTCTTGTCAGGCAGATCGGAAGAAGCAAGGTGAATATCTCAAACGATACGATCTTTCTCACATACAAAGATGAAAGCGAAGAGGGGATAAAATACCTGTACAAAGTTTTGGATAAGACTTTGATGAAACAGGCACAGTTTTATCTTATGAAACACCTTCCGTTTTTAAGAGACTACGGATATATGGAAATCCCTGAGCTCAAATGCCGGATCATGACTTCGAAATGGGGCGTCTGCTATACCAGAAAAAACAAGATCACTATCTCTTCCTACCTGATCCATTATCCTTTGGAATGTCTTGAATATATCATGGTCCACGAGATGACGCACTTCATCGTTCCGAACCATTCGAAGCGTTTTTATGAGGTCGTGGCAAACAATATGCCGGATTATAAAAGCGCTTCCAATCGTCTGAAACAATGAAAATACTTTCATGGGTTTAAGACTTGCAACGGTCAATCTTAATAGGTAAAATGATTAGTATAAAAAGGACGTTTAATAATATGAGAACATTGGTTGTAAGGGAGAATACTATCTTAGGGGTGAACAGCTCTTTACCTGTGTTTGATATAAATTAAACTTTTTGAGTGGACGTATTATTGCGTTCACTTTTTATTTGTTTGACAAGGAGGTTATATCATAATGGATCAAGCAATGAATGATGCTTTATTGGACGCGTGCTCTACCGGCAAGATCGACGAAGTCAACAGACTGATCGGTGAGGGTGCCGATGCCAACTGCAAGAACGGTGACGGACGTACGGGTCTGATGAGAGCATCCAAGAGAGGTTATGAAGAGATCGTTAAGAAACTGTTGGAAAGCGGCGCAGATGTCAGAGCCAGAGACAAAAACAACGATACGGCTCTGATGGGTGCTGCAAAACACGGTCACAGATATATCTGTCGTATGCTGCTGGATGCCGGTGCGGAAGTCAATTCCCATGACAACAACGGCCGTACAGCTCTGATGAGAGCGGCTTTCCAGGGCGAATCCGGAGTCGTCGAAACACTCGTTGATGCCGGTGCGGAACTCGATGCGATCGATTCCAAGGGCAGAACAGCCCTGATGGAGTCTGTCACTGCTTTCAAGGTCGATGTCATCCACTATCTTCTTTCGAAGGGTGCGGATGTCAACAAGAGAGACAACGAAGGCTGCACATGCCTGATGCGTGCAAGCTATGGCGGTTACACGGATCTGGCGATCTATCTGCTCAACAGAGGCGCAGATAAGAACGTCAAAGACAATGCCGGACGTACCGCTTTGCAATATGTACGTGATAAAGGTAACGAAGAACTGTTGAATGTATTAAAATAGTAAGAAGAGGGGAATTAAGATATGAAAGAATACTTAGCGAAAGACGTTAGAAACGTCGTGTTGCTCGGACACTCCGGTGCCGGCAAGACCGCTTTGGTCGAGTCTGCATTATTCCAGACTAAAGCGATCGACCGTATGGGAAAAACGACCGACGGTACTGCCACGATGGACTTTGATCCGGAAGAGGCAAAAAGAGGTGTATCTGTCTATACGGCAGTAGCTCCTGTTGAATGGAAGAATGTAAAGATCAACTTCATCGATACTCCGGGTTATCTGGATTACGAAGGTGAAAAGGTCTCCGGTGCTGCGGCAGCTGACCTGGCTGTTGTCGTCGTATCTGCAAAAGATGGCATCGAATCCGGTACGGAAAGCGCTATGAAGCTCTGCAAGAAGAACGAGATCCCTGTTGTCTTCTTCATCAACAAGATCGATGATGACAATGCGAACTTCGAAAAGACAGTTGATGAACTCAGAGCAAAATTCGGTTCCTCTGTCGTTCCGTTTGAGATTCCGACGATGGAAGGCAAGAAGATGACCGGTTCTGCAAAGGTCCTTGATGATCCTTCCAACATCCATTATGATCAGATCGCCGAAGCTATCGCTTCTGCCGATGATGAACTGATGGAAAAATTCTTCGAAGGTGAAGCGTTCACTCCGGAAGAGACAGCCAGAGGCCTCAAGCTCGCTCTCAGCTCAGGCGATGTCAAGCCGGTATTCGGCGGAACCGCTACAGGCTGTGCAGGCGTTGATAAGCTCATGGACTTCATCAAAGAAAACTGTCCGGTCTATATCGACTACGGTACAGTCACTGACAAGAACGGTACGACTTTAAAGACAGATGATTCTGAAACTTTCTCAGCATTGGTCTTCAAGACAGTCGTCGATGCGTTCGTCGGCAAGATCTCTTATGTCAAGGTCTTATCCGGTACGCTCACTCCGGCAACTGCTTTATACAACTCCAAGAAGGAACAGTCAGAAAAGGCCGGCGGTCTGTTCACGATCTGTGGCAAGACGCAGACTCCGATCAACAAGCTGTCCTGCGGTGATATCGGTGTCCTGACCAAGCTCATGGTCACAGAGACCAACGATACACTTTGCACAAAGGAAAGACCGGTCGTCTTCAAGGATATCGAATATCCGCGTCCGATGCTCGGTGTTGCCGTATCTCCTAAGACAAAAGATGACGAGGATAAGATGTCCGATGCATTGAAGAAAGTCCTGATCGAAGACAAGTCCCTCAATTTCGTCAGAAATGCCGAAACAGGTGAACAGGTATTGTACGGTGTCGGTGATCAGCAGCTCGATGTCGTTGTCAACAAGCTCAAGTCAAGATATAAAGTCGAGATCGTCTTCAAAGAGCCGAAAGTTCAGTATCGTGAGACGATCAAGGGCAAATCCGAAGTTCAGGGTAAATATAAGAAACAGAACGGCGGTGCCGGTCAGTACGGTGATGTCTGGGTAAGATTTGAACCGAACCCTGATTCAGAAGAAATGGTATTCGCAGAAGAAGTCTTCGGCGGTGCCGTACCTAAGAACTACTTCCCATCCGTTGAAGCAGGCTTAAGAAGCTGTATGGCTAAGGGCCCTCTTGCCGGATGCAAAGTCGTCAATGTCAAAGCGACATTATATGACGGATCCTACCACCCGGTAGACTCCAAACCGAACTCCTTCGAAGCAGCCGCAAGACTTGCCTTCAAGGCCGGTATTCCTAAGGCAAAACCGATCCTTCTCGAACCGATCGGCAAGGTCACAGTCATCTGTCCGGAAGAATACACCGGTGATATCATCGGCGACTTCAACAAGAGACGTGGCATGATCATGGATACAGGTTCCGCTGATACAGGCGAAGCTAAGATCGACGCAGAAGTTCCAATGGCAGAAATGCTGAAGTATGCGACCGAACTGCGTTCCATGACCAAGGGCAGAGGCTCTTATGTCATCGACTTCGACAGATATGAACCGGCTCCGCAGAACGTTACCGATAAGGTCGTAGCTGCTACCGCTGCCGAAAGAAAAGACGACGACGAAGATTAATCATTCGCTCATTCAAAAAGAAGATCGTTCAGATCTTCTTTTTTCTGACACATGAAGTCAAGAAGGGCCCGGCATTGACCGGGCCCTTATAGCGAATGTTGTTTTATGATCTTGTTGCGTCTGTCAGAACGACTTCAAAGTCCATCGCCTGGCCATCGCGAAGGATGGAGACTTTGGCGGTATCTCCGACCGTCTTGGTCTCAAGCTCTTTGACTAGATCGGCGTAAGAAGAGACTTTGACGTCATCCAATGCCGTGATGATATCGTTTGCCTGTATGCCGGCATTTTCAGCACTGCCGCCTTCGATAACTTCCGTGATGAGAACACCTTCACTGGTGTAGTATGCGGAGCTGGTGGCAACTTTGATACCTAAGGTCGCTCTGTCTTTGACATATCCGTTGGTCATGATCTCCTGGATGATCCTGGTGACAGTGTTTGCCGGGATCGCATAACCCATGCCTTCAACCGATGTTTCGGTGAAACTTGAAGATTTCTTGGCATTGACGATACCGATCAGGTTGCCGTTGATATCGAAGAGTCCGCCGCCGGAATTACCGGCATTGACCGCCGCGTTGGTCTGGATGACCGTCATATAGACGTTATTGATGGCGATCTCTTTTTCAAGAGCGGAAACGATACCGTTGGAAACGGAGATACCCAAGCCTAACGGATTACCGATCGCGATGGCATCCTGACCAAGCATCAGCTGCGAAGAATCGGCGAAAGATGCGAATGGCATGTTTTCGGCATCGATCTTGAGCACTGCCAGGTCGGTCTTGGTATCATAACCGATGACTTTGGCTGAATACGTCTGGCCGTTATAGGCTTTGACTTCGATCGAAGATTCATCGATCAGTCCGTCGATGACGTGTTCGTTGGTCACGATATAGCCATCCGACGAGAAGAAGACGCCTGATCCGCTGGAAATGCTGGTGGAAGGTGCCTGATCGAAGAAGAAGAATCCGGAAGAGGACGATGTCCTGACCTGACACTTGATCTCGACGACGGTATTGTAGGCTTTTTCGATCGCCTTGGTATAATCGGTCTTTTCGATGTTCGCATATTCGACTTCGTTGATAACGACGTTGCTTTCTGAAATACCTTTGTGTTCCTTGTTATACAGGGACATTACGCCGAATGTTCCCAATCCTGAGCCCAGTAAGGCAACCAGAAAGATAATAATGATGTTCTTAAGATTTACTTTCATTTTTCCTCACCTCGATTACAACTATAAGACCCGAATGTGAACTTAATCTGAATTTTACTTCAAGTTCCTAAAAAGATATAATCAAAATGTATGAGTAAAAAGGAACGCCGTATCTCCAAAAAGTACGCCAGAAGAAATTTCAATACCATCGGTCTTCTGCTGATATTGTATGCGCTGGCTGTTTTGATCGTTCCTTTCTTTCTTCGCATGTATATGGTCGATATCGATTCTTCTTTGGTCCATGATCCGACCATCTACTACGGGGTATATCTGATCATCATCTTATTCGGAACTCTGATCCCGTTTTTCCTGATGCGTAAAGTGTTCCGTATCCCTTTCAAAAAGCTGATACGGAATTTCAATCCGACATTCGTCGATCTTTTCGTGCAGGCGATCGTCTTTTTTACGATATGTATCGCTCTGACTTACGTTTCCAATATCTTATTCTCTTACATGGGCATGGAAGCCAAACTGATCTCTTCGATCGGCTTTTCCTATGATGATGCCGATCTGAGCAACCTTTTATATATATTCATGCTGATATTCGTCACACCGCTGATCGAAGAATACGCCTTCCGAGGCGTGCTTCTGACGGCTCTTTCCAAATACGGAAAGACGTTCGGCTTATATGCTTCCGCATTGATATTCGCTCTGGCTCACATGAGCTTTGCCGAAATGATCCCGGCGTTTTTCATGGGCATACAGTTAGGCAAAACATCCTTGCGTTATAAGAATATCGTTCCTTCGATCTTCATCCATATCCTGTTCAACGGACTGATCTATGCATTGTGCGTGGTGCCTTCTTCGATCACACGTTATATGGCATACGGTCTGGCTGCTGTGGTCATCGTGGCAGCTTATCTGATCTTATCCGGAAGGTATGAGAGGATCAGGATACAGAAATTAAAATCCAACAGGATCACCAATGTCGTCTTTTTCTCTTCGTTTGGGATCATACTGGCGATGTTATTGATGATCGCAGATTCGATCTTGCATATCGTGTTCCCGTGATCTAAAACGGGACACGTATTTTAAGTGCATATAAGAAATATTCTTTGAATATTTACAGCCATAAGATTATGGAAAAAGGACTGTGTAAGAAACAGTCCTGTTTGTGAAAATAGAACAAATGATCTGAGTGTCTGGAAAGGAAGGAAATATGGCAGGAAGACTGATCTCATTGGAGGCTTCAAAGTTAAGACAGCTTGATGCAAGGCAGATCCTGGAAAGCATTTCTCTCTCGGAAGGAAGAGTCCTGGCGGCCGAGACCGTAGGAGTCGTGCAGCCGCTTTTGCACGACGTCAGCAATGCGGAACTCGCCGCGGCGATGTCGGCAGATATCCTGATATTGAACATGTATGATGTCAATGAGCCGATCATCAAAGGTCTTCCGGAACACAAGAAACCCGAAAGCATCTCTCTGCTGAAGAAACTGACCGGAAGGATCATCGGCATCAATCTGGAACCTACGGATCAGACAGGCGATGACCTATGGAGGATGTCGGATGGCAGAAAGGCGACTGCGCTGAATGCCAGAAAGGCGAAACAGCAGGGAGCGGACATCATCGTGATCACCGGCAACCCGGGCAATCATGTGACCAATTCCGCCATCTGCGCTTCGATCAAAGAGATACGTGAAGAACTGGGTGATGAGATCATTCTGATCGCCGGCAAGATGCATGCTTCCGGACAGCTCGATGAAGCGGGCGAGAACATCATTTCCAAAGAAGAAATAAAAGGATTTGCTGAGGCGGGTGCCGATATCATCCTTCTGCCGGCACCGGGGACTGTTCCGGGCATGACAGTTGAGAAGGTACATGAACTGATCAGCTGCATCCACTCTTTGAACAAACTGGCGATGACGGCGATCGGTACTTCTCAGGAAGGCGCCGATACCGATACGATCAAGACGATCGCTTACAACTGCAAGATGGCGGGAGCCGACATCCACCATATCGGAGATGCGGGCTATACCGGCATTGCGGTCCCGGAAAATATCATGACGTATTCGATCGTCATACGCGGTGTCCGACACACCTATCACAAGATGGCACAGTCGATCAACCGCTGATATATATAAAAGAAAGGGCACTTAAATATGAGATGGCAATTTGAAAACGAGATCAGCCGCTGTCTGCTTTGCCACGATCCTTTATGCAGCAAAGCCTGCAGTGAGGGTATCGATCCGGCAAAACGTATCCGTTCGCTTTCTTTCGGCGATATCTATGCGGCGGTCGAAAAACTCGATATCGGAAAATGTGAAAACTGTCCTGCACCGTGCCAGGAAAACTGTATATTGAAAGATCACAGCGGACCGATCCGCATAAAAGACCTTCTGAAAGCGGCTTATGAAGAAGGAAAAGAGATCGAGATCTCCGATGTCGAACCGGATCTGTCGGTCGATATCTGCGGTGTGAAACTGGAAAATCCTTTCTTACTTTCTTCGTCGGTGGTCGCATCGAATTATGAGATGTGTGCCAAAGCTTTTGAAGAAGGTTTTGCCGGCGCATGTTTCAAGACGATCTGTCTGTTTGAACAGCATGAGACTTCTCCGCGTTTTTCTGCTTTAAAAAGCCGGAACGGCTCTTTTTACGGTTTCAAGAACATCGAACAGCTTTCCGACCATTCTCTGGAAGAAAATCTGGTCGTCTTCGGCCAGCTGAAAGAAAAGTATCCCAACAAGATCATCATCGCTTCGATCATGGGAAGAAATGAGAAAGAATGGGAATATCTGGCAAGAAAGTGCGATGAGGCCGGTGCGGATGTTATCGAATGCAACTTCTCCTGCCCGAATATGGAAGAGAGTTCTCTGGGCGTGACGATCGGCCAGTCGGAAGAACTGACCAGACGCTTTACGGCAGCCGCCAGAAAAGGAACGAAGAAACCGCTTCTGGCCAAGATGACGCCGAATATCACGGATATGGTGCCGGTCGCTGTCGCCGCCAGGCAGGGCGGGGCAGACGGCATTGCCGCGATCAATACCATCAAGTCCATCACTTCCGTCAATATCGATACGCTTGCGCCGCTTCCTTCCGTCAAAGGAAAATCATCACCGGGCGGTTATTCGGGAGATGCGGTCAAGCCGATCGCTTTGCGTTTCATCTCCGATATGAGCAATTGCGAAGAATTGAAAGATATGCATATCTCCGGCATGGGCGGTATCTCGACCTGGCGGGATGCACTGGATTTCCTTCTGCTTGGTGCGGGAAGCCTGCAGATCACGACGGCCATCATGCAGTACGGCTATCGGATCGTTGAAGATCTTGTTGCCGGTTTGAAAGGTTACATGCGGGAAAGGAATATCACAGACCTGTACCAGCTGATCGGTGCGGCGAAAGAAAACGTCGTTGAACTCGATGCGCTGGAGCGGGATACGATCCTTTATCCGAAATTCCGAAAAGAATACTGCATCGGCTGCGGAAGATGCTATATCAGCTGCTATGACGGCGGCCATCAGGCGATCCGCTTCGATGAGATCAGCAGAAGGCCGATCCTGGATGCGAGAAAGTGCGTCGGCTGTCATCTCTGCCGTCTGGTCTGTCCGGCCAAGGCGATCACGACCGCTTCAAAAAGAGTAAAGAAGTTGATCGCCGGATAAGGCTGAAAAGGATTACTTTGATCAAAACAACGTTTCTCATCGTCAAATGATTTCCAAATTGGTAAGAATATAACGGAAAACAAAGGAAGTTTTTATGAACAGAAATACGCTTGATCTTCTGTCGGATGCCATATCCGAGGTCGGATCATGGCATCGCTGGCTTATAAAGGATGACACAGTTCAGGTACAGTTTTGTGATGTCTTGCTTTATGATGAAACGACATCAGAAAAAGGAACGCATACAACGGATGTTTTGGCTGTCCGCTTTATTGGTCACAGTTTCGCGGTATTTCTGGATGATCTGAATGAGGATGACTGGTATCGGCATCTTCGCGATGAAGAGTCTGCCATATATCCTGTCGATACCTACGAGCTGGCATTTGACGATATCAAGACGGCGGAGTCGGTATGGAATGCATATACGCATCAAAGGATGATCAAGGATCTTTCCGATTTGGGATCTCTTTCAAATGCGAAACATTTTCTTTCCGCCAGATGCGGCGATGTCGGCTTCATCGTCGGCGGTGATGAGATAGAAGTCGTAGGAAGAAAGGGCAAATATACTGAAGAAGAAATAGAAACGGCTTCCGGAAAATGGTGGGATTACTGGAAAGCGTATTGGAGATTGAGAGGGACAAAGGATGCGTATTTGAAAGACTACGCTTGCGAAATAACGATCCCTGTCACAAAGGATTGATGCTGCGAATATAAGAGGAATAATAAAACATATGAGATTACTGTTTGAAATGGATAAAAGGGATTACGATCAGTGCACACATGTGTTCCAGCGTGATTCCGCAAGAAGCATCATCATCAAAGACGGCCTGCTGGCGATGGTCCACAGTCTGAAGTACGATTACTACAAGTTTCCGGGAGGAGGGATCGAAAACGGCGAAGATCCTCTTGAGGCTTTGATACGTGAGACGAGGGAAGAAACGGGACTTACCGTTATTCCGGGATCGATCAAAGAATACGGATACGTACACAGGATACAGAGAAGCGATAAGGACGTTACGGAATGCTTCATTCAGGATAATTATTATTATCTTTGTGAAGTATCGGATGAAGTTGAAAGCCAGCAGCTCGATGATTATGAGGCACAGGAATCTTTCAGGCTGGAGTATGTAAAGCCTCGTATTGCGATCGATAAGAATCGCAATGTAAAAGACAGTCCATATAATCAGGCAATGTTTGAAAGGGAAGCCCGGGTGCTTGAGATCCTGATCTTCGAAGGGCTGACAGGCTCCGATATTTCGGCTGCAGAACAAAGATGACTGCAGATCGACAGATCCGGATCCGGGGAGGAGAAATGAATGACTTTTGACTTTAAGAAAGAGTATAAAGAATTCTATATGCCGAAGAATAAGCCGGGCATCGTTACAGTGCCAGGCATGAACTATCTGGCAGTCCGTGGTCAGGGTGATCCCAACGCTGAGGATGGTGAATACAAACAGTCCATCGGCTTGCTCTATGGGGTAGCATATACCATCAAGATGAGCAGAAAGAGCGATCATCAGATCGAAGGATTTTTCGATTATGTGGTACCTCCGCTTGAAGGATTCTGGTGGCAGGATGGCGTGAATGGCGTCGATTATGCGCATAAGGAAAACTTCAGGTTCATATCTGTCATCCGGCTTCCTGATTTTGTAACAAAGGATGATTTCGAATGGGCAATCAAAGAAGCTGCCGTAAAGAAGAAAACAGATTTTTCCAAGGTGGAGTTTCTCTCTTATGATGAAGGCTTATGCGTTCAGTGTATGCATATCGGTTCCTTTGATGATGAACCTGCAACGGTAGCGCTGATGCATGAATTCATAAAGCAGCAGGGATACGTACTGGATATCAGCGATCAGCGTCTTCATCACGAGATCTATCTGAGTGATGTCAGAAAGACCGAAACAGAAAAGCTGAAGACCGTTATCCGTCATCCGATCAGAAAGATCTCATAAAGACAAATGAACAGTATAAAAAAATTTCAGATACTGGATGGGACAGCATTGAAAATCATAGCCATGATCAGCATGGTATTCGATCACGTAGGTGATCTGTTTTTCCCTGATCTGATGTGGCCGAGAATGATCGGAAGACTGGCCATGCCCATTTTCTCTTTCTGTATCGCAGAAGGTTTTATACATACTAAAGATAAAAAGAAGTATCTGCGCCGCATCGGCATATTCGCTTTGATCAGTGAGATCCCGTTTGATCTGGCCTTTGAAGGGAAGATAGGTTTCTCACACCAGAATATCATGCTGACTTTCTTTCTTGCTGTCATAGCATTGATGTTATATGATCGAATTTCAGGTGAAGAAGATCCGGAAAGAAAACAAGGCGGGAAAACGGCGTTGGGAGTATGCGCGGTAATGGCGATCTCTGTTTTGTCATTTCTGCTTCGTGCGGACTACACCTTCTTTGTGGTCATTGCGGTATTCCTGTTTTATGTATTTCGGATGAGGCATCCGCTGATCCGAGCCGGTATTGGAGCGGCTTTTCTTTCCGTCACGAGAACGATCGGGTACTACTGTACGACCGGATTCAGCTTTATTCCTCTTGCCATGTACAACGGAAAGAAAGGAAAGGGGCTGAAGTGGCTGTTTTATTTCTTTTACCCCGGGCACCTTCTGCTTCTGGCTGCAATAAAGAATATCCTTTCTGTCTGAGAATCTTGCTGCCTTTTGAATGCATATTTAAAATAAAAGACGATCGGGGTCTGTTTGAGAGACACGGTGTGTCTCATTGCTGAAAACAGGGCTTTTGCTCACTTTATGTCCTGTATTCACAGATGCAAGCGGACTATGCTGGAATCAGAAAGGAGGTCGACAAATGGATCTCATCAAAATCGGAAAATTTCTTCAGGAGCTTCGCAAACAGAAAGGACTGACCCAGGAACAGCTTGCTGAATCGATGGGTGTAGCCCGCAGGACAGTTTCCCGCTGGGAGACCGGCAGCAATATGCCTGATATGGATATTCTGATCGAACTGTCTGATCTCTATTCGGCCGACCTTCGTGAGATCTTAAGCGGAGAAAGGAAAAGTGAGCGAATGAATGAAGAACTGAAGGAAACCGTATTGCAGGTCGCGGAATACGGCAATGAGGAAAAATCGAGACTTATGCGAAGAATGCACTGGCTGTTTATTGCCGGTCTGATCGGGTTCATCGCATTCCTTGTGATCGAATTGCTGGGGCTGGATTCAGCTGCGCCTTATGAATGGATCGGGAGTTTTGGACTCGGCGTTGCGTTCGGTATGATCATCCTGGGAGTGATCTTTACAAGCCGGTATGCTGCAAAAATCAGGGAGTTCAAGCTCAGACTGCTTGGCAAGGCCAGGGATAGAAAACGATGAACATTTTGATTATTATAGGGATCGCCCTTGCCGCAGGAACGATCGGTATCGATCGTCTGGTCTGTGGATTGCCTCACTGGCTGGCGGTGCTGTCGTTTACGATCGCGGTGATCATGATTATTGCAGGAATGATCGAAAGCAGAAAAATTGTCAAATACGAAAAAGATGCTTGATCTACAGCATCTTTTATGAAATAGGGAGATTATGATACGAAGAATTTAAAAAAAGCTGACACTTTTACATTCGAATGACCTTCATGGGGATTTTCTTGCAGAGGAGATCGACGAAAAGCTCATTGGCGTGGTCTCCCTGTTGTCCGGTTATATCAATAAGGTGCGCAATGAGGAGAAGAATGTTATCTATTCCAGCTCCGGCGATATGTTCCGCGGATCGCTGATCGACAGCGAGTTTCAGGGACTTTCGACGATCGAGAGCATGAATCTGCTTGCACCGGATGTTGTGACGATAGGCAATCATGAAGCGGATTATGGCCTGACCCACATGCTGTTCATCGAGAAATGCGCTTCCTTTCCGATCGTTAACGCCAATATGTATATCAAGTTCATAGGCAAACGTCTTTTTAATTCGCATTACATAAAAGAGATCGATGGAATGCGTGTTTTATTCATCGGGATACTGACAGAGGAAGTGTTGAAGAATACAAAGAGTGAGGGCGTGGTCGGTACTTTGATCGATATCCATGACGCAGTAAATGAAGTCGGCAAGATCTGCGATGCATACCGATCACAAGACATCGATCTGACAGTTCTGCTTTCTCATATCGGTATCGAAGAGGATGAGAAGCTCGCCGCAACACTTGATCCTGCGTTCGGAGTGGACATCATTATCGGAGGTCACAGTCAGGGACTTCATGGAAGCTTTCCCTTTCGCACAGCCGGTGATGGGCTTCAGACTTACCGGCAAACAGCTGAGGCATATCGTGACATATATGCTGCGCGAAGAATCGTTCATTGACAGCGAACATAATGAATGGTTTCAGTTTTCAAAAGGATTCTGCTGCGAATTCGATCGTAAGAATCATTCGATCATCTCACTTAAGATGAACGGAAAAGAAGCGACAGATGATGATGTGTTCACTGTCGTCATGCAGGAGTTCTTCTTTGATAATATCGGGGATTTCCTTGACCTTCCGCAGGCAGAGATCGAAAAGAACGGAAAGCCAATCGAAGTTGCCACCAAAGCGCCGAATGTATTGGAAGAATACTTCAAAGATCACGAAAGCATAAAACTGGATGGGGAAGCAAGGCTGATCATCCATATGTAGGATTTCATCCACGATACTGAAGATATCCCGGTTTTCTTGAAAGACGGTGTATAAAAACGGTTTCGTTTTTTGTACGCTGATCAGAAAGATCGATCGGTTTTGAGTGTATAGAAATAGTGAGAAGGATCAAAAGATGATCAAGAATATGAAGGTATTGGATGATGCTGCTCTGGAAAAGATCAGCGGCGCTGCTGTGAGCGAAGAAACATTGGATTCGATCGAGTGGGCCGTAAGCGTTTTTAAGCGCAGCGGATCTACGCTCGAAGAGCTGAAACAAGAGCTGCGCAGACAATATCACGATAATCCGCTTCTGTATTCGACAGACGGATCGGAAAAGGACCTTGAAGAACTTATAAGCATGTACGAAGAAGCCTGGGAACAGATCAACCCGGGAAATGGATATGGATTTGTGAAAATAGGATAATCATTGATTTCATATATAAAATCGCTTTTCCAAAAATATATTTTCACGCGTTGATCCTGTCTGAGGATCGATTCATCAAATGTGAAATATGTAACTGTTATCAAAGATGCGGCAGACCTGAACGTCTGCCTTTTCTTTCGGCTGATCGAATAATATATCGGCCTGCAGGATGATGTTTTTCAAAGGCGAAGATTGACAATACAGTCTTTTTAAAAGTATGATTAGTTATACAAATCATACTAATTGGAGGGACAGAATTATGGTTTCGACAAACGGAAAGTACGCATGGACTGCTACAGTCGGGGAGAAAGGACAGATCGTGATCCCCAAGCAGGCAAGGGATGTTTTTAATATAAAGCCGGGAGATACGCTGCTTATTCTGGGCGATGAGGAAAGAGGATTGGCCATCCCTAATAAAGGTGCTTTTTCGGAGTTGTTTTCCCTGACGTTTGATCATAAGGATGATGGTGAACACAAATGAAGATCGCCTGGTTTTGTATCCCTGCACATGGACACACCAATCCAACGCTTGGGCTGGTAAAAGCTCTTACAGGATCCGGACATGAGGTCTGGTATTTTTCTTTTGAGGAGTTCAGAGAGAAAATCGAAGAAGCCGGTGCGACTTTTGTAGGCTGCGACGGATACGATTTTGAGATGGAAGATAAGGGAAACGCCGATCGTGTCGGCAAGGACAAAGTGTACGCAACAGAACTTCTCGTCTCATCAACGCTTGCGCTTGATGACATGACTACGCGTGTTCTGGGTGAGATCAAGCCCGATGCAGTCGTGTCCGATTCTGTTGCATTCTGGGGAAAACTTGCAGCCATGAAGCATGGCTTGCCATATGTTTCGTCAACCACGACTTTTGCCTTTAACAAATATTCAGCAAAATATATGCAGGAGAGCGTGTGGGACATAGTCCGGATGCTTCTGGCTTTGCCGCGCATAAACAAACAGCTGAAGCGTCTGCGTGAGAAGGGTTATCCGGTAAAGAGCCTGCTCGATATCGTTCAGAACGACAACGAGACGAATACTATCGTATATACTTCCAAATACTTTCAGCCGTGCGCAGATACATTCTCGGATAGATATCATTTCATCGGCCCATCCATACGGCCGATCACTGAACCTGTTGAAAAGACCGCCGACAAGACTGTCTATATCTCTATGGGGACGGTGAATCAGGATCGGGAGTTTTATCGCAACTGCATAAGCGCTCTTGAGCCGACCGGCTGGCAGGTGATCATTTCAATGGGGACCAATACCGACCGTTTTGAGGATCTGCCTGAGAACATACAGGTATATGAATCAGTCGATCAGATGGCGGTGCTTTCCATAGCCGATGCGTTTATCACACATTGCGGAATGAATTCCGCTTCGGAAGGCCTGTATTTCGGCGTTCCGCTTGTTCTTTTTCCGCAGACGCCTGAGCAGGGTGCCGTTGCCAAGAGAGTCGAGGAACTAAGAGCCGGTGTCAGACTCAGATCGATCTCGGGTACGGATGTCCTCGAGACGCTGAACAAAATCTTCAGCGATCCGCACTTTAAGGCGGAGGCTGAAAAAGTCTCCAAGAGTTTCAGAGAATGTAAAGGTGCTGAAGAAGCCAAGACGTTTCTGGAACAGATCGCTGCCCGATAGATTCCGGTTCATCAGGATCTTAAAACTAAATAAAACTTGATATGAACAAAAAGCCTGAACATCTCAGGCTTGTAGTGTCTACTGGCTGCGGATGAAGGAAGAGTCCTCTGGAAGCTTCAAAAATCGTCATAAAAAAACTGTATATTTTCATATTTTCTTCAAAGTCTTCATTTTAAAGGCTTTTTTATTAATTTTGAGATCTTTCGGTTTTTTGAATTCTGTTTATTCCGGAAGCGATCCGTTCATTTTCGTGAAGGCGATCTTGTAGAAATCTTGCAAAAATTTTTGAGTCACTCATAACACAAAACCAGAATCAACAGATTAAAAGCCATATTAAAAAATCAACCATTATTTGAAAGCATCATAACGGATGTGATCACTGCCGGATGTTTTTGCTTCAATTATTAAAACATTTGATTCGAGATGTTGTTTTATTGATGAAGAAAAACAGCTGTAATGTCAATGCATCGGATAAATCATTCTACGAAATCGATCAGTATCATAATCAACATTGACGTACAATATATTGTACGTTATAATCGTATTGGAGGTGATGATATGATCGCTTTGAATTATTCTCAGTTAAGAGATAACATGAAAAAATATCTTGATAAAGTAACGGAGGATTTTGAAACTCTGTTTATTACCAGAAAAGGAAATAAAAATGTAGTCGTACTGTCGGAAGAAACGTATAACAACATGCTTGAAAACATATATCTGATGGGCGAAAAAGCAAATTATGACTGGCTGATGGAATCTAAAGCTCAATACGAATCAGGAAAACTGGAAAGGCATGAGCTTATCGATGAATAAACTCTTTACGCCCAATGGCTGGTCTGATTATATCTGTTGGCAGAAAGAAAATAAAAAGACATTAAACAGGATCGATGACCTGATAAAAGACATCGATCGAAACGGAATGAATAACGGGATCGGTAAGCCAGAACCTCTTAAAGGAGATCTGAGAGGATGGTGGTCAAGAAGGATAGACGACACTAACAGACTGGTTTATAAAGTTGATGGTAATGATGTGGTCATTCTTTCCTGTCGGTTCCATTACAGCAAAGAAAAGAGATAAGTCTTTTGAAATGATGCTATTATCACTTTTGACGGTTTACTGCGATCAGATCGGGAATACGAAATAGCTCGATAAATTGGAGTTTGCTAAACAGATGAATATAAGAAGAATGATTTCAGAAGATATTGAGCCGTTATTCAAACTGATATCAAACGCTCAAGTTATGAAATATATTGAAGTGCCTTATTCTAGAGAAAAAGCAGAAGAGTTTTTAAGTAGTGCTGGATTATGTGAACCTCCTTTGATTTATGCAGTAGAAGATAAAGATTCCTTTATAGGGTATGTTATATATCATGATTATGACAAAGATAGTGTAGAGATTGGCTGGTTACTATATCCAGAATACTGGAATCAGGGATATGCTTCCGAATTAACGAAGATGCTCATAGAAAAAGCATTTACTGCAAAGAAGGATGCTGTGATAGAATGCTCACCAAAGCAAAAGACTTGCAAGCATATAGCAAACAAATTTGGATTTCATTATGAAGGAAGTGTTGATGATCTAGATGTATTCAGATTAAAAAGATAAATTTCAGCTTGTAGAGACGTTAATTAATTTTTTGCCATAACTAGCTATAATTAGGTTGAAGAAAAAAGAGTTTGATAAATCGAGGTTTATGGAGGTGCTTTATGAAACTGGTTTTTATCATTGGCGATGCCGCTGTTGGGAAAATGACAGTTGGTCAGGAATTAATGAGAATCACGGGTCTGAGGCTCTTTCACAACCACATGACCATTGAACCAGTGATCGAGATCTTCGGCAGTTTTGACAGTAAGACCATCATCGAATTGCGCGATGTTACCTTCAGAAATTTCGCAGCTTCCGACAATTACGGAATGATATTCACTATGA
>JAZQIF010000087.1:0-2937 GCA_045540935.1 Erysipelotrichaceae bacterium | reverse complement strand
TCCAACTTCAATAACCTCGGTCAGCAGATCGTTGCGACCAACCAGATGTTCCGTCCGGGTGACAGGATGCTGGCGGCAATGCCTTTGTTCCATGGATTTGGTCTGGGTGTCTGCGTTCACTCCATGCTGTCACAGGCCGGCAGGATCATCCTGCTTCCGCGTTTCACACCAAAGTCCTACGCCAAGGCGATCCTGAAGAACAAGTGTAACTTCATCGCCGGTGTTCCGACATTATTTGAAGCGCTTCTTCGTATCCCACAGATGGAAGGCAAAGACCTCTCCTATCTCAAGGGATGCTTCTCAGGCGGTGATTCCTTATCCATCGAATTGAAGAAGAAACTCGACAAGTTCCTCTACGACCATCATGCGACCATCCAGGTCAGAGAAGGCTTCGGTACGACGGAAACCGTCACTGCCTGCTGCCTTACTCCGCCGACGATGTACAAAGAAGGATCCATCGGTATCCCGTTCCCTGATACTTACATGAAGATCGTCACACCGGGCACGGATGAAGAGCTTCCTTACGGAACTGAAGGCGAGATCGTCATCTCCGGTCCGACCAACATGCAGTATTACTGGAACAATCCGGAAGAGACCGCTTCCACTCTGATCAAATCCGACTTCGACGGCAGGACCTGGGTCCATACCGGCGACTTGGGCTATATGGACAATGAAGGTTTCATCTACTTCAAGGGCCGTTCCAAGAGGATGATCATCTCCTCCGGTTACAACATCTATCCGGCACAGCTGGAAAACATCATCGATTCTCACGAAGATGTATTGATGTCCTGCTGCATCGGTGTCCCAGATCCATATAAGATGCACAAAGTCAAAGCCTTTGTCACTCTGGTTCCGGGTGTTGAAGCAACTGATGAAGAAAAAGAAAAGCTTCTCGCCCATTGCCGTCTGCATCTTGCTAAATACGAGATGCCATACGACATCGAGTTCAGAGATTCCATGCCTAAGACCTTAGTCGGCAAAGTCGCCTACCGTGTTCTTGAGGAAGAAGAACTCGCCAAGATCAAAGAAGCAGAAAACAAAGCTGCTTAATCTGAAAGCTTATGACCGCAGATCCATAGTGATCTGCGGTTTTCTTATGAAAAAAAGACATAGCGTTCAGCTATGCCTTGATACTATATTCAATCATTTATATGAGATGTTTGGACTCCAGATAATAACGCAATGCGATCGCATCTCTTCGCTGTACGATCTTATCGACATTGGAATGGACGTCATGTTCAAGCTTATACAAAGCTTCCTTGGGATCGAGCCAGACGATCTCATTGATCAGTATCTCTTCCTCAAGTGTGCGATGCATCTTTGTCTTATTCTTTGTATCGAGCAGAACATGTACGAAACTCGATAAGGTGATGCGGCCGATCAGATTGTAGGCGTCCAGAATACAACCGACGATCTCATAAGCTTTGATGGAACAGCCCATTTCTTCTTCGATCTCCCGCTCCAGTGCATCGAGTATGCCTTCGTTTTCTTCGATGCCGCCACCGCATGTCTCCAGATGATCTCTTACGCCAAACAGATCTTCTCCTACGATATGCAGGAAACCAAACTTCCCCTCTTCATTCTCCGCCAGTGCTCTTGCCGTCTGACGGATATGATCATAACCGTTATAAGGATATAGATCGTCTTTGATCCTGGCAAGGATCGGCAAGTCTGTTTCTATCTTTATCTTATCCAAATCGATATCCATAAACTTCTCCAACTGAAAAACAGGTGAACACCTGTTTATTCAAGTCCTATCAAGTAGGAATATACCGGCTGACCGCCGTCGATGACTTCGCATTCCAGATCGGAATGTTCGCCAATGTATTCTTCGATCTCGGAGACTTCCTCATCATCCTTATCGTCGCCGACGATGATGGTGATGAGCTCTTTCTCGTCGTTTTCAAACAGCTTGTCGAGCAGTTCGAAGACGACTTTCTTTCTTTCCTTTCCGGAAGAGACGATGCTCTTGCCGGCGATCGCGATGTAATCACCCTCTTTGACTTCTACGCCTTCAAAGACCGTGTCCTTGATCGCATATGTGACGGAAGAGGCATCGACATTGGAAATGACATCGTTGAGGTCATTGATGACATCTTCGATCTCGCCCTGCTTGTTGAACATACCGACTGCTGATAAACCGGCCTGTACCGATTTGGTCTCGATGACATAGATATTTCTGTCAGACAATACGGATTGAGTCTGTTTGGCTGCCAGGATGATATTGGAGTTGTTCGGGAAGATGAAGATGTTTTCGCAATTGTCGAGTTCGTTGCAGACTTTGACAAAATCTTCCGTAGAAGGATTCATCGTCTGACCGCCCGATACGACGACATCGGTTCCAAGATCATAGAAGAGCTGTGTCACGCCTTCTCCGGCTGCGACAGCCACGATACCGTACTTCTGCGGTTCTTTGGCTTTCTTCGGTTCTTCTTTCTTCTTCGGTTCCGTGCCGGCTGATGCGATGATCGTGGAATGCTGTTCCTGCATGTTTTCGATCTTCAATTTGACGAATTCGCCATAACGCTGTCCGATATTGAGGGCATCGCCCGGTTTCAGAGTATGGACATGGACTTTGACGAGGTCTTCGTCTTTGACGACGACCAGGGATTCGCCACCCATATCATTGAGTTTCTTCTTCAATACTTTTTCATCGAAAGTCTTTACGATGTTTTCATCCAGACGGATGATGAACTCGGTGCAGTAACCGAATTCTTCATTGTCCAGCAAGAGTGCCGGATTGATAGCTTCGGCTTCTTCAAGTCGGAGGCCAAGCGGTCTTAGGAAGACAAAATATCTCTCCAACTCCTTGGCTCACAGAACGACATGGCTACGATCCGACTTCTTTACGATGTTTTCATCCAGACGGATGATGAACTCGGTGCAGTAACCGAATTCTTCATTGTCCAGCAAGAGTGCCGGATTGATAGCTTCGGC
>JAZQIF010000086.1:0-27214 GCA_045540935.1 Erysipelotrichaceae bacterium | reverse complement strand
GGACAGATTTACAAAGACAGAGTTACCGCGATTGACAATCGGCAAGAAGAGTTGGACGAAGCTCCGGACAGTTGTGCAAAGCAGCTTATGGATGCAACTGAATTGTTGTTTCCGGATGACTCGTTTGACAATGTAACCTTTTTCTATACTCTGATGTACATGACAGAAGAAGTCCAGCGTAAATCGATCTGCGAGGCAGCACGTGTCCTTAAAGCAGGCAAATTGATGAGCATTTGGGATTGTGACATTAGTTCTGCTTATCCTGAACCATTTATTGTTGATCTGGATATCAAGACTGACAACAATACGATTCACGCAGACTATGGAATCGTAAAAAAGGATACACAATCATCAGATTCCATCATTCACATATTGGAACAGGAAGGGTTCAGCATAGAATACTTTCAGAAGAAAGATGGTCAGTTCCATATCCAGTGCAAAAAAATAAGACAAATTCCCGTTTTTCGGGATGTCGATAAATCGATGTTTGCGGAGGTTATCAAATGGAATTTATCAAAGTAACAAAAGAGAATCTGGGAAAAGAGCATATCTGCTGCGCCATCTCCAATAACAAGGATATACAGGTTTCATCAAAAAAAGCTTGGCTCGCAGATCGGTTCGACGATGGGCTTGTGTTTCTGAAAAGCGTGGAACGAGGCAAATGCTTTATAGAGTACATTCCTGCAGAGAATGCATGGAATCCGATAGATGCGCAAGGGTATATGTATATCGATTGTTTATGGGTGTCCGGTTCGTTCAAGGGACACGGATATTCAAATGATCTTCTGAATGCCTGTATCGATGATTGTAAGGAAAAAGGGAAAAAGGGACTTTGCATTCTGAGTTCAGCAAAGAAAAAGCCGTTTCTTGCCGATCCGAAGTTTCTGGCATATAAGGGCTTTTCTGTCTGTGATGAGGCGGATAACGGGATACAGCTCTGGTATCTGCCGTTAATGTCTGATGCCGAAAAGCCGGGATTCAAAGAATGTGCCAGACATCCCCATATCGATGAAGCAGGTTACGTTCTTTACTATACGAGTCAGTGTCCGTTCAACGCAAAGTATGTGCCGGTTCTTGAACAGACCGCAAAGGAACATGATATCCCGTTCAAGGCAATTCATATCGAAAGTAAAGAACAGGCACAGAATGTCCCTACACCGATTACTACCTATGCGATGTTTTACAACGGAGAATATCTGACAAACGAACAGATGAATGAAACAAGATTTCTGAAACTGTCAGCCCGTCAGGAGACGATAGGCTGAAAGGATCAAAGTTTATGCGTGAAAATACAGGGGGTGAGGATAAATGAAAGCATTTGAGGATATCACAGTCAGCAACAGCAGCATTCCATCGCTGATCATCACTGCCGTTATGATGATCGTGATCCCTGTTATTTTCTTCGTTTACTGGCGAAAGAAACATACGCAGTGCACGAGCATCCGCTGGTTTATTGCCGGCGCTGTCGGCTTCATCGTTTCTGCCCGCGTGCTGGAGCTTGGGGTGCATTATTTCTGTATCATTGCGGATAACCCCGTTTCCCGTTTCATCAACGCTAATACAGCAGCTTACGTCCTTTATGGGGCTATCATGGCCGGGGTCTTTGAAGAATGCGGACGATATATCATCCTGAAATACATCTTGAAAAAAGACCGCACAAGGGAAAACGCAGTATTCTATGGGATAGGCCACGGCGGGATCGAGATACTGACTGTCTTATTGCCGGCCATGATCACGTATCTTGTCATTGCGGTGCTGTTTTCTAAGGGAAGCGTGGAAAGCGCAATTGAAACATTGAATATCACGGAAGAAAACGCGGCTGCTGCCCTTGCTTCCGTACAGGCGGCAGCATCCTTCGACTATGCCATGATGGCGCTTAATGTCATCGAACGTCTGCTGGCGATGTTTGTGCATATCGGGTTTACTGTCATCGTATACTATGGTGTCGTAAATGAAAAAAAGAACTGTCTGCTTCCGGCGATCCTTGCGCACATACTGGTGGATATCTTCGCCGGGCTGTACCAGAGAGGTGTGGTCTCGCTGCTGATGGCAGAGATCTGGACTGCATTCTGGACTGCAGTGATCGTCGTCATTGCTTTAAAGTTATATAAAAGAATGAACAGAAAGTGTCTTTGAACTGAAAAGTTTAAAGGCATTTTTATATGGGGTCTTCTCAAAATCGGTCAACGGTCTTATGATGGGGCTGACCGATGCGGTTAACGGAGGGCTGCGATGAATCCTAAGTTTTATTCTCTGAGTCAAGAGAAACGATCCGCGATCCTGAATGCAGGCTTTCATGTGTTTTCGCAAAACAGTTATAAGAAGAGCCCGATGAGCGAGATCGCCGATGCTGCCGGTATCAGTAAGGCACTGCTTTTTCATTATTTTTATAACAAGAAAGAACTCTATCTCTTCCTTTGGGATACCTGCTGCTCTATCACAGTCGAGGAAATGACCAGAAGCGGTGCCTATGAACAGAGAGATCTTTTTTCCAGCATGGACCACGGCATGAAGGCAAAGCTCAGGCTGATGCGTCAATACCCTGATATCGGCGTGTTTGCCGTAAGAGCTTTTTATGAAAAAGATCCCGAGGTCAGCGGTGATATTCAAAGAAGCATGGGGCAGTATCTGAAGATTCATGCCGAAAAGAAGCTTCAGAAACTGGATCCGAAGGATTTCATCGAAGGCATCGATCTGCAGATGATGTACAAGGAGATGTATTGGGCATCTGAAGGATGTCTGTGGGAATATATACAGCGCGGGCATATGAATGTCGATGCGATGGAGAAGGATTTCAGAAAGCTGTTGGGATTCTGGAAGAAGGCATATCTGAGAAAAGAGAACCGAGACGCACAATGAAAGAAAAGACATTTTAAGCACCTCTTGGTACCATCCATTACTGGAGGAACGATGTCGTTTCGCCAGGCAAGACCCTCGTTTTTCTGCCGGGACTTACGGCAGACCATCATCTGTTTGACAGGCAGATCAAAGCCTTCGATAAGCAATACGATCTGTTGGTGTGGGGTGCACCGGGACACGCCTCATCCCGTGACTTCCGGCTGGCTTTTTCACTGATGGATGAGGTGGAATGGCTGCATGCGATCCTGGAAAAAGAAGGGATCTGCGAAAAGCTACAATCGCCGATGGGCAGAAAAAGAAGGTCTTGAGATCTTCTGGATCAAAGACGGCGGACATAACTGCAATACAGACAGACCGGAAGAAGTGAATCGGATCATCCGGGACTTTGTCGATTCTATTGAGGAGGCGTAATGAAAGACGATAAGCTTTTTACGAAGGCGATCACAAGATTTCTGGCAGGCTTGTTTCTGGTCGGCGGTCTGCTGTTTGTTCCTGCGGGGACCTGGGACTATCCGCAGGGATGGCTTCTGATCGGGGTCCTGTTTGTTCCGATGTTTATTGCCGGACTTGTCATGATGAAAAAGAATCCGGAGCTTTTAAAGAAACGTCTGAGTGCCAGGGAAAAGGAATCCGAGCAGCGTCAGGTAATACTGTTCAGCGGGATGATGTTTCTGGCAGCTTTCATTTCGGCAGGACTCAGCTTCCGATATGATCTTCTCATGCTTCCGTTTCCGGTAAGCGTGATCGCTGCGATCTTTTTTCTTGCAGCCTATGTGATTTATGCGGAGGTCCTGCGGGAGAACACCTATCTTTCCAGGACCGTGGAAGTACAGGAGGATCAGAAAGTGATCGATACCGGCCTTTACGGGATCGTCCGTCATCCGATGTATATGGCGACAGTTCTGCTGTTTCTTTCCATGCCCCTGGTATTGGGTTCACTCATCTGTTTCCTATGCATGCTTTTCTATATCCCAATCATCGTTAAACGGATACGGAATGAAGAGAAGGTCCTGGCAGACGGTCTGCCGGGATATGCAGAATATATGGAGAAAGTGAAATATCGGCTCATTCCTTTTATCTGGTGAAGAAGGTCTGCCTCTTTCGCAGAACGTCAGATGTTCAGTCGAAACAGAGCCAAACACTCGATCAGAAAAAAGAGTGTAAAAAAGATGACGAAAAGAAAACGGACAATAAGCTCGTATGCGATAATTATTCCCTTAAAAAATCAAAGATAATGAGGGAATATTCCCTTAAATGATTGAATATTCCTTTAAATTAAATATGGGAATATATAAGGAGATAAGGAAATGCGGGAGTTCATCTACAGGATCATTAAAGAAACCGGATGGGATTCCGAAATACTCGGGCTCATTGCGGCGATCTATAAAGAAGCAGGCAAGCAGGAATTGTATCTGAAACAGAGACCGGAAGAGCTTGAAAAGCTCGTTGAAGTCGCAAAGGTCTAGAGTACCAAGGCATCTAATGAGATCGAAGGGATCTTAACGACCGATACAAGGATCCGCCAGCTTGTCGAAGAAAAGACCACTCCGAAGAACCGAAGCGAACAAGAGATCGCCGGGTACAGGGATGTGCTGTCGATCATTCATGAAAGTTTTGATGCGATGCCGATCACGCCGGCCATACGATGGATTACGGCTTTACCCGCGGGATCGGTTCACTGGCGTATGTGGCGATCTCCGTGATATTGGGCAGAGCGATGGAGAAAGTCTCCTATCGTGTGCTGCCATATCTCGGCCTTCTGATCGGTCTGATACAGTATATCGCTTTTCGAAGTTTTACATGTTTTGTGCAAGAGGATAAGAAAGCTTCACCGTTTGGCGAACGCAATAAAGTACTTGGTTCTTTTCTGAAAGACTATCCTTCCTATACGATATTGATGTCAGGCGTCGCTCTGGTCTTTTTCGGACACAGTATCGCCTGCAGCTTCCTGATCAATCTGGTGAAACGGGTCGGCGGCGGTATGGCGGATATGGGATACATCACGGCTTTCAAGGGTCTTGTGGAGATACCGGTCATGTTCTTATATGCCAGAAACTTCAAGGATGGAAGGCATTACCTGGCGCTTCGCATCTGTGCGATCTGCTTCGTACTCAAGACGCTGGGATTCCTGCTGGCGTCAAGTACTCTGCAGCTGACGGCAGCCTTCTTATTGCAGTCCCCGTCTTACGCTTTATACATGTCGGCGATCGTCGCTTATGCGAAAGAGAATATCGGTTTTGAAGATTCTGCCAAGGCTCAAAGCATCGCCTTCACCACGACGACACTGGGCGGCATGCTGGCAAGCCTGATCGGAGGGCTTCTGTTTGATCGCCTGTCTGTCACAAACACCCTGTTCGTGGCTCTTGGCGTGGGCATTCTTGGTGCCTTCATCATGTTCCTGACAACTGCGAAAAAAAGAAATGAACTAAGATCGGATGATCATGCAATACAATGAATGATGGAAAAGGAGAGATCTATGGATATTTATGAGAAGATCCTGGAAGAGATCGAAGAGAGAAGATATGTCATCCACCATGGAGACGAAAAGGAATTTGAGTATCTGAAAAAAGACGGGTATTCGATCGAAGTGGTCAATGAGACGGGGAACGAAGAAGATTCTCTTTTCATCGAATACGATAACGGCAAATATGCCTTATATTTTGCGGGGACCTTTGAGACCTACATCCCGGAATATGAAGAGGATGTCTATGTCTTGTTGAAGGATATCTCGGATATCCTCAGCAGCAACAAGTGTGCCGTTTCTTTGTTCTACAACACCGATGACTACCCCAAATGCATGGCTTCCGGTTTCATGAAGAAAAAGGAAGTCAAAGGAAAAAGCATCGATGATGTCTTCCGTTATGTCTTTCTATCCAAGACCCTGAAAGACAGGATCGACATCAACGGCGGAAGAGCGGATTACCGCTTCTTTGATACTTCGCTCAACGAATCGATCACCATCGATAAGAAAAACAGAAACTGAAGTTTTTGAATAAAGGGAGAAAAGAAATGGACGAGCGTCTGAAGAAACAATTGGATTTTGCCTTAGAGATCGATAAGGAGAAAAACATCTTCCGTCAGACCCACTTATCGGGACACGGAAGGAATGAGAATGATGCCGAACATGCCTGGCATATGGCGATCATGGCTTACCTCTTAAGAGAATATGCCAATGAAGAAGTCGATATCGGAAGAGTGATGCTGATGTGTCTGATCCATGATATCGTGGAGATCGATGCCGGGGATACCTATGCCTATGATGCGGAAGGGCTCAAGAGTCAGAAAGAAAGGGAAGATAAGGCAAAGGAAAGGATCTTTTCTCTGCTGCCTCAAGATCAGAAAGAAGAGCTCATCGCACTCTTTGATGAATTTGAAGAGTATGAGACGATGGAGTCCAAGTTCGCCCATGCGATGGACAACCTGCAGCCTCTGATATTGAACAACGCCAATGAAGGCGGCGACTGGAGGGAACATGATGTCTCAGCTTCTGCCGTCTATGGCCGGCAGAACAAGACGGCTCTCGGTTCAAAGAAACTGTTTGAGGTGACCGATCAGATCTTACAGGAACACATACGAAAAGGAAATCTGAAGAAATAAAAGTGGTGTCTGACGACATCACTTGTTTTCTGATTGGGCAGGATATCCGATGAGGTCGGAGATCCACATGATGTAACGGTTGATGAATTCTTTTCTGTCCTTGATGCCGTCCATCATGCCGCGGTTGTAGATGGCCGTCAGTTTATCGACATCGACGCCATAGCTGTCATGTAACATATAGAAGATATCTAACGGTATGCCCATATCGAAGAGGTCCATCTTTTCGCCATTGTATCTTCCCAGGCCGTAGATCTCGATGTTGATCTCGATCTCAGAGATATCGCCCAGAGAAGAGATGAAGGCTTTCGAACGCATCCTGGAGAAGCGATTGTATAACAGACGTATCGAATTGGTGATCGCAAAGGCAAACAGGAAGACCATCGGAAGAGAGAAGGTCGCCGGGATGAAGTCGGTGAACTTGTAGAAGTCACGCCAGCCGCCAAGTTCCGCCCCTAACAGGATCGCATTGTACAGATATAGGAGTGAGTAGATGAAGAACGGTGCCATGCCGATCAGAGAATCTTTGACGCTGAGCGTACGGTCGATCTCGACCGAGAAAAACAGAGTCAGCGATAAGATCGGACACACCACATGCATCCAGAAATTCGGTCCGCCGAAAGCTGTTTCCGGTCCCGAAGAGAAGTAGATGAACGTGAAGGCGAAGATCATCGTCACGCTGGTGCAGCAGGCACCGGCATATTGGAAGAGGGTGACCCACTTCGGCAGGACGAAGCGTTTCTTGCGGATGCCTTCGATGGCATAGGGGATCATGAAGGCAGCACCTAAGGAAGATAACAGCGCGGAGTTGACCGTGAAGTAATTTAAGAAGGCGTAGTACTGGTCATCCGCTTTTACGATGTACTGGTTCACCAGGCCGTCGACGATGGCCCGGAAATTGAGATAGACGACTAATATGCCGGCGATCAGAGCGATGATACTTCTTCTGCGGTACAACATGATCATGTAACTGCGTCTGGCTTTCTGTGTGCCGCTGAGTTTCGGCCTGCGTAAACTGATGGCGGTATCGCTCAGACAAGGTCCAAGATAGCTGTTTTTGTTTCTTCCTAAAACAAAGAAGAAGACCGCTTCCATGAATATCAGACCGTAGGTCAGATAGGTATCGCAGCCAAAGCTTCGGCCAAGCTTCAGTTTCATGAAGAAATGGCAGGCGTAGGCGATTATGAAAAACAAGATCGCGAAGCATCCGCGCAGAGGATCTTCCATGATCCGTCCTTTCGTGAAGCCGATCATAGCAGAAAGCAGCGCAAAGATCAGATAGACATAGGCATGTTTCCTTTGCCAGCAGAGTTCATAGAGTTTTGAGATATTATAGAGCGGGATGAAGGCCCAATAAGGCTTTTTCCCGGCTTTTTTGAAGATCAGGTAAAGACCGTAGAATTCCATGCCTAAAAGAAGGACGGCGACGATGATGATCGCTGCGGCAAGGGGTCTTGGATAGACGATCATCTTGATGATCGTGTAGGTAAGAAATATCAGATCCATGATTCTATCTAAATCTTATCACAGGATGAAGAAGACAGATGGAACGGAAAAGCGATGCATTGAGGTTGGCAACTGAACGACAAAATACTCTATAATAGAGATAGATTCTGTTATGCGCAATAATGAAACAAGGAGGATCAAATTATGGAAATCAACAAGATCTTAGAAGATAAAACATGCACGATCGAACTGACGGGACGTCTGGATACTCTGACTTCTCCGCAGCTGGAAGAAGCTCTGAAGGAAGTCCCGGTAGATGTCGAGAAGCTCGTGCTCGATCTCAAGACGCTGGAGTATGTCTCTTCCGCCGGCCTCCGTGTATTCCTGAATGCACAGAAGGGTATGATGGGCAAGGGCGAGATGATCCTTCGCAATGTCAACGATGAGATCATGGAAGTCCTCTCCATGACCGGTTTCACACAGATACTGACGATCGAAAAAGACTAAGCTATGACACAGGCAATGGGAAATATCAACACCGATCCACAAAAGGCCTGTTTCATTGAAAGAGAATTCGAGGCAGACGATAAGTGCCTTCCGGAAGTCCTGGCGTTTCTTGAGGAAGAACTGGAACGTCATGATGCCGGGCCCAAACAGGTGATGGCATTATCTCTGGCACTGGAAGAAGCGTTCGTCAATGTGGCACATTATGCCTATGAGAATATGCCGCAGGGCAAGGCCTGGGTCGGTCTTTCGTTTGAAGGCGATCAGGTGTCGATCACACTGAAGGATCAGGGCATGGCGTTCGATCCGCTGGCCAACGAGGATCCGGATATCACCGCTTCGGCAAAAGACAGGAAGATCGGAGGCTTGGGCATCTTTATGATCAAGAAGTCTACGGATTTCTGCACGTACCGGCGTGAACATGGCTGCAACATCCTGACGATGAACAAGACGATCCGTTAAGGATCGTTTTCTATAGGGAAGAAAGGATCATCCATCAGAAGATGCCTGAGAGAAGAGCGGGTATCTTTTTGATAGGAAGACGGTGGTTTTACACAAGGCGAATGAAAAATCCTATAAAATAATATTGAGGGCATATGACATATTTACAGTTCATGTTGAATGTAGCGATCGACTGTTTTGGTACTGCGATCTCTTTGGTCGGTCTTTTGGCGTCGATCATCGCTTCACGTATCAATACGCTGGTGAAGAGGTATTTCATCATCCTTTTCGTATGTCACCTCTGTTACATCCTTTCCAACCTGACGGCGCTCTTATTCCGCGGTTCTCCGTATCGGGCGATCGTCTATATCGGCAACTTCGGAGAATTCCTGTGTTCGGCCCTGATGGCCTATTTCGTGTCCAACTACATGGTCGATATCACCCTGAAGGATGAAAAGAAGATCGCAGATCACAAGAAGATCTTCAACATCCTTTTGTGCATTCATATATTGACGCTGCTCATATCGCAGTTTACGGGCTTATACTACCGGATCGATGAAAACAACATCTATCATCGTTCTTCTCTGTTTCCGCTGTCTTTCGTGTGGTCGGGGATCATGCTGCTGATGGACATGAAGGTGATACTGGATAACACCGGTTCACTGTCCAAGAAACAGATCGTCGGCTTCTGGGCCTATCTGATCTCGCCGTTCATCGGCATCATCGTGCAGGCCTTCATCTATGGATTGGATTTCCTAGTCGCTTCGACGGTCCTGGCAGGCCTTTTCATGTTCATCCTGGTAGCTTTGGATCAGACGGAGAGAAACGTTCAGGCTTCCATCGAGAACGAAAACATCAAAGCTTCCCTGCTGCTGGGACAGATCTCCCCGCATTTCATATTCAATTCGCTGATGACGATACAGGACCTCTGCTACACCGATTCGAAGCTGGCAGCCGACAGTATCGGTGACTTCGCGGTCTATCTCCGCCACAACATGGAGGACCTGACGATCAATGAGATGATCCCGTTTGAAAAGGAGCTGGGCTTCATCAAGGAATATGTGCGTATGGAAAAACTCGATCCCGACCGGGACTTCGATATGGAATACGAACTGGAGATCAAGGAATTCGTCATGCCGACGCTGACCCTGCAGCCGGTCGTGGAGAATGCCATCAACTACGGTGCCCTTACCTGCAAGAAGCAGAAAGGCAAAGTCATCCTGAAGACCAGACGCGAGAACGACCAGGTCGTGATCACCGTCTGGAACAACTTCGAAGGAAAACGGTCGGTGACCGAAGGACAGAAGAAGCACCGCAGTATTGCCACGGAAAACATCAAGTCACGTCTGAAGTATTTCTGTGAGGGGACTTATGAGATCGATATCCGCGATGAGGATGCGATCGCAACGATACGCTTGCCTATGAACAAAGTGATGGGAGGGCTTGTTTGATGAGAACACTGACAGTTGATGACCGCCGGTCCGTCGTGAATATGATGCTCAGGATCCTCGATAAGATCGATCCCGAAGGCGAACACATCGGTACCACCGATCCGGAAAAAGCCTTGAAAGTGATCCGGGAGAAGGAAGTGACAGCCGCTTATGTCGATGTCGAGATGCCGAAGATCAACGGCATCGAGCTCGCCAGAATGATGCAGGAAGTCAAACCGGAGATCAACATCATCTTCATCACCGGCTATCAGGAATACATGCCGGATGCCTTTGAGCTGTATGCCAGCGGCTATCTGATGAAACCGGTCGACGAAGACGACGTCCGCAAGTCTCTCGAACACCTGCGCTATAAAGGCGACACCATCAAGACTTCGCCGGTACGCGTACAGTGCTTCGGCAACTTCGAAGTCTTTGTCGGCAATACGCCGATGCTGTTCCACCGCTCAAAGTCCAAGGAACTCTTCGCCTATCTGATCGACCGCAAAGGGGCAGCCTGCACCAACGACATGATCATCGGCAACCTCTGGGGTGACAAGCCACTGACGGAGTCTTTGAAGTCTTTGCAGCGTACGGTCATCTCCGAGATGATCAAAGATTTTGAACAGGTCCAGATCGAAGGACTGTTCTCCAAATCCAAAAACGGTATCTCTGTCAACACGGATATGGTAGACTGTGATTATTACAAATATCTCGACGGTGACGAAAAGGCGATACGCAAGTTCAAAGGGGAATACATGACCCAGTATGAATTTGCCGAAGAGACGAGAAACAACCTGCTGAAGAATTATTGAGTGTGAAAAGTTATGAAGATAGAAAAGATCCAATACGAAGATATCCTGATCATCTGCCCCTTCGGCAGGATCGATGCCCTGACATCGGCGGAATTTGAAAAAGCTCTGCTGGAAGCGATCGATGAAAATCCCAACCTGATCATCGACCTGCAGGAGACCGAATACATCTCCTCTTCCGGCCTCAGGGCCTTCCTGGCCGCCAGGAAGAAGATCTCCAATACCGGTGCCTTCTCCATCGTCAACGTGAACGATGATGTGATGGACGTCTTTGACATGACCGGCTTTACCGACATGTTCCGCATTGAAAGAGCGACCGAAACATCGAAAGACATCAAAGTCATCTTCTTCGATATCGACGGCACGCTGCTTTCCCATAAGACAGGCAAAGTCCCGCAGAGCGCGATCGATGCGATCGCCAGGATTCAGAAGAAAGGCATCAAGATCGTCGTTGCGACCGGCAGAGACATCGTTGAGATGAAAAAGCTCCCGTTGGAGGGCATCCGCTTCGACGGCTTCCTGACGCTCAACGGCAATATCTGTCTCGATGAGAACGAAAAGGTGTTTGCCGGCAATCAGATCGATCCGGGAGAGGTCGAAGTCTTAGTCTCCATTTTCAAGGCCGGCAGGATCCCGTTCGTGCTGATCGGTGAAGAGAAGCGCTACATCAACTACGTCGATGATGTCGTCATTCAGACCCAGGAAGCCACCCATGGCACCATTCCGGATATCGGTGAGTACCATGGCGAAAAGATCTACCAGTGTCTGGCCTTCGTCGATGCGCCGACCAGAGAAAAACTGGAACGCTTATTGGATAAGTGTACGATCACCTCCTGGAACGATACCGGCATCGACATCATTGCCAAGACAGGCGGCAAGGCAGCAGGCATCCAGAAGTTCCTGGACAAGGAACAGATCCTGCGCAGCCAGACCATGGCCTTTGGCGACGGAGAGAATGACAGGACGATGTTGAAGTATGCCGGGACCGGTGTTGCAATGGGCAACGGCTCCGAATTACTGAAGAAAGATGCCGACTATATCACCGATGACATCGACGATAACGGTATCCGCAATGCCTTAGTCCACTTCGGACTTTTGGGAGAAGAGGAATGAAATATATCGGACTCGACCTGGGTTCGGTGACCTGCGGCGTCTCCAAGTCGGAGACCGGCCGGATCGCCCAGGCGGTAAAGACGATCCGCTTTCATCCGGATGACTACGACGAAGCGATCGACAAGATCCTGGAATACCTGAAAGAAGAACAGCCGGATCTCATCGTCATGGGCTATCCGCTCTTACTCAACGATGACGAAGGTCCCAAAGCCAAACTGTGCCGGGAGGTCGGTGAGATCATCGAACAGGAATCCGGTATCAAGGTCGTCCTGCAGGATGAAAGGAACACCACCAAAGATTCCCAGGAGTTCCTGATCATGGCCAACGTTTCCAGAAAGAAACGCAAAAAGGTCATCGACCAGCAGGCAGCCGTGCGCATCTTACAATACTATCTGGATAAGAATAGATAACAGGATCCCGCAAGGGACCTTTTCAAATGAAAAAACGCTCCTAAGAGCGTTTGATGAGATCGGTGACCAAACGGATATATTCTTCGCTGAAGCGCTTCGCATCGACATCCAGAGCGACTCTGTGCCGCTTTTCTTTTAAGTTGAGTTCTTCAAAGGTACCGATGGTCCGACCGTTCTCCTCTGCCGTCAGATTGCAGGAGAACCAGTTGGTGATGATCGAAGGATCTTTGGAGGCATAGGCGGCCAGCGGATCGTGCATGGCACCGCCGACGTCTTCTCCGCCGAGCTCATTGACGTAGTAGAAATAGGCGATGTCGTAAAGATCTTTTCCGGCTTCATTGAGCTGTCTGAAGTGGGTGATATCGGAAACTTTGAACAGTGTTTTAAGTGTGGCATCCAGCGGGATGATCGATAAACGCAAAGGGGAGGCAAAGACTTCCTTTGCGGCTTGCGGGTCACAGCCGATATTGGCTTCCGCATAGACCGATTTGTTTCCCTGCACGGTGAGGGCACCACCCATGATCGTGATGTCACCGACAAGTTTGAGTGCTTCGACATCTTTTTTGATGCAGTCGGCCAGGTTGGTCAGAGGTCCGACGAAGACCAGATGCAGATCTTCCTTGTATTTCCTTGCGCTGTCGAGTATGAAATCGACCGCACTTTGTTTTCTCACTTCATTTTTCGGTGTGCCCAGATCCACATCACCGATGCCGTTGTATCCGTGGACCAGCGGCGATTTATTGCCTCGGACATAGGCGTCTTTGTCATAGGCATGGTCAGCACCTTTATAGACACCGATCTCTTCGTGATGGAAGAGTTCCAGGATCGAAAGGCTGTTTCTGGCCGCGGAATCGACGTCGATGTTGCCAAACGTCGCCGTGACACCCAGCAGTTCGATGTCCGGGTCGGCAAGGATGTAGGTGATCGCCAGGGCGTCGTCGACACCGGTATCACAGTCGATGATCATTTTTGTCTTTGTCATGGTCTTTCTCCGTTTATCGTCGGTATCAGTATACTATATTCAACAAAAAGACCGGAAATACCGGTCTAGTGGATCTGTGTTTTGTCGTCGATCTTGACCAGTTCGATCTTCCAGTCGCCCAATTCCGGGATCTCCGAGATGAAGGTCTTGATGGCTTCCGCCAGCGGAAGATCGGTCTTGTAAGAATCTTTTAAGGCATTGAGCAGGCCCGGGATCGTGAAGATCAGGTTCTTCTTGCTGAGGGCTTTGACGATGGCGTCGATGACTTCATCGAAGTGATCCTCGTGGACGAGCTGAAGAGCCTGTCTGCCGTCGATGTGTTTTCCGCCGACGTCGATGCCGCCAAGTTCATCGGTAAGCTTTGTGATCAGATCGGAAAGGATCTGTACCTGGTAGTCTGGCGTGAGACCGAAGAGTTCTTTGATCTGCACATCGATGTCTTTGTTTTCATCGATCAGAGAATCGGATAGCTGATAGATGTCAGTGCGGTTTCTGATCGTGTTACCTTTTAAAAGAAGATGGGTCTTCCTGTTACCGTTTTGCGTGTCGACTAAGACCGCATGGATCGTGAATATGCTGTTCATTGACAATCGTGCAGAGCCTTGGTCAGCTCGGCGATGATCCTTTCTTTGCCCGGACAGAAAGAAGCACGGGCGGAATAGAGGTTGGACAGGATGAAGTCTTTCTCGTTGAAGCCGAAGTGCTTGGCGATGACTTCATATTCGTGAGCCAGACTGATGCCCATCAGACCCGGGTCATCGGTGTTGATGTTGATCATGACGCCTTTGTCCCAGAGTTTGCGGATCGGGTGTTCTTCAAGAGAAGGAACGCAGCGTGAGAAATAGTTGGAGGTCACTGAGATCTCCAGCAGGACATCGTTTCTGACCAGTTCGTCGACGACTTTTTCGTCTTCGATCGAATGGATGCCGTGTCCGATACGGCCGCCGTTCTGCTTGATGGCAAAAGCAACATTGGAGGCCGGGCCGGATTCGCCGGCGTGGATCGTATAGCGAAGGCCAAGGCGCTTTGCCAGATCGAACTGCGGTTCGTAGTTTTCGATCGGTGTGGCCAGTTCATCGCCGGCAAGATCGATGCCGACGACGCCGTGATCTTTGTATTTCTTGGCTAAGAGGATGGTCCTGGTGTTGTTTTCAATGGTTCCCAGATCCTGTCCGAGATTCATCATGCACAATAAGAATCCGCAGACCATATCCGGATGAACTTCCAGTGCTTTCTTCCTTCCGCGCAGGACGGCCTGTACTGCCTGTTCCATCGTCATATGGTCGTTGGCGTGGGATTGCGGGGAGAAGCGGATCTCGGCGAGTTTCGTGCCGGCTTCATACATATCCTTGAGCAGCTCACATGAAAGCTCTTCGAGACGCTCTTCATTCTGTAAGAGTCCTGTCAGCAGAGCAAATTCACCCATGCATTCTGACAGGGTCATCGTGTCAGACATCACATGATCCTTGATCCATTCTTCGTCGCTGATCTCAGGTGTGAGAAGTCCGTCTTCACGGCAGTATTTGATGAATAAACGCTCAGGGATCGCACCGTCCATGTGGCAGTGCAATTCTACTTTTGGATATGACATATCGTTCCTCCGAAAATCGATATCAACATTATATAACAAAAAGACCGCACAGAGTCTGCTGTGCGGTGTGTGGATCTTTGGTCTTAGAGAATGGTTTGCGAACCGTCGGAACGGACGATCGCGAAACGGTAGTTCATGCCGTATCTTGTGACAAGTCCGGCAATGATGAGAAGCGGAGCTGTGTTGGAGATCAGCGCGAGTGCACCGATAGCTGCACCGCCGTTGAGGCTGACGCCGGCAACTTTCTTTCCGTTGGTATCGCGGACTTCCAGTCTGGTCGCATCACCTTCCTTGATCACTTCTTTGATCTTTTCCATGATCGAATCCGCGCTTCTGCCTGTCTCTTCTGAAAAACTTCTGAAGAATGAGCCGAAACTTGAACGATCCTTGTTTTCAAGGTAGATGATCGCATCGATCACAATACCGTCTGCGTGATCCAGGGCTTCTTTCGCTTGGCTATAGGAACAGCCGGTCCTCTCAATGACCTGATCCACATCCTGAATCGTATAATTCATTTTTGGCCCTCCTTTAGCACTCTTGTGCTTAGACTGCTAACAGTATATCGTGTTTTTCACCGCTCGTCAAGAGATGGGGCCTTGATGGTAGAATGGAAGAAAGAGGTGAAGATATGATCTGTTTGAATAATGACTGGAAATTCACGGAAAACTTCAATGAAGCGTTTCTCAATGGTGAAGATAAAAACTGTGTCGATGTGCGTCTGCCTCACACGGTGAAGATGCTGCCGCTGCACTATGCGGATGACAAAGATTACCAGATGATCTCCGGCTACCGTCGGAAACTGTATATAGGAGAGGAACTCAAAGACAGGCGTCTTTTCTTACAGTTTGATGCGGCCGGCCATATCGCAACGGTCTACGTCAACGGCAAGGAAGCCTATACCCATTTGGGCGGTTATACAGCCTTTCGCTTTGAGATCAGCGATCTGGTCGAATACGGTAAGGAGAACGACATCTGCGTAAAGCTTGATTCTACGGAAAATCCGACGGTCCCGCCGTTTGGCTATGTCATCGACTATCTGACCTATGGCGGACTTTACCGCAGTGTCTATCTCGATGTGGAAGAAAAGGAATACATCAAAGATGTCTTCGTATTCACACCGGACGTCAAGACTGCGCACGTGCAGATCGAAGTCGATGGTGATGCAAAACAAAGAAAGATGGTCTCGATCTTCGATGCACAGGGAAACTGTGTCTATGAAACAGTGAGCGAAGAGAATGAGATCGATTGCCATGTGAAAGAAGCTGAAAAATGGGATGTCGATCATCCTGTTCTGTATACTCTACAGGTCTCTTTGGAAAATGGAGCGAAGCGATGCGTTCGTTTCGGTTTCCGTACTGTCGAGTTCAAAGCCGATGGTTTCTATCTCAACGGTGAGAGGCTCGTGATGCGCGGACTGGATCGTCATCAGTGCTATCCGTACATCGGCTATGCGGCAAGCGATTCCTTGCAGAGAGAAGACGCCAGGATCTTGAAAGAAGAACTGAGCTGCAACGCCGTACGTACTTCTCACTACCCGCAGGCACAGTCTTTTATCGATGCCTGTGATGAGCTGGGTCTTCTGGTCTTTACCGAGATCCCGGGCTGGCAGCACATCGGTGATGAAGCCTGGAAGGACGTTGCCTGCAAGAACGTCGAAGAGATGGTCTTGCAATACCGAAACCACCCGTCGATCGTCTTATGGGGCGTTCGCATCAACGAGTCGCAGGACGATGATCCTTTCTATACCCGCACCAATGCGATCGCTCACAAGCTCGATCCGTCAAGACCTACTTCCGGTGTCCGTTATCTTCTCAAGTCTTCCTTGTTGGAAGATGTCTATGCCTATAACGACTTCTCCCATACCGGAAAGAACCCCGGGGCAAGAAGAAAGAAGGATGTCACGACCGATATGAACAAGGCCCTGCTGATCTCGGAGGCGAATGGACATATGTTCCCGACCAAGGCCTTCGATTTCTGGTCGAAGCGGCAGGAACATGCCCTGCGTCATGCCAGAGTCATGGATGCGGCACTGGGGTCTGGCGAACATGCCGGTGTTTTCCAGTGGTGCATGTTCGACTATGCGACGCATAAAGATTTCGGTTCGGGCGATCGTATCTGTTACCATGGCGTGATGGATGCCTTCCGCAATCCGAAGCTCGCTGCCTATACCTATGCGATACAGGGAGATGAAAGAGATGTCCTTGAAGTTTCATCACTGATGGATATCGGTGATTATCCGGCATCCAATATCCCGGATTTCTATGTCTTCTCCAATGCTGACAGCGTGAAGTTATATAAGAATGATTCTTTCGTCAAAGAATACAAGGGCGGCCGTTATAAGGCTTTACATCATTCGCCGTTACGCATCAATGATCTGATCGGTGATCTGTTGAAAGAGAACGAAGGTTTTAAAGAAGATAAGGCTAAGGATGTTCACGACTGCCTGCAGCTGTTGAAGAAATACGGCTTTGAAAAACTGCCGATGATCTATAAGCTCAAGATCGCCAGAGTCATGAAGAAATATGACATGAGCGAAAAGGATGCCAATGAATTATATGGCAAGTATGTCGGCAACTGGGGCGGCAGTGCCACGGTATGGCGTCTTGATGCCATCAAAGGAAACAAAGTCGTGAAGTCGAAGACCTTATGTCCGAGTGCCGACTTGAGGATGGAAGTGAAAAATTCATCAAACGTCTTACACGAAGGGGAAAGCTATGATATGGCTTCTGTACGTATCCGTGTCCTTGATGGCAATGGCAATCTCGCGCCATATGGCATGAATGCGATCACTTACAGTGCAGAAGGTGCCATTGAAGTGGTCGGTCCGTCCGTCTCCGTCGCTGAAGGCGGCATGACCGGTACTTACGTAAAGACGAAAGGTGAAAAAGGGAAAGGTGTCCTTCACATCCATGCGGATGGCATGAAGGATGTCGACATCGAATATAGCGTCGAATAATGAAAGACGATCCGGAAACGGATCGTCATTTCTTGTTGCGATACTCGACGGGACTTTTTCCCGTCATTTTTTTAAATACAGTAGAGAAGTAGGTTTCCGATGCAAAATGCAGTTTTTCAGCGATCTCGCGAATGGAGAGATCGTCCGAGAGCAGGTAGGTCTTAGCCTGGGTGATCTTTTTTTCTGCAATGTAGCGGTTGATCGAAGTCCCGGTCTCTTTTTTGAAGCGGCGGGAGAGGTAGTAGTCGGAATAGCCGCTGATGGCGGAGAGCGAAGAAAGGGAGATGTCTTCTTCGATGTGCAGATCGATGTGGTCTTTGATGGCCTGTATCGTTTCGGAACAGGTCTTAGTGTTTTTCAAGTCATGGACCTTGCGGATGTATTCTTCAAACATCTGATCGGCGATCCTGGCAAGTTCGCTCATCTGATCGATCTCTTCGATCTTTTCGGCATAGGAGTCGGAGATCGTATAGGCCATTTCCGGGGTCATGCCGCCGCGTATCGCCGCTCTTGCGGAAAGCGAGATGAAGGTAAGCAGGGAATTCTTGATCTGCCTGGAGGGGTTGCCGGTGGAGATCCGCATGCCATAGGAAAGGGAGCGGGCATTGCTGAGAGAATCTTTGTAGTTGAGATTTCCTTCTTCGATGTTTTTCATCAGCTGCTGTTCGGCTTTCCAGGTACGCATCCTGTCACGTCTGCTGCGATGGCTTTGGACATCATCTTCCTTTTCCATGGAGAAGGTCGTGATGTCGCTGCTGGCGATCTTTTCTTTATTCAGTGTGTAGTGAAGAAGGATCGCGTAGGGGAAGACGGAGTTGTAGCTGACGACCGGCAGGGTCTCCAAGAAATCCATGATCTCGTGCTTGAGATGCAGGGAGATCTCGTAGCGGTTGAGCGTCTCGTTGGCGATGGACTCGGAAAGTTCCGCCGAAAGAAAGGGTCCTAAGACATAGCTTTTTTTCTGTTCGTCGAAACAGACGATCCACATCGTCCCCAGCGTAGAACCGAATAAGACCGGCAGATTTCCCGTCCTGCCGCTGAGTACGCTGGAGAAGTCTTCGTTTTTCGTAAGGATCGATGCGTTCAGGGAACTGGATGAGGTCGAATAGATGACGTTTCTTTCTTTGTTGAAGACGACGCAGCTGATATTCAGGCTTTCGCTGAAAAGGTTCAGAAGAAAGGCCGTTTCGATGGTGATGATCTGTTCCATACTTCCATCGTATCTTAAAAAATTAGTTATTTGTTCAATAAATTAGTGAAACAGTCAAAACAGATCGAAAAAACTGAAGAAAAAACCAAATATCTAATGTATCCGCTTACATTGAGACCGTAGTATGGAATCAGAAATATAGAAGCAGATAATAGGAGAAAAAAATGAAGAAAGAAAAGAAAGTAAAGAATCCTGATGACAGACTGCCGATAGGCCGTTTCCTGGCCTGGAGGATGCGTGACTGGTCCTTAGCGGCCAGCTTCATGATCATCAACACGTATCTGACGATCTACTGTACAGATACGATGAAGATGCCGCCGCTTCTTGTCGGTACTCTGCTGATGTTTTCGAAGGTACTGGATGCGATAGGCGAGATGTTCGCCGGTATCTTGGTCGATAACACGAATACGAAACTCGGCCGCGGACGTCCTTGGGAACTGTGTCTGATCGGTCTGTGGCTCTCGCAGATCGCACTGTTCTCGATCCCGGCAGATGCTTCGCTGACCGTCAAATCCATCTGGCTGTTCGTGACTTACGCTCTGACACAATCCGTCTTCCAGACGATGCTGCAGGCTGCCCAGATCCCTTATATGGTCCGTGCGTTCAAGAATAAGACCGTCATGACCAAGTTACAGTCTTACGGCGGTATCTTAGGTACGATCCTGGCGATGACGGTTTCCGTCTCCTTCCCGAGACTCATGAAGACGATCGCTACGACGCCGGCCGGCTGGACGAAGCTTGTCGCGATGTACGGTATCCCGCTCATGCTGGTAGGTCTCTTACGTTTCTTCTTCGTCAAGGAAGATGTCAAGATCGAAAACGAAGACAAGGAAGAAAAGATCACGATGTCCAACATCGTTCAGCTGATCAGGACCAACAAGTATGTCTGGATCATCTTAGGCATCACTCTGGCATTGCAGATGATACAGGGTATGGGTGCTTCTTCCTACTACTTCACATATATCGTCGGCGATATCAGCAAGTACGGTTCCTTACAGGTACTGACCATTGCGATCTTACCGCTGATGGCATTATTCCCGATCCTGATCAAAAAGTTCTCGCTGTCCCAGGTCGTCGGTATCGGCGCTCTGATCGGTTTCGCCGGTTACTTCCTCAACTTCTTTGCGGGCGGCAACATGACGATGCTGACGATCGGCTTCGTCCTCTCCGGTTTGAGTGCACTGGCACCTTCCTACCTGATGGGGATCATGATCTACGATGTCGTTACCTATTCCTCATGGAAAGGTTTCCCGAGAATGGACGGTACGGTCTCTGCGTTCAATAACTTCGGTACGAATGCCGGTTCCGCCATCGGTTCCTTCCTGATGGGTGCCTTATTACACCTGACGGGTTATGTCGGTGAAGCTGCTTCTCAGAATCCGGCTTCCATGTTCATGATCCGTGCTTCCTACTCCCTGATCCCGGCGCTTCTGTGCATCGCGATGTTCGTCCTTTCCAGGATGTTCATGAAGCTTGAAAAGAAGATCCCTGAGATCGAAGCGGAAATGAGAGGAAACGCAGACAAAGAAAACGCATAAAAAAATCATTCACATCACAGGCAGAGCATGCTCTGCCTTCATTTTATAGAGAGGATTGAATCATGATCATAAAAGCACCCCTTACAAAAGACCCAACCGAGGTCGAACTTAAGAATCGGGACCTGGCGCAGAAAGCCGCAGAAGAAGGCTTCGTCCTTCTTGAAAACAACGGTGTTCTTCCTTTGAAAGAAAGAAAGATCGCCTTATACGGTTCCGGTGCCAGGATGACCGTCAAAGGCGGTACCGGTTCCGGTGCCGTCAGGGAAAGATATTCCGTAAACATCGCCGAAGGACTCATCAACAATGGTTTTGAGATCCTGTCGGAAAAATACCTTGACCGCTTCGATGCTTACTATGCCGATACCTATGAAGCCTATCGCCTGGAACAGGAAGAAAAAGTCAAAGGCATGCAAAGCTTCTATCAGATCTTGGGAACGGTCACGCCGTTCAGGCATCCTTATGGCATCTCCATTCAGGAAGATGAACTCAGCGATTGTGATACCGCGATCTATGTCTTGGCCAGACAGGCTGGCGAAGGGACCGATCGCAAAAATGAAAAAGGAGACTATCAGATCGATGATATCGAACTCGAAAACCTGGACTTCCTTTCCAAGAATTATAAAAACTTGGTCCTGGTGATCAATGTCGGCGGTCTCATCGATCTCTCCTTTCTCGATTCGATCAAACCTGCTGCTCTTGTTTATTATTCGCAAGGCGGCGAAGAAGGCGGAAATGCCCTGGCAAAACTGCTCAAGGGTGAAGCCAACTTCTCCGGCAAGCTCAGTGTCTCCTGGCCGTATCGCTTTGAAGACCTTCCTTCTTCGGCAAACTATTCGTACTTCTCAAAAGACAGATACGAACAGGATTATAACGAAGGCGTCTTCGTCGGCTACCGCTACTTCGATTCTTTTGATATAAGACCGAGATACTGCTTCGGCTATGGTCTCTCCTATACGGACTTTAAAGTCTCTTACAAGGATCTTCAAGTAGAAAAAGATAAGATCTTCGTAAAGGCGGAAGTCAAGAATACCGGAGCAGTCAAAGGAAAACTGACTGTTCAGTTATACGCCTCACTTCCGTATAAGGAAGACCGCGAATACAAGAGACTGGTCGCTTTCGTTAAGACGAAAGAGCTGGCAAAGGGAGAAAGTCAGGAGGTCTGTCTGTGCTTCACACTGCGCGATCTTTCGATCTATGATGAAGAAAAGGCGGCTTTCCTTCTCGATAAAGGAAACTATGTCCTGAAGCTGGGATGCGACTGTCAGTCTTACAAGGACGTCGCCGTTTTGAAGAACGAGGAAGTCCTGCTTCTGGAAAAGTGCGCCAATGTATGTCCATTGAATGCGTCATTTGAACAGATCCTGCGCAAGGAAGAAAAGAAAGAAGATCTGAGTGATCTTCCTGTCACAATCATCGATCCTTCCGGCATCGAAACGATCGTGCATACTTATAAAGAAATCAGATGCAATGACCCGCTGCTTGAAAAAATGAGTGATGAGGAGATGATCGATATCGTCGTAGGCGGCGGAACTTCCGCCAAGGGTTTGCAGGTCGAAGCGATGGGTGCTTCCGGTACGACCGGTCAGAAACTCTTTGAAAAGTACGGCATTCCGAACATCATCCTCTCCGACGGTCCGCAGGGACTCAACCTGACGTCCCATGTCGTGGAGATGCCGGATGGCACATCCAAGGCGGCACGAGTCCCGCATGTGCTTGAAGCATACAAACGCTACATGTTCGGTTTCTCGGGCATGGCTTTTCGTTCCCAGATGGCCGACCCGAGCGAAGGCAAGGTCCACTACCAGTACGCGACCGCCTGGCCATGCTGCCAGCTCTTATCGCAGACTTTCAATACAGAGCTGCTTGAAGAGATCGGCAAAGGCGTGGCAAAAGAAATGGAGATGTACGGCGTGACCGTATGGCTGGCACCGGCGATGAACATACAGCGCAATCCGTTATGCGGAAGGACCTTCGAATACTACAGTGAAGATCCTCTGCTTTCCGGAAAGCTCGCTGTCGCTCTGACAAAAGGCGTGCAGTCTGTCGATGGCCGCTATGTCTCCGTCAAGCACTTCGCGGCCAACAACTGCGAGCTCGAGCGCAACATGTCTTCTTCCAACATGAGCGAAAAGACACTGCGTGAGATATACCTGCGCGGATTTGAGATCGCCGTAAAAGAAAGCCATCCGGAGACGGTCATGGCTGCCTACAATAAAGTCAACGGTGTCTACTGCACCAACAATAATGACCTGTTGAATAAAGTATTGAGAAACGAATGGGGCTTTGAGGGCATGGTGATGTCCGACTGGGATTCCATGAAGGCTTCCAGAGAAGATCCATGCGTCCCGGCAAGCTCCGACGTACAGAAGGCCAACGAAAACGGCTGTGACCTGATCATGCCGGGCAGGGACGATCAGCACGTCGCACTGAAGAAGGGCCTTGAAGAAGGAAAAGTAAAAAGAGAAAGTCTGATCACGAGTGCGACAAGAGTGCTGTCTGTGATCCGTAAAAACAAGGAGATCGAGTTATGAGAAAGATCATCAACTTCAATACCGACTGGTATTTTGTAAAAGAAAACACAGTCTTTACGGACATTCCGCTGAATGGCGAGAAAGTCGAAGTTCCGCACAGCTGGAATGCCAAAGACGGTCAGGATGGCGGAAACGATTACTACAGAGGCACCTGTGCCTATGTAAAGACATTTGAAGGATTGGCAGAAGGAAAGCAATACTTCCTGGAATTTAACGGCGTCAATCACAGTGCGAAAGTCTATCTTAACGGAAAGCTCATCGGCGCACATGAAGGCGGCTATTCGACTTTCCGCGTACAGCTTTGTGACCTGCAGAAAGAAAACGTCTTATGCGTCTTAGTCGACAATGCGACGAGCGACCGCGTCTATCCGCAAAAGGCGGACTTCACTTTCTATGGCGGCATCTACCGCGATGTGGACCTGATCGAAGTATCGGAGAAACACTTTGAACTGATCAAAGACGGCACACCTGGCATCAAGGTGACGCCGCTTGTCAAAGGAAACGACGGCGAAGTCACGATCGAGACCTGGCAAAATGGTGACGGAGTAGTCCGATTCACGATCGACGGCCAGTCCAAGGAAGTACAAAGTGAAAACGGTTATGCGAAGGCGTGCTTCGAGATCAAAGATGTCCATCTCTGGGATGGTGTCAACGATCCGTATCTTTACGAAGTCAAAGCGGAATATGAAGATGACTGCGTCTTCGCAAGATGCGGTTTCCGTACGATGGAACTAAGTGCTCAGAAAGGTTTCTTACTCAATGGCAGAGAGTATCCTCTTCGCGGTGTGTCCCGCCATCAGGACAGATGGCAGATGGGCAATGCGATCACCATGAAGGAACACAAGGAAGATATGGAACTGATCAAAGAGATCGGTGCCAATTCCATCCGTCTGGCCCATTACCAGCATGCCCAGGAATTCTATGACCTTTGCGATGAGGAAGGTATCATCGTCTGGGCAGAGATCCCATACATCACCCTGCATATGCCTAACGGCAGACAGAACACGCTGTCCCAGATGAGAGAACTCATTACCCAGTGCTACAACCATCCGTGTGTCGCGGTCTGGGGCTTATCCAATGAGATTACGGCTTCGGGTACGGTCAGCGAAGATCTGCTCGACAACCACCGAGCACTCAACGAATTGTGCCATCACATGGATGCGTCCCGTCCGACGACGATGGCTCATGCCTTCATGTTGGAAACAGAGAACGAACTCATCGATATCGCCGATACCGGCAGCTACAACCTCTATTACGGCTGGTACCTGGGTGATCTGAAAGACAACGATGCTTTCTTTGATGAATATCACGCGAAGTATCCGCAAAGAGCGATCGGTTTCTCAGAATACGGTGCCGATGCCAACATCGACCTGCATTCCCCAAGACCGGAACGCGGCGATTACTCTGAAGAATACCAGTGCGTCTACCACGAACATATCCTGAAGCTGATCCAGGAAAGACCATACCTGTGGTCGACCTACGTCTGGAACATGTTTGACTTCGGCGCCGACGGCAGGAACGAAGGCGGCAGAGACGGACAGAACCAGAAGGGTCTGGTCAGCTTTGATAGAAAGATAAAGAAAGATGCCTTCTATCTCTATAAGGCATACTGGAGCGATGAGAAGTTCATCCATGTCTGCGGAAGCAGATACGTCAAGCGTCCGGAAGAGATGACGAAAGTCAAAGTCTATTCCAACCTGGATGAGGTTTCTCTCTATGTCGACGGTGTCCTTTGCGAAAACAAGAAGGGCGATAAGATCTTCGAGTTCGAAGTTAAGATCAACGGCGAACATACGATCGAAGCAAAAGCCGGTGAATATTCCGATCAGATCTGCATCAGAAAAGTCGAAAAGGCCGATCCAAGCTACCAGCTGCTCGACAACGAGATCATCAACTGGTTCGACAAGGAAGACATCGATCCCAACTTCTATTCGATCAAGGATACCTTCGGTGCTTTGATGGCCAATCCGGGAACCTCCGCGATCGTCGGAAAGATCATGGAAGCGGCCAAGGCATCCAGAGGCGAAGTGGCGCAGGCTTCTGCCGGCAACGCCAACCTGGAAAAGATGCTGGCGAAGATGCCGTTGGAATCTTTGCTGAAACAGGCAGGTCCGGCGATCAAACCGGAAATGATCAAACAGCTCAATGCCGCATTGCAGAAGGTAAGGAAGGGTTAAGATGATATTCAATAACGATACGAAATTAAAAGATCTGCTGGAAAACGAAGCTCCGCGAAAGATCCTGGAAGAGACGATGCCTTCCCTCGTGCAGATGGCGCAGGCGAATGCACAGGCGCTGTCCCTTTCTTTGAACCAGCTGATCAAGTATACGAAAGTCCCGCAGGGCGATCTGATCTTACAGAAGATCGATGCTGCCTTCAAACAGCTGCAGACTTCCGGCAAGATCATCACCAAAGCCGAGCAGGAATACATGGACCGCTTTGCAAAGATCTGGCAGGATGAACAAGCCGGAGAACAGAAGGAAGAGTCTCATCATCAGGATGCGATCTATCCGGGTCAGCCATGGCTCGATACCAAGGGCGAACGCATTGAAGCTCATGGCGGCGCCATGTACTATGAAGACGGCATCTACTACTGGTATGGCGAAAACAAGGAATATACCGACGGGCAGAACGGGATCTGGACCTGGGGTCTGAAAGTCTATTCTTCCAAGGATCTCTATAACTGGAAGGATGAAGGCTATCTGATCAAACCGAACCTGACCGATCCGGATTCTTCGATGTTCCCGACCAAGAGGACAGACCGTCCGCATATCATCAAGTGCGATAAGACCGGCAAATATGTCTGCTGGTTCAAGCTTTCCGGTGCCGAAGCTGCTTTCTCGGTCTACCAGGCCGACAGCCTTTTGGGCGACTATGAAGAAGTGATCAACCTCTATAATCCGAACGGTTATAAGATCGGTGACTTCGATCTGATCAAAGACGAAGACAGCAAGAATGCCTACATCTATTTTGACGGTGATCACAAGTCGACCGTCTGCATGAAACTTTCCGATGACTATCTCAAAGCGGAATGCGTCGTCAAAGAATCCTATAAAGATCTCAAGCCGCCGTTCACCAGAGAAGCCCAGTCTCTGTTTGAGTATGAGGGAAAGAAATACATGCTGACAAGCTCGATGTCCGGCTACGTACCGAACCGCAGCGATGCGGCGATCGCCGACAGCTGGGAGGATGAATTCATCTCGATCGGTGATCCGCATGTCGATGATGACACGCACGCTTCCTTCAACTCGCAGATCTCCAAGGTCTTCAAAGTGGAAGGCACGGATCTGTATATTGCGATGGCCGACCGCTGGCTGAGCGATTACCATGTCGACGCCAGGATCGCCGACTTGTTCGTACGTACGATTGCTTCCGTCTATGATCCAAAATACTACCAGGCGACCGATGCGGAAAAAGCGGAGATGTATGCCGCAAATAAGCTGGAAACCGCTGAAACCAGGATCGCTGATTACGTATGGCTGCCTTTGGAACTCGACAAAGAAAACTGCAGCGTAAAGATCCGCTGGTATGACAGCTACAGGATCGAAGATCTCAAGAGGTAAAACTTATGGAAATGACAATGCGCTATTACGGTAAGGATCATGATACCGTAACACTCAAACAGATCAGACAGATCCGCTATGTCACCGGTGTCATAACTACCCTTTATGACAAGAAACCCGGTGAAGTCTGGACAAGAGATGAGATCAAAGCTTTAAAGAAAGAAGTCGAAGATGCAGGACTTCATATCTCCGGCATCGAATCCGTCAATATCCATGATGATATCAAGACAGGAAAA
>JAZQIF010000085.1:0-20642 GCA_045540935.1 Erysipelotrichaceae bacterium | reverse complement strand
AGTGGTGACGGACATCGACATGTAGTAAGAGAAGGTATACATATCGACAGTGCCTTCCATCAGGGAATTGATGTCATCCTCCGTGATATCTAGGACGACATTATGTTCGTTCCATAATTTCTGCGCATAGGTCGGATAACGGCCGAAACACTGGACGTCGCCGCAATAGAAGATGCCCTTTTCCCATTTGTAACGGTTGAATAAAATATCCTTCGGATCCTCGGTGTGCGGATAGTAGGTGATGCCGCAGATCATACAGCCGATCATATTGTCCGGATCGATCTCATGGCCGATCTTGACAGCCTTGGCCGAAGCGACGAACTGGTTGTGCAGGTGCTGGTAGGCATTCTGGAAGTATTCATCCGGCATGTTGTCCGGTAAGAAGTTGATCGTGTTGTTGATCTCGTTGAAGGTCAGCCAGTACTTGACCAGGCCTTTGAATTCCGTGAAACAGGTCTTTGCGAATTTTACGAATAACGGGATCAGTTCCCTGTTCTTCCAGTCGCCCAAAGTCTCTTCCAGATATAGCGGCGTATCGAAATGCCATATCGTGACTAACGGTTCGATGTCATATTTCTTCAATTCATTGAAGACATTGCGATAGAATTCGATGCCTTTCTGATTCGGTTCTTCTTCCATTCCGGTCGGATAGATCCTCGACCAGGAGATCGACATACGGAAGACCTTGAAGCCCATTTCGGCAAACAAAGCGATATCTTCCTTGTAATGGTGATAGAAATCGATACCGTCGTGGTTGGGATATAAACAGTCATCCAATACGGCATAGTGAGCACCTTCCGGCAGTTTTTCAAGTCTCGTGATGAAACCCGGTTTGCCGTCTTTGTCGATGTAGGTGATCTTACGCGGTTCGGATACCGTACCGCCGGTCGTCACATCGGTCAGAGCCGGTCCTCTGCCGTCAAGATTCCACGCTCCTTCTAACTGATTGGCAGCGGTCGCACCGCCCCATAAGAAATTTTTTGGAAATGGCATTGTGTTCTCCTTCTTTATATGACAATATTATCGCATAGAATCTGCATTTGTAACGTTTCAAATAAGGAAATATGGGAACAACTTATGATATGATTAAGTGGCATTAAAAACAAAGGAAGGAAGGTCGATTATGTTCCCATACAATTACCACACTCACACCAGAAGATGCGGTCATGCCTCCGGAGATGACGAAGAGTATGTCTTAGCCGCCATCAAAGCCGGATACAAAGTCCTGGGTTTTTCCGACCACGCTCCGTATTCTCTTTATCCCCATCCGGGTTCCCATATGGGCTGGGAAATGCTGGAAGACTATATCGAATCCATCAATGCCCTCAAAGAGAAATACAAAGGCATCATCGATATCAAACTGGGCATGGAAAGCGAATTCTATCCCTTCTGCTTTGACGAAAGGAAGTACCTGCTTTCCAGGCTCGACTACATGATCTTCGGCCAGCACTACGATCAGGCTTTAGGCCTTGGCGTCAACTACTTCAAGGCAAACAGCGAAGAAGAGATCCGCGTCTATGCCGACTCGGTCGTCGAAGGCTTACACAGCGGCTTGTTCTCCTATCTGGCACATCCCGATGTCTTCATGAACCATCAGCCTGACTTTACGGAAGAGTGCGCAAGATCAGCACACAAGATCGCCAAAGCCTGTGAGGAGACGGGCATCCCCGTTGAGCTCAATGTCCGCGGTGTCATGAAAGGAAAAAAGCCCTTCCCCAACGGCGAACAGTACTGGTATCCGCACAAAGATTTCTGGCGCATCCTGGCCCAATATGACATCAAAGCCGTCGTAGGCATCGATGCCCACTCACCGGATGATCTCTTGCAGACGCAGTTCGTCGAAGAAGGCCTGAAGGAACTTGAAGATCTTCATCTGAATTTCATCACCGAACCCTTCATTTAAAAAGTTCTCAAACGAGAACTTTTTTCATCTCTGCAAAGGCTCTTCGCAGATGATATTCACCTTGTTGTGCTTGGCGATGTAGTTGATCACATCCTTATTGGCATCCACATCCGTGATCAGATAATCGATGCCATCGAATGTCGCATAACGGAAGGCAAAGTTGAGACCGACCTTGGTGTGATCACATAAGACGAACTTCTTGCCTTTCGTCCGCTGCAGCATCGTCTTGTTGACCAGGGTCTCTTTGACATTGGCCGTCGAGATGCCTTCCATCGTCAGACCGCTGCAGCCGATGAAACACTTGTTGGCGGTGATCGAGTTGATCGTCTGAACCGCCAGGTCACCGGTCATCGACTTCTTTGGGAAACGCAGTTCTCCGCCGGTAAACAAGACCGTGACGTTTTCATCCGGATTGTAGTTGATCGCCTTGGCGTTGTTGGTGATGATCGTGACATGTTTGTAGCGGATGTATTCGATGATCATGACCGCCGTCATCGATGAATTCACGAAGATGACATCGCCATCCTCGACAAACATCGCCGCCCTTTTAGCGATCGCCTTCATATAACGGCTGCGCCGGTAGGTCTCTTCATCTTCTTCGATGAACGCCTGCAAGAGTGCCGCACCGCCGTAATTCCTCTCGATCGCTCCGAGATTCTCCCAGTATTGAAGGTCTCTTCGCATCGTGGCAGCCGAGACACCGAACTGTTTCTGCAGATCTTCGACAGACATGAAGTTGTTTTCCTGGATCAGCTTCATGACTTCCTGTCTGCGCTTGTCGACTAAAGCCTTACTTACTTTCATCGATCGCCTTCAGAAGCTTATCGAGATCTTCCTGATATTTCGCTTTCTGTTCGGCCGGTGCCAGCAGTACGAGGTTCTCCAGGATGAACTTCGTCTCCTTCGGATTCATATAAGCCATATTGACTTTTTGAAAATGTTCAAACGCTGCCGAACGGTTCTTTCTTGCCCTCTCATAGATGCCGTCGAGCTCATCATACTGGAAGATCTTCGGACGCTTCTTCATCTTTTCGATGTTCCTTACATCGTTATAGATCTCGTTGATCTTCTTGTCTTTCCCGGTGAGCAGGCACGCCCGCATCTCATAATACAGACGTATCAGCAAAGTCTCGACATTGGAGCCGAACTTCTGTTCGTTGTCTTCAATGATCTTAAGTGCTCTGTGTCCGTCATTTTCTTCCACAGCCACCATCACGTCAAACAGCGCTCTGTCATTTTTGTACATGCCCAGGATGTCTTTCTCGCAAAGTTTTTCATATAATTCTTTGGCTTTCCTGGTATCGAGCTTGAAGTTGAGATACCATAAGGCTTCGTTGTAAAGCAATTTCAGATACTCGCTGTACGATCCGAAGAGCAGACACACGATGCCCAAGAGCACAAAAAGGATACTGGAAATATCGCCTTTGGCATGGATCGCAGCATAGATGACCATGATGGCAAACAGGATATAGAAAGCAAGATTGATGACCATCCTTGCTTTCTGCTTGAAAGAATAATGTTTGAACATAAAAATACCTCTACTTCAAATTATATGATCGAACATTCATAAATACCACATCAAAAGAACAATTTATATCATTTTATGTTCGCTATATGATTTATGTTCGTTTTCATGCTTATATGCTCGGTTAAGTTAAAACGGTTGTCGTCAAAAAAGACCATATATTATCATTAAGTCAGGAAAACAAGGAGGAATTCAATATGGCTTTAGATTTCTTTGCCGATACCAGTAACTGGTTACAAAAACTGTTTCATGTAGAAAAACCAATCATTGCGATGTGCCATCTCTTGCCGCTGCCGGGCGATCCTTACTACGATGAGGAAAAAGGACTCGAAGCGATCATTGAACGCGCAAAAGCAGACGTCAAAGCACTTCAGGACGGCGGAGTCGACGGGATCATGTTCTCCAACGAATACTCCCTGCCTTATCTTACAAAGATGGAACCTATTACCTTAGCTGCTATGGCTTATGTCGTAGGAAGAGTCAAAGAAGAAGTAAGCGTCCCTTATGGCATCAACTGTCTCTGGGATCCGATCTCATCCCTTGATGTCGCCAAAGCCACAGGCGGAAAGTTCATCCGAGAGATCATCTCGGGCGTCTATGCTTCCGACTTCGGCATTTGGAATACCAATGCCGGGGAAACTGCCAGACACAGACACAGAATCGGTGCCGATGATGTAAAGATGCTATACAACATCGTACCGGAAGCTGCCGTCTATCTTGCCGATCGAGACATCGCCCAGATCGCCAAGACGACGGAATTCAACTGCAAGCCGGATGCCATCTGTGTTTCCGGACTCACCGCCGGATCGGAGACCGATACGCAAGTCCTGACACAGGTCAAGAAAGCCACCAAGAAGACACCGATCTTCTGCAATACCGGCTGCAACAAAGACAACATCGTAAGGCAATTATCCGCATCTGATGGTGCGGTCTGTGCTACGACATTCAAAGTCGATGGAAAATTTGAAAACCCTGTCGATTACAACAGGGTCAAGGAATTCATGGATGTCGTCAAGGAATTCAGAAAAACGTTATAAAAACTCTAAAGGGACCAAAACGGTCCCTTTCTTATGAAACATAATAGATCTCTTTGATATGGCCTTCCTCATCGATCTTCACACAAGCCAAAGCACCGAATCCCGAACCCATCGCACAGCCGCAGTCGATATCGATCCAGGAATAATTATTGTCATATTCTTCGACATAGATCTCATCTTTGTCATGTAACCTCCTGGTGATGATATGGCCCGAGATGAAGTAGGTCTTTTTATCGGTCCTATCAAAGTTTTTGATCGAAGCGATATTGTTGTAGGACATGTCCCAGACGATGTCCTGTATGTACATCAGATGATCTTTGTAGTCTCTGGTATACATGTCGATCCCGTCATTCAAAGCGCTGGTATGCGATAAGACGTAGCGCGTATCTTCAAATACCAGATCCTTTTTGACCGTCGTATGATCCAGAAGATAATCGATGATCTCATCTCTTGTCTTTTTATCCAAAGCCATCAGCCTCTCGAAAGTGACCTTACCGCCGTTGACCCCGAAGAACCAGGACTGCCGATCGCTTCCCTCTAAATATGTCAGCATCATATGTTCGTGGTTGCCCAGAAACAGTTCGACATTGTCTCTTTTCATGATATCCAGTAAGATCTCGATGGAACCCGGGCCCCGGTCGATCGCATCGCCCAATACGAAAAGTCTGTCTTCTTCACGAAGACCGATCTTTTCTAACATCGCCTTGTATCTTTGATACTGGCCATGGATATCGGACATGATGTAGATCATACTTTTATTTTACTTCTCTGTAGGTCGAATCGACGATACTGTAGAGATAACAGTTCACTTTTTTATCGGAAATGCTTTGAATATAGGCCCGATAGCCGTTCAGCTGCTCATCGTAATGTTCATCATCGATGTTTTTGGTCTTGTAGTCGATGATATCGAAGCGGTCCTCATACTCCATCAGTAAGTCAATGAAACCATGTTTTATCTCATCATCTTTTTCATAGATGAATTCATATTCTTTGTATGCCTTGCCGGCTATCCTGTCTTTCATGATCTCGCTGTCCAGGAAGTTTTGAATGAACTTCACATGTTTCCTGTCGATCCTTGAAAGATCGGGATCCTTGAAATCCAGTGTCTCAAGATAGTAGTGAAGGCGGCTGCCAAGTTCCATCCGATCGATCATATCCGCATCGATCAAAGAAGCCTTCTTGGAGAAAGAAGAACGTTCGACCGTTTTCGAAATGATGCGCTCATGTTCTTCCAAAGGAAGTTTCGGTGCACTCCTGTTGATCAGAGGATCGATATCCTTGGCTTTCAACATACGGTAATCCTTGGAGAACTCATACTGATCCAGATCGAGCTCATGAATAAAACCCTTTTCATCGAGATCGGAACAGATCGAATCAAAAAGATCCTTAAAGCAGCGATAGCCGCTTCTCACAGACGCATCGATGATCTGACCGCTCTGACTTTCATCTTTCAAAGGCACGATCATGATCATCTTTTCTTCCGCCCTGGTCAAAGCGACATACAATAGGCGCATCTTCTCGCCGATGTCTTCCTTCAGATAGTCGTCCGCAAACAGTTTCTTGCGAAGCGAATCTTTCAGACCCCTTCCCTTGATATAGACCGGCGTGATGATGCCATCCTGTTTCGAGAACAGGAAGCGGTCATTGACATCGGACAGATTGAAATCCACATCGAGGCCCGGATAGTAACAGATCTTGTATTGCAGACCCTTGGACTTATGGATATTGATGATCTTTACCGCATTCTGATCACCCTGATCGATGGCATAGGTGATGTCCTTGTCTTCTTCATCGAACAGCGAATCGAGATATTCATTGAAACTTGAAACATCATAGCCGCCTTCATTCAAAGACGCTGCCAATTGGTAGAGATAATCGATCTTGATGTAATTCTCTTTGACATCGCCGATGCGATGGATCTTTTCATAGACATCGAAGGCATCGATGGTCTGATCCAGAGCCATCGAGATCGAGATCTCATCGAGTTTATCGGCGATGGTCTGCAGCTTGGTACAGATCGGTGTATCCATATAGGATCCTTTTTTCACGATGTCATATAAGACATCATCCTTCATATCGACGAGGAAGCTTCTCGCCAGCGAAACATAGGAGAAAATGAACTCCGAATCAAGTTCCTCTTCCTTCAGCTTCTTCAACAATGTTAAGATCGCCTTGAGAGCATAGATCAGATCGGAGTCCGACATCTTTTCATCACGCTCGATCACACAAGGAATATCAAAGTAGGTGAAGATCTGTTTGTACAGATCGAAATTGGTACCGCGGTCGATGATGATACAGAAATCCTTGTATTCACATGGTCTCACGCTGCTTTCATCTTTCACCAAAAAGCTTCCCAGTTTCTGTCTGATATCCCGGGCAATGATGAAAGCTTCCGTTTCGTGCTTGGAGAATTCCTCAAACGGGTAGACCGACTTGTCGTATTCATAGGTCAGCACTTCAAGATGCGGATCCTGGCCATCGTAGACTTCATCATTCCGGCCGTTGGCCATGTGGTGCGATGCCTTGTAATCGGCACCGCCGATCTCATGATCCATCACCCTGTCAAAGATGACGTTGATGTCTTCGATGACCTCTTTTCTTGAACGGAAGTTGTGCGGCAATTGTATCAGTTCGTCTTTGCCGTTGATCGAATAATCTGCGTACTTGCCCATAAAGAGCGACGGATTGGCATTACGGAAACGGTAGATGGACTGTTTGACATCACCTACCATATAAACGTTATCTTTTTCGATGAACGAGATGAAATCATCCTGCAGGTCGTTGGTATCCTGATACTCATCGATCAGGATCTCATCAAAGCCTTCCGAGATCTCCTTGGCGATCTCGGGATGATCTTTCACAAGAGAGATGGCCATATGAAAGATATCGGAGAAAGAATATAAACCTTTCTTCTTTTTGAATGCAAGAAGCCCCTCATCGAGTTTCCGACACAGAGACAGAAGACAGAGATCGTTCCTCTTTGTGGAAAGCACTTCTTCTTTGATCTGTCCTTCGTCCTTGCCGGCGATCGCTTTCAATTCCTTGATCGCCTCATTGATCTTCTTTTTGACTTCCGAGACTTCCGAACCTTTCGGCAGACGCTTCTTCGACATCTCACAGACTATCAGGGCTTCGTTGATCTGTTTCAGAGATCTTGCCTGTAACAGCGCATCGATATTCAGGAAATATTCGGAAACATTCTCCACGCCATAGGAGAATTCATTTACCATCAAACGGATACTTTCGATCTTGTTTAAAAGCAGCTCTTCAAAACGTTTGATATAGGAAAGGATCGCTTCATCCGAATAAAAGCGTCCTTCAAAGCAATCGTAATATGCTTCCTTGTCGGAGATCGCATCGATCTTCTCCGTGATCTTGAACACCGCATCCCGTATCGCCTTGTCATCCTTGACACAGAAGGTATCGATCAGATCCAAAAAGTCTTCATCCTTGTTCTCATACAGTTCTTCGGTGATCGCATCGAGGATCTTTTCTTTTTCATTGGCCAGGATGTTGGCATCGATGATCCCGATGTTCTTATCGAGATCGAGAAGCGAATGATATTTCTTCACTAAGAACAGTGCATAGGCATCGAAGGTCATGATGAGAGACGAATCGATCTTGCCCGACTGCCGTTTCTTTTCTTCTGGAGTGAAATAGCCCCTGGTATCATCCTTGATCTTCTTCAAGATCCTCGACTTCATCTCGGCAGCTGCCTTATTGGTAAAGGTCAGTACCAGCATACGGTCGATGTCGATCTTCCGCTTTCCGACATTGGTGTAGACACGCTCCGACAGAACGGCCGTCTTGCCGCTGCCGGCACCGGCGGAAACAAGGATGTTATGACCGAAGTGGCTTATTGCAGCTTCCTGCTCTTTCGTCCATCTTTCAGGCATCGTCTTCCTCCTGTTCCTCTTTCTTTGTCGTATAGCGTTTCACATCGGCATAGCGCTTGTAACAGATCACTTTATACGGACAGTACTGACAGGAAACATTCTCTCCGTCGATCTCCTTGGGATCGATATCAAATCTCCCCTCTAAGATCGCCTTTCCGGCCGTATTGATCTTTTCATCGGTCAGTTTTATCAAAGCGTCGATCCTTTCATCGGAAATGACCTTGGACCTGGCATCGAAGTGTCCGTCCTTGGTCAGTCTCAGACCTTTGATCACGGAACTGGAAGCACCTTCTTCCAGTGAATCATCGATATAGGACAGTCTTCCCATATCATCGCTCGTATAACCTTCGAGCTTCATCGACTCTTCTTTGATCTGTTGCGCATCCTTCTTCTCGTCATATCTGAGATCGGAATTGATCAGATGCTGAAGATAGAAACCGCCATAGCTGGTCTTCTTTCCCTTGAACAGATCGGAGTGCTTCAGAAGATACATATAGGACGGCAGCTGCAAAGACAGTCCGAAATCCATCAGGCTTTCTTTGATCTTAGCGCTGTTGCCGGTCTTGTAGTCGATGACATCGAGTATGACTTCATCCTCAAGTTCTTTGTATACTACCTTGTCGATGAAACCCTTGAAGCCGATCTTCCGGTCGTTCCAGATGAAGAACTCGTTTTCACACTTGTGCTGATCGAGATGGGACAGCTTCTTCTGTTCCAGCAATATCCTGACATCATCCCTAAGCTCCTCTTTGATCTTTGAAAAGAAATAGTTTTCCTTTTCTTCTTCCGGATCTTTTCCGGCAGCGGAAAGCTTTGCGAAATTCTCCGTCCAAGAGCTCTCAAAATCAAAATCCTTCTTTTCAAAAAGATCCCGCAATACATCGTGGCAGACCGTACCTAATTTGGTGAAGAACGTCTCGTCAAAGGCATCGACCCTTAACACATTCCTGAGATAGTAGGCAAAGGAACATTTATAGAAGGTATCCATCGAAGAATACGAAAGGACGACCTTATCAAAACCTTCGATCTGATCCTCTCTTAATCCGTCAAAGCGGTTGTCGTAGTTACGATATTCATCCGCTTCGATCGTCTGATACAAAGAAGAGATATCTTCATTGAAGATGCCGTAGCGGTAAACTTCATCCAGACGATAGGAAAGTCTTGCCTTATTGACAAGGTAAGAAGTCGGATGAACAGAAGTTTCCTTTATCTCATACTCTTCTTTTTCAAATAACGAAGAGATCTCATATTGATGGAACGGCGTCTTCTTACTGTAAGAGATCTTCAGCTGATCGATCCCCGAAAGATAAGAAGAAGTATTTTCCCGTATCAATGCATTCTTTTCTTCCGTGATCGAAAGCGACAGCACCTTCGCCAAAGTATCGGTGATATATTCCGTATCCTTTTTCAATGTCGGGAAACTGTCATTGAAACCGATCAGAAAGACATAGTCGTCTTCCTTGAAATCCTGATAGAGACTGACACATCTGACAAGGTCTTTTCTTTGTCCGCTTACGATCTTTGTTTTCTTCAGATCTTCTTCGATCAGATCCCTGACATCGATCAGTTCATCTTTCGGATAGCGGTTGATCAAAGAGATGAGCTTTTTCGAGACCTCATCTTCTTTTTCCGACAATATTTCAAAAAGTTCTCTTTTGTCTTTGATATCGATCTGATCCAAAAACCATTTTCCGATCCCGGTACCATAAAGAGAATCCTCTTCTTTTACTTCGATCTCAAAAGGATAGGACTTGTTATAACGCTTGAAATACGCGTTATAGTCCCCCGTTGCATTGAGGACAAAGATCCTGTTGATATCGACGCCCTTATGAAAGATCAGATCCTGTATCTGTTCATAGAGCCAAATCACTTCTTCTTCGATCTGTGAGAATTCACAGACCTCAAAGATCTTTTCCTTTTTCTCATAGGCGATCACTTCTCCGCCGATCAGAGCTTCTTCTTCCCTGGCAAGTCTTCCATACCCCGCAGCATAGATCTTCCTGCCCCTGATCGAGTCTTCAAAAAGCGGATCATGGATAAGGAGACCTTCTTCTTCGAGCTTTCTTTTATATTCGGAAAGCTGATCGAGCTTTTCGATGCCGTATTCTTTGTCGGCATCGATATGAAGCATCGCTTCCATGATCTCTCTTGCGTTGGAAATGCTCAGACCGCAATTCTTCTTAAGATAGCGAAGTGCGCGATCGTCATAGTCAAAACACTTCTTTTTGAAGAAGTCCTGCAGAGTCAAGAATTTCACATCACAAAGAAGCTTTTCTTCGGAAAGTTTCCTGAGAATTTCTTCTTTATAGGATTCCGGACAGATGATCAGAGTCTGATCGAGTGCCATTTCTTTCAAATCCATCATTAATTTAATTATAGATGAATTCTTTTCAAAAATTGTGCCACTGAAAAAGGATCCCGAAGGATCCTTATGGCTGTATCTATTTTCTGACGTCCTCGTCGTAGTCGTGTTCGTCGACGGTCGGTGCCTCATCGGGCATGCTTCCGCCGCTGACACGGGACAGATCTCTTTCGGCCTCGTCTTCAAACTGTGCAGCGATCCTTTCGAACGCTTCAAGGCACAATGCCCTTGGCGAAGACAGGCAGACTCTGTGGATCTGTTTGCCGCGCTTGTCATCGAAGAAGAGACCGGAGTTCAATATGACCCCCGCCTTGGCATAGATCTTATCGATGACTTCCTCATCACTCAATCCGTAGCCGGAGAAGTCGACATTGATCGAATAGCCGCCCTGCGGTTTCAGGACCTTGGCTTTCGGCAGTCTTCTGTGGATGAAATCGATGCAGACATCGATGTTGCCATCGACATATTCGTTGAGGGCATCGACCCAGGCATCGCCCTTGGTGTAGGCAGAGATGACCGCCTGGATGCCGAATGGAGTCGGCATCGAATACATGTTGCCGCCTCTTTGTTTGAGCTCTTCATCGCAGATGATGACATTGGTCATCGCCAGACCTGCGAGATTGAAGGTCTTGTTGACGGCAGTCGCTGCGATCAGTCCCTTCGGACCGCAGGCCTTCATCATCGGTTCGAAATCCTGGCCTTTTCTTAAGATATCGGAATGGACCTCATCGGAAACGATCAGCACATCGTGTTTCCTGCAGATGTCCGCAACTTTGCATAATTCTTCGTGTGTGAAGACTCTGCCGGTCGGATTGTGCGGATGGCACATGATCAGCATCGTATTATTCGGATCTTCACAGGCTTTTTCCAGTGCCTCATAGTCGATCGTGAAATACTCATTGCCGTCATTGATCATCTCGACGCAGACATACTTTCGTCCGTTTGGTTCCACGTCGGAATGATAGCCGTAACACGGTGTCAGAACGATGACGCCTTCGCCTTGCTTCGTATAGCGTTTCACGCACTGGGCAACTGCCTCATGCGTACCGGAGAATAAGAAGATATCATCCGCAGCAAAGTGCCAGCCCTGTCTTCTCGCATACCAGCCCTGCACTGCTTCATAGTAAGACTGCGGAACTCTCGAATAGCCGAAGATGCCGTGGTCGCAGAGCTTCTTGAGATCTTCGATGATCTCCGGAGCGACCTTGAAATCCATGTCTGCCGTTTCCAGACATATGACATCGTCTCTCCAATCCGTGATGCCAAGATCGTTCAGGATATAGCTCGGGCTCTGCCATTTGAAAGAAAAGGAAAAGGGATCGTGGATCCTGTCGATGATCGTATCAAAATCGTATTTCATAGATGTGCACTCCTTGTGATGTGTACGATAAGCCGTCTTCATTATACCTCATCCCGGCCATACAAAAACACCTCCGAGTGAGGTGCTTTCAGTACATTATTTATCCTGCGGCTTATAAGCGATGACATCGATCTCGACTAAGATACCGCGTAAGGAGGTACCGATGCAGGTCCTTGCCGGATACGGTTTCGGGAACATCTCGCAGTAGACTTCATTCATCGCATTGAAGTTTGCCAGATCGGACAGGTAGGCGCCTGATCTTACGACATCCGCCAGCGAAGCGCCGTGTTCCGCCAGAATGGCTTCGATGTTTTTGATGACCTGCCTGGTCTGTCCCTGAATGTCTTCCGGGATATAGCCGGTCTTGGGGTCGACAGGTCTTTGGCCGGCGACGAAGATATAATCGCCGGCGACGATGCCTTGCGAATACGGACCGGCCGGGCTTGGTGCATTATTGGTTCTGATCTCAGTTTTATTCATTGTCATTTTCTCCTATAAGTCTCTTGCGATCAGGTCCAGTATGTGGATGCCATCCGCCCCGCCCAATAAGACTCCCTTCAGACAGGAGTTGCAGTAGACGGTGACTCTTTGTGTCGTATACTGGCTGACCCATTTTTCCATTTCTTTTTTCACTTCCTCTTCGGGAAGGATGCTGATGTATTCTTCTTCCATCTTCGAGAAGTATTTCGGTGCCAGGGAAAGATTGCTGGAAGAGATGGCGGCATATTTATAGGTACCGTCAAACATCGTCTTCTCATAGTTCTCTTCGATCTCCACCGGGACCATATTCATCCGCCTCAGGCATTCCCGTATCGCCTTCTGCATTTGAGGCTTGTGCCTGGAACGGTAGCAATCCTGGACCGTGATCTCTTCCCCATGGTAATCAGGCCATACGAAATCCTCATCTTCGAGAAGATATTCATATAAGCTGATCTCTTGCGCCTGCGGGGAAGCTTCATCGGTGATGATCGCACAGGATGTACAATTCGTCAGGACACGATCCCCATCTTTGAACAGCTTCTGGGAGACCCGGCAGCAGCCGCAGATGACAAGATCTTCCTTATTTCGTAAATACGCCTGGATCTTCTCACTTGTTTCCTTGTGGGCAGCTTTGAATTTGCAGCTTGGCAGATAATATGTCGTCATACTTACATCTCCAGATCTTCGCCGTTTGAGGCGATGACTTTTTTATACCAGTAGAAGGAATCCTTTCTGATCCTTTCCTTCGTACCGTTTCCGTGATCATCCTGATCGACATAGACGAAACCGTAACGCTTCGACATCTCGGAAGTCGAAGAGGAGACCATATCGATCGGTGACCATGCGCAATAGGCGATCACATCAGCTCCATCGATCACGGCCTTTTTCATCGCATCGATATAATCATGGAAGTAAGCGATGCGGTAGCCGTCATGGATCTTCTTATCTTCCGTGACCTGATCGATCGCACCGAAGCCGTTCTCGCCGATGATCAGCGGGCAGTGGTAACGGTCGGCATATTCACAGATATTGTGATAGAAGCCTAACGGATCGGCACGCCATTCCCAAGGTGTCGGCTTGAGATACGGATTCTGTTCGAAATGCTTGGAATCCATCGTACAGGTCTCATGGTCGATGACTCTGGTGGCATAGTGGGAGAAGGACAGAAAGTCCATCGTGTTGTTTTTTATCGTTTCAAGTTCCTCGTCTTCCGCCTTGACATCGATACCTTCTTCTTCGAAGTAGTGGATCGCATAATCCGGATACTCACCAAACAGCTGTACATCCGGGAAGAAGTACTGCATGCGGTTCCTTCTTTGCGTCAGGACCATATCTTCCGGGTTGCAGGATCTCGGGAAAAGGATCCTGTCGGAGACCATCGTACCGACCTTCACATCGAGCCCTTTTTCTTTGGCGAATTCTTTTAACTTCGCACAGCAGTAGAACTGATTGTGGGCAGCCTGATAGTATTTTTCCAGGGTCTTGCCGTCATTTTCTTCCGTGACACCGGTCGATTTGAAACCGCAAGGGAAGAACAGGTTGATCTGATTGAACGGGATCCAGTATTTTACCTTATCGGCATATCTTTCAAGTACGAGCTTTGCGTAACGAAGGTAGAAATCGATGACCTTCTTGTTTGCGAAACCGCCGTACTTGAAGACGAGGTTCAGCGGCATCTCATAGTGGGAGATCGTGATGATCGGCTCCATGCCGTCTTTGACGATCTCATCGATCAGAGAATCATAGAATTCCAGACCCTTTTCATTCGGCGTTTCATCATCGCCATTCGGGAAGATCCTTGCCCAGGCGATCGAAGTGCGGTAGCACTTGAAGCCCATCTCTTTGAGCAACGCAAGATCTTCTTTATAACGGTGATAGAAGTCGATGCCCCAGCGTTTCGGATAAAGGTTTTCCGTATCAGCGGCATATCTTCTGATATCTTCCAAAGATCCGCCGCCTTCTTTCTTCATCCTGGTGCGGTCGAGATCCTTGGTATACATCTGTACATCGGAAACGGTCATCCCCTTGCCGTCTTCATCATAGGCGCCTTCCATCTGACAGGCAGCGGAAGCGCCGCCCCATAAGAAGTTCTCCGGGAAACCGGTCTTAGCCTTCCTTAACATTTTATGCTCCCTTGACGAGCTTATAGAGTTCGATCATCTCCTTGATCATCGAAAGTTCGGATTTGATCGTCATCAGTGTGTCCTGAGCGTGAATGAACAGGATGCATAATTCATGCGCCTCACCGGACATCTCTTCCTGTAAGACATCGGTCTGGGCCTGGTGGGCATTCTTGATCGCTTCTTCCGCGGTCTGAATTTTTTCTTGCGCAGAGACAAAATCGCCTTTCTTGGCATCTTCCAAAGCACCGAACGCTTCGGTCCTCGCATCACCTGCATTAAGTATGATATTCATGGATATCTGGATCAAAGGATTGTTTTCATTCATATTAATTCACCTTCCTTGATTCCATTAAATACCCATTCGATTTTTCTGTCGTTCAAAGATTTTCACGACCCCGTGAAGCATCAGTTCACAGCGGTGTTCAATAAGATCTTGCGCAGTTCTATAAAGGATGAGATCTTCTTTAACTGTTCGACGACATCCGTCTCCATCAATAACAATAACAGCGCATTGTACATCTGCTGGAACTCATCCAGTGTTTCCGGATCGACCGCCATCAGCATCACGCAATAGACCTTGCGCTCACTCCACTCGAGCCCTTCCGGCAGGATCGTGACAGCCACGCTCTGCTCCAGGACTTCGCTTCCTACACCATGCGGTACCGCGAAATTGATATAACCCGTCGAGATCGCTTCTTCCCTCTGTATGACCTTTTCCGCAAAGCCTTCTTTCACATAGCCGTTGTCCTGCAGCCTCTTGGACATCCGCTTCAACAGGTCATACTTGTCATCGACATCTTTTACGACTTCGAAATTCTCTTCCTTAAAGAATAAAGGAAAGACCTTGCGGAAATGCACCAGCAGTTTCTCCTGGGCAGCTGCCGTGATGGCATCATTGAGGATGCCGTAATCGGCTTGCGAGAGAAGCGGTGAGATCTTCACGTATTTCTTGCGGATCGGCACATCGGCATTCACGAAAGAGATCAGGATGTCATAATCGTAGTCATCGATCTCATCCTGTGAGTGGATGACGCCGACGATCGTGATCACATCTTCAAAGTGGATGCGGATCTTATTGACTAAGGAAGTCTCCATGCCCAGATACTTCGGGAAATACATAAGACAGGAGACATTGTTGGAATCCTGTTTCTGCCTCTCGAGTTCCAGTGCCAGATGCATGACCAGGAAGGTCAGTTCATTATCGGAAACTTCCTCTTCGATCTGCTGCTTTTCCTTGATCCTTTCCGTGATATATAAGGCGACATCATAAAGGAATGGCGAAGAATTGCGGAAGGTCTCCTTGATCGGATTCTCGATCAGGATATTTTTGCGCAGTCTCAGCAAAAGGTTTTCGATATGTAAGGAAAACGGCACCAGGAAGTTGTCGTTGAGCATATCGAGATAATATTTCTCATAGACTTCTTCCATGATGGAACGCACTTCTTCATATAGATCGCTTCCCTTCTCCTGATGTTCACTCAGGCCTTCCGGTTCGCTCAGATGGACGTGTGATTGGATCAGAGCGGACATTTGCGCATATTCGGCAGGATTCATCGTGATATCAAAAGCCCGTTCGACATCCGAGATGATGTGATCGGCAAGTGCCGTATTGCGGTCGGTCACTTTGCGGACCTGTTTGTTTTCACTGTTGAGCTGCTTGCCGATCATCAGCCGGTTGGCCACGATCGAAAGATGCAGTAAAAGATTGAGCCTGGAAAACTCATTGATATAGGCATCGGCATTGTTGATATTGGCCCTGATGATCTCGGAGATCGTATCGATCAGGTCCTTGGAGAAACACTCCCTCAGTTTTTCTTCGTTGAGGATATTGTCGCCCTGGTCCTTCTGTATGAAAGAGGTCATGACTCTGCGCTTGGCCTTCTCTTCGCCAAGTATCGTGATCATGTTGTTTCGTGAGACGATCGAAACGTCGTATGGCTTTAAGATCGTATTGAACTGGGCGATCTCTTTCTTTAATAAGGAATAAGAGATATACATCTCATCCGCCAGTTCGAAGGCATCGATGCCCTCCTTTTCTGACAGCAAAAGGGTCCTTAATATATAGAACATGCGCTGGGAGCGGTCCTGCGGTCCTTCGCTTTCTTCCGCTTCGAAAGAAACGCTGCGGTCGATGTAGTAACCCTCCTGCCCCGAAAGGATGAAGGCTTCTTTGGAGTCATGATTGAACTCTTTGATGTAGTTGATGATGGTCCTTGGCGAAACATCGAGCATTTTGGCGAGCTCTTTGCCGGTGATGGGATCATTGGACCTCTGTAAGATCTGCAGCAGCTGTTCTTTCTTTTTGTTCATACCCTTTATCCTTATTTAATACAATTAAAGTATAACGATAAAACATTTCGCATGTTCTCCATTTTTTCATGACCCTGTGAAAAACATTGATGGAGGCGATATCTGTCTGCATCGTAAACTGAAACCGTAAACAAGGAGGCTACAAAACATGGCTACTACTAAGATTCTTCTCTGCTGCGGCGGCGGCATCTCCTCAGGAATGCTTGCACAGGCCTGCCGCAAGGCTGCCAAGAAAAAAGGACTCGATGTCAAGATCGACGCCAAGTCCGAATCCCAGGTAAATGATTACCTGTCCCAGATCGACGTGCTGATGCTGGCACCGCACTACGAAGTCGAACTTCCGAAGTTCCAGAAACTGGCGGAACCTCACGGCGTCAAAGTTGCCGTCATCGCCAAAGATGTCTACGGCATGCTGGATGGCGAAAGACTCATCGAAGCAGCGACTGATCTGTTGAAATAAAAAAGATTATTTAAGGAGAAAAAAACATGCAGAAATTTATCGACTGGCTGACCAATGTGTTGGCACCTAAAGCTCAGAAATTCTTCAACAAACCTTACATTGCCGGTGTCTCATCCGCAATGACCAAGGTCTTACCGTTCATCCTCGCCGGATCCATCGTCTATGTCTACGGTGTCTTCCAGGGCTTCTTCCCGAGTGTTCTTCCTAACCTCACATTCTTACTGATCTTCTCATTCAGAATGCTGGGTCTGATCACTTCCTTCTATGTCGGTCACCAGATCATGGAAAAACTCGAGATGCCGCAGTACTCCATCATCGCCGGTATCACTTCCATATTGATGTTCATCATGTTCATCAAGCCGGAAATGGATGGCATCGCTACCGCAACCTTTCAGTTTGGCCGTTTCGGTCCTACCGGCATGTTCGTATCGATCGCAGCCGGTGTTCTGGTTGCCGTCATCTTCCATCTGATCGGCAAGCTTCATATCTTGGAAGATAACGACACGGTTCCGGTATTCATCCAGGAATGGATCCGCAACACGATCCCGGTCTTCCTTTCCGTCTGTGTCGGTTACACATTGTCCTATGGTCTGAATCTTGATGTCTACCAGATCATCATGAACCTGTTCGCACCGATCTCCAACTTCTTACAGTCCTTCCCGGGCTTCGTCTTATTGGCATTCTTACAGGCCTTCTTCTTCACGCTTGGTATCTCGCCATGGGTCTGGGGTGCTGTCCGTACACCGGTCTTCGCCGCAGGCATCGCTGCCAACATCGAAGCAGTCGCAGCCGGCCTGGCTCCGCAATACATCGTTACTTATGAAGTCATGTTCACCATCGGTCTGCTGACTCTGGGCGGCCAGGGTTCACCGTTACCGTTAGTCGTCATGATGTTAAGATCCAAGTCCAAGAGACTCAGACAGTTCGCAAAAGTCACTGTCGGTCCGGCGATCTTCAATATCTCTGAACCGATCATGTATGGTCTTCCGATCGTATTCAACCCGATCATGATGATCCCGATGTGGATCAACTCGATTGTCGGTGCCTGCTTACTATGGGTCGTCTTCCGTACAGGTCTGCTCAACATCCCGGCCATCTCCTTACAGACCGGTTCCCTGCCTGCGCCGATCACGACCGTCATGATCTGCCAGGACTGGAGAGGAATCCTCTGGTGGGTCGTATTCTTCGCTCTCTACGCTGTCATCTGGTATCCGTTCTACAAGGCATACGAAAGACAGTGCATCGCCGAAGAAGAAAACAACTAAAAAAACAAATCAAAAGCCCGTTTCCAGTTTCCCCCGGATACGGGCCTTTTTCTTATTTCAGTACGATCAGAGCGATGAGCTCGCAATCTTCATCAAAGACATTGGTGATCCCATGACTGTGACCATCCTCACAGATCGTCACATCGCCTTGTTTCACCTCATATTCTTCGCCATCATCGTTATAGATGGCTCTTCGCTTATTGATCAGAAAGATCTCCTTTTCTCCTTCATGAGTATGAACACCGATCCCGCAGTTTTTCTTTAATAACATCTGCGCGTAGGTCCGGCCCTTCTCGTAGATGTCTTCCTTTGTACAGATATCGGTGATGAATACTTCTCCCGGACCTTCCCGCATCGCAACTCTGGTCTTGGAAGACCTGTCTTGTTTTCTGATGATCATGTCAATGGCTCCCTTCTTCTTCTATAATTAAATTATACGAGGTGACGATGATGAAAAACTACATGCCGACAAGAGTCTTTACCGGAAACAGGATCCTGTATGAACACAAAGAAGTCTTTTCTTCCCTTGGATCCAAAGCTCTGATCATCACTTCCGCACATTCCGGAAGAACATCGGGTGCTCTGAATGATCTGGAAGAAATATTCAAGGAAAAAGGGATCGGATATGAGATCTTTGATCAGATCAAAGAAAACCCAAGCGTTGTCTCCTGCCTGGAAGCGGGAAGATGCGCCTATGAATTCAAGGCCGATTTCATCGTCGGTGTCGGCGGCGGATCGGTACTCGATGCCGCCAAGACGGCTGCCGTTGCCGCAAACAACCCGGGTCTCAACGAGGAAGGCGTCTACAAGCAGAACTGGATGAATAAGCCGCTTCCTTTGATCCTCATCGGTACGACGGCCGGAACGGGAAGCGAAGTCACCTATGTCTCCGTCATGACCAATAAGGACGGATTAAAGAAATCCATCCATAATGAAGATCTCTATGCCTTATATGCCTTCTCCGATCCAAGATATGTCTCCACGATGCCTGAGAAGGTGCGGGTCTCGACGGCCATCGATGCCCTGGCACATCTGATCGAATCCTATTTCAACAACAAAGCCAACGACATCTCAAGAGCCTATGCCTTACATGGTATCCGGCTCTTATATCCGAAACTTGTGATGATGAAAGAAGACAAAGAGCTTTCCCTTGAAGATATGCAGACCGTCTATAACGCCTCCATATTGGGAGGCCTTGCGATCAACATCACCGGCACGGTCTTCTGTCACAACCTGGGCTATTACTTTACCGAACACTATCATCTGCCGCATGGCTTTGCCTGCGCATTATTCACTCAAGATCTGCTCGATTATGAAGAAGAAAAACACAAGGACTATTCCGATGCCTTCTATAAGATCCTGAATATCGACAAAGAAGATCTTAAAGATACGATCTCAGCTCTGCTGCCGGATTTCGGTATCCGGATGAGCGAAGAAGAAATATTATCGATCCTTCCAAGATATGAAAACAACAACTCCGTTAAAAACACCTACGGACAGATGAGTATCGATGATATCGAAAAAGTCTTACGCAAACTCGCGTAAGACTTTTTTAACAGCTTTTCAGATATTCCAGAAGTTCTTCCTTATTATGGCAGATCTTTCTTAATGCCATCGAGATCATCAGGTTGTCTTCCCCGTTCACGAGGCTCCTCGTATCGGTCTTAAGACCTACGCAGGGCTTTCCGGAAGAATAGAAGTAACCTAAGGCAACACAGGCCCCTTCGTCCGGCACTCTGCCATCAAGAAGGAACAGGAAGACATCGCTCCGGTCCATCGCTTCAAGATCCTTCTTGAAGACATATTCGCCTTTCGGCATGCCGTCGACGATGTCAGGCATTTCCGATACCACACCGCCGTCTCTTTGCGGCAGATAGGTATCAAAGCCGTTCTCTCTTAAACAGGTATCGATCTTCAGATT
>JAZQIF010000084.1:0-7841 GCA_045540935.1 Erysipelotrichaceae bacterium | reverse complement strand
ACACTGTCTCAGCTTAAGAAGGATGAACATACCTATCTGGTGACAGGAAACCTGAAGCACTTTCCAATGAAATCTTTTGTGGTAACGCCGAGAGAGTTTGTTGAGATTGTTGGGCAACAGAATCAATGACGTTGTCTTTTTGTTTAGAGTATAAACCCTCAGACCCTTCGGAGGCTTCCAAAATTATTTTGTAGGGACATTTACGAACACCTTTTAAAGCAAAAAAGTGTCAGCTGGTCATATTAATATTTGAGGTTTTCATGCTATTATAAAGACAGATAAGCAATATCTCTTTTAAGGTCGTATCAAACAGGCTGAAAAGGGCAAAAGGTTCGCTTTCATCCCCCCTAAGGCACCAAAAGCTTTCCAAGAATCTATTTCAACTAAATAGATTCTGTTTTTTTGTATGGTCTTGAGTCCTGATAGGTCAGGGCTTTTGTTTATATGAGATAAGGATTATAATATTATTGACATATGTCAGAAACGGAGGATGAAATGGCAAGACCATTCCGCTGCAGAAGGATAAGGAAGCTTCCCGATCACTGGTCGTTCAGGTGTGAAGACGATGATCAGAACGATATGATCGTTATGTCTCTGGATGAATACGAGACGATACGCCTTCTTGATATCGAAAAGATGACCCAAGAGGAGTGTGCTGCCTCTTTGGATGTAGCCAGGACGACTGTGACAGCCATCTATGAAAATGCCAGATCCAAGCTGGCAAGACATATCGTAGAGGGAAGACCCCTGAGGATCTTGGGCGGATCCTATATGCTTGTTTCTGACAGGATACACGAAATACAAAAGAAGGAGGATGATACTATGCGCATCGCGATGACTTATGAAGACGGAACGGTAGGACAGCACTTTGGAAGGACAGAGTACTTCAAGGTCTATGATATCGAAGAGGGAAAGATCGTCACTGAGCAAGTTGTTTCCACCAATGGCGAGGGACACGGTGCTCTGGCTGGCATATTGAAGCAGCTGAGCGTTGATACTTTGATCTGCGGCGGCATCGGCATGGGTGCCAGGATGGCTCTGGAAGAACTCGGCATCGGACTGTTGCCGGGTGTAAGCGGAGACTGCGATGAGATGATCAGAGCTTACCTGAACAACACTCTTTCCTGTGATCCGGATGAGACCTGTCATCATCACGATCATGAGCAGGGTCATGACTGTCACCACGATGAGGGATGCTGCCACTAGCTAGGGCAAAACAGGATCGGCTTGATCCTGTTTGTCAAGCATATTCACGGACACGACCCTGATCGTCAAGGCGGTCACATTCCTGGAAATGTAAAATCGTATGAATGGTATATTGTGAATAAGATGAATGATATAAGAGAAGTTAAAACCAGATCCAAGATCAAGCATTCACTCCTGCATCTGTTGTCCGAAGATCCCCTTTCATATATTTCTGTTTCCGATCTGTGTAAAGAGGCGAAGATCAGCAGGACATCCTTTTATAAGCATTACAAAAATATCAGAAATGTTCTGGAAGAAGCTGTTGATGATCTTATCAAAGAGACCCTTGATGTAGGAAACAAATTCTTTACGTGTGTGACCGAACAAAAGAATCCCCAGTTGCCAATGTGCGAAATAATACGTAAAGACAAGAGATATCGTGCCATTATCACTAACGAGGAAGTGAATGGCATCTTTATTGACAGGCTGGCTTCCGGTGTTGACAAGAAAGTCATCAATGCGATCGGCAAAATCAGCGGATTCAGCGATGACAAGATCAAAACGATACTGATGTTTCAGCTCAGCGGCTGCATCAATGCGGTCAGAGCAGATTACGGATCCTCCGATAAGGAGTGGAAGAAGAAGAAAGAAACGATCGATTCTTTTCTGAAAAAAGCCTATCAGCTGGACAGATAATGGACAAAGTGCACGCTTTTTGTTCGTTATCTGCAATTCTTTTTGACAGCTGATCCGATCTTCTTTATACTGAAAACGTCGATAAAGATAGTGACTCTCCGGGAGGCTTAACCTAAGACAGACTGTTCTTTTGGTTGGGCAAATACGGAGAGTTTTTAAATCATCATGAAAGCAATCAAGAATCTCAACAACAATACCGCAATATGTCTGGACGCCAACGGAAGAGAAGTTGTCGCTTTTGGAAAAGGGATCGGTTTCAACAAGACACCTAACGACATCCCGCTAGATAAGATCGACCGTACTTTCTATGATGTAAGTCCGACCTATTTTTCGATCATTCCCGAGATCGAGGAAAGGATCGTTCAAACCGCGATCAGGATCGTAGATCTTGCCAATATTGAAAAAGACAACCGTTATGGCAACAATCTTGTATTTGCTCTGGCCGATCACATTCAGTTTGCGATCAGCAGACAGAAAAAGGGTATGAGACTGTCGCTCGGTCTTCTCTACGAGATCGAGAACTCCTACCCGGATGAAGTGGATATCGCAAAGAAAGCTCTGGTGATCATAAGGGAAGACCTGAAGGTCGCATTGGGGAAAGAAGAGATCGGAAGCATTGCCATCCACCTGATCGACTATATCAAGGAACCTGAAACGATGCAGATCGAAAATGAAGCAGCGATGCTGGATGAATACACCAGGACCATTGAAGAGATCCTTGATATCCACATAGAAAGAGAAGACTACAACTATAAGCGTTTTGCCAGTCACATCCATTATCTGCTTCAAAGAAAAAGAGAGGGAAACGAATTGAACAAGGAGATGCCGGAATTCCTCAAGAGTCTCAAGACCAGATATGGAAAAGAGTATGAATGTGCCTGTGCTTTGCAGGATCTGATCAGGGAAGAGCTTTCCGAAGAAGAGAGAGCCTACATCATGATCCATGTGAACCGCTTGAAAGAGAAAGTATAAGAAGGAGATCTCACAGCGTAGTGGCCAATACGGCTGTGTTCTCAATAAAGAAAATAAGGAGACTAACTACTATGTCAAACAAATACCAGCAGCTTGTCGACCAGCTTCCTGAACTGGTCGGCGGACTTGATAACATTTCATTTTTTACGCATTGCGTCACAAGGCTCAGACTCAATGTCAAGGACAAGAGTCTGGTCAAAGAGGACGAGATTGCCAAACTGCCCGGCGTTCTGCAGCAGCAGTATGCCGGAGATCAGTATCAGATCGTCATAGGCAACGCCGTAGCTGAAGTCTACAGCGATATCTGCAAGAAATACCCGTCTCTTAATGCCGGCGGCGAAGTGGATGCAAAAAACAGCGAAAAGAAAAAAATCGATATCAACACGATCTTTGAAATCGTTTCCGGATGTGTATCGCCATGTCTGCCGGTCATCCTGGCAGCCGGTATGCTCAAACTCGTCATGATCCTGGGAACGATGTTCGGATTCATGAATGCCGAGAGTTCGTCATACTATGTCCTGAACTTTGTTGCGGATTCTGCGTTCTATTTCATCCCGATCTTCATCGGTGGCTTTGCGGCCAGAAAATTCAATGCTTCCATGGGTCTGGGCATGCTGATCGGCGCGATGATGATCCACCCGAACTTCATTTCTGCTGTCAATAGCGGAATGCCTTTGAAGATCTTTGGCTTGCCGATCTATCCGGGCAGTTATGCAAGTACTGTCATTCCGGTGATCCTTTCCGTCTGGGTCATGTCTTTTGTCGAGAGATTCTTACGCAAATACATCCCGGATATGATCAAAGCGTTTGCCGTTCCTCTGGCAACCATGCTGATAATGACCCCGCTGGTTCTCTGCCTTATTGCACCGCTTGGCAACATGATCGGAAATTATTTTGCTAAAGCCCTGCTGTGGATGATCAACAATGTCAAATTTATCGGTATGCCTATTGTTGTCGGATTCATGCCTTTCATCGTCATGACCGGCATGCATATGGCGCTGAATGCGACGTTCTTCGAACTGGTCTCGACGATCGGCTATGATCCGTTCATCATCGCTGCCTTCATTCTTGCCAATGTCTTCCAGGGCATTGCCTGCCTGGGTGTTGCCTTGAAGACAAAGAAAGCCGAACTTAAGACCGAAGCTCTTTCCTGTGGGGTGACGGCGATCTTCGGTGGCGTCACAGAACCCGGCATCTTCGGTATCACGCTGAAGTACAAGACGCCGATGTATGCGGCAGTCTTAGGCGGCATTGCTGCCGGACTTGTCTGTGGTTTCATGCCGACGATCTGCTACAATTTCGCCAGCGTTTCCATCTTCGGCTTGCCGGGATTCATTTCCGAGACGACGATGTCCAGCTTGTATTCGATGATCATCGCCCTTGCGGTCGGATCTGTTGTGGCTTTTGCAGCAACGATGTATCTCTATAAGGACAGCGAGGAATAAGATGCCTTTCAAAGAAGGTTTCCTATGGGGCGGGGCAACCGCTGCCAATCAGTGCGAAGGTGCTTATGATCTAGACGGCAGAGGCGTAGCCAACGTCGATCTGATCCCGATCGGAGAAGACAGACTGCACACCATACTGGGCGAAAATGTTTCTCTGGAATTTGCCGATGATTACTTCTATCCGGCAAAAGAGGCAATCGATATGTATCATCGTTATAAAGACGATATCGCCTTGTTTGCCCAGATGGGTTTCAAAGTGTACAGACTCTCGATCGCCTGGTCGAGGATCTTTCCTGAAGGAGACGAAGAAGAACCAAACGAAAAAGGCCTCTCATTCTATGAAAACATCTTCAGAGAATGCCGGAAATACGGTATTGAACCTCTGGTCACCATCGTCCATTTCGATTGTCCGTTGGGTCTGATAAAGAAGTATGGTTCCTGGCGGAACAGAAAGATGGTCGATTTCTATCTGAGTCTTTGCAGGACACTGTTTACCAGGTTTAAAGGTCTGGTCAGATACTGGCTAACCTTCAACGAGATCAACATGCTGATGCACGCTCCGTTCATGGCGGCCGGCATAGCTTTTGAAGAAAACGAAAACAAAGACGAGATCAAGTATATCGCTTCCTATCATGAACTTCTGGCAAGTGCTGAAGCGACAAAACTCGCACACGAGATCGATCCAGAAAACAAAGTCGGATGCATGATGGCGGGCGGTGACTACTATCCCTATTCCTGCAATCCGGCAGACGTTCTTAAAGCCAGGCAGGAAGAAAGAAAGAACTATTTCATGATCGATGTGCAGTGCCGTGGTTATTACCCTTCTTATGCCCTTAAGGAGATGGAAAGAAAAAACATCACTTTGCCTGTTCAGGAGGGAGATCTTCAGATCATCAAGGAAAATACCGTCGATTTCATATCGTTCTCCTATTATCTCAGCAGAGTAGCCAGTGCCGACCCGAAGGTAACGGGAACGACCGGCGGAAACATTTATGATACTCTGGCTAATCCCTATCTGAAATCCTCCGAATGGGGATGGCAGATAGATCCGACAGGGCTCAGGATCACACTAAATACCCTTTATGACCGCTATCAGAAACCTCTGTTTATTTCGGAGAACGGCTTAGGCGCGAACGACATTCCTGATGAAAGCGGAAATATCAATGACGATTACCGTATCGATTACCTTAGGCAGCATATCAAGGCGATGAAAGAAGCCGTCGAGATCGACGGAGTCGATCTGTTCGGCTATACGATGTGGGGACCGATCGATCTGGTATCCGCTTCGACAGGAGAAATGAAAAAGCGTTACGGATTCATTTATGTCGATAAGGACAACAAAGGCAGCGGATCACTGAAACGGATACCTAAAAAATCATTTTACTGGTATAAAAAAGTCATATCGAGCAACGGGGAGGATCTTGACTGATGGGTCTATTGGATAAAATAATCAAAAAAGAAGAAGAGGCAGTATTGCCTGAAGTGAATGTCGCTGATGATGAGATCGTTGCGATCGCCGATGGGAAACTGATCGATGTTGCAGAAGTTCCTGACGATGTCTTTGCCAAGCAGATGATGGGCAAGACAGCAGCATTCAGATATGACAGCGGCAAAGTCATACTTTGTTCGCCAGCGAATGGAACCTTGAGCGTACTGTTTCCGACTGGTCATGCCTATGGCATCACCATGAATGACGGTGTGGAGCTTCTGGTCCATTGCGGTGTCAATACGGTCGAAGCCAATGGCGACGGTTTCCGTCCATTAAAAAAGAAGCAGGGCGATCCTGTCAGGGCTAGCGATCCGATCGTCGAGGTCGATCTTGCCAAACTGTCACAGAAATACGATATGTCTACGATGCTGATAATAACCGAAGCGAAGCAAAAAGAATTCACTTTCATCGAAACAGGTGAAGTCATCAGAGGACAGAAGATCACAGTATGATACGTCTTTAGACATTAACTGAAATGCTCCGATCATGTATCGGAGCATTTGTGTTCCTATCATAAATAAGCGCTTTATCAATGAATAGTATCTGTTTACAATTGTGTAGTTTTACGAATACATATTAATGATTCATGATGCAGTTCGATAATGTTTTGGATTGTTTTTTACAAAACAATATCCCTGTTTTATAGGATAGTGATTAGAACAACCCCTTAGGGGGCTTACAAACTTTTTTGTAGGAGCGTTAACAAGCACCTTCTACGGCAAAGAATACCCCAGATAGCTGTATTGATACTTGCGGTTTTCATGGTATTATAAAGACGAATAAGCAAATACTTCTTTAGTATTGTATAAAACGGGCCAAAAAGGGCAAAAGGTTCGCACCTGTCCCCCCTAAGGCACCAGAGGAAATCAAGGACTTATTATACAACAATAGGTCCTTTTTATTACAATGGAAATAGAAAGACAAATCGGGCTTTAATGAGGTAAGAAAATGGCTTTAGAAGAAGAGAGCGTCGTTCAGACATGGCTGAACGGTCTTAAGACTTTAGATGTAAAAACAAAAAAGATGTTCGCCTGCTATTGCCTCTATTGCGACGGGCAGGCTGTCGGTTGGATCCATGACAGCGTGTTAAGCTTGCGAGAAGTAGGATTGGATTATTTACCTGAGGATATCAAACGGCCGCATCAGGAAGACAGTATACAAGAATTGGTCATTCCTCTCGACTATGTGAGTGCAGAATGGCTGCCGAGAGCAGTTCAGGACACCGCAGATATACGAAAAAGAATGTGACAAATTCTGATTTGCGAGGAAAATAATGATAAATGAAAGAATACAGAAATATGTAGATGATCATTCCTTCTGCTCAGAATACCTTTTCAAAGATTGGGAAGCATTCCTGGATTTTATCTATGAAGAAGGCGGTCGTGTTTCGTCCATCCTTTGGTGGGAGCACTGTGAAAAGAACTCTCAGCATGGATACGGTGGATATTCCGATCCGGATGACCGGGAATGGATGTATTCTGAGACCTGGTTACATGAAGATGGATTTGAAGAAAAATCTCTCGCAGATATAAAGGCTTATATTCATGAAACCAGAGAGCATGGCCTTATTCTGGGCGACAAATACATCACCTATGATCTGGTACCATCTTTTTATCTTGCAGATTGACAAATAACGGTTTATCAAGACAGTTCATAATAGTATGCTTTTTTGAGCGCATCTCAATTAAAGTTCAGATAGGGATGGACAATAAAAATAATAGGATCGTCAGGAATCACGCAGGGTGATTCTTTATTTGTTTATTGTACAAGGGTAATGATCATATATTGACTGGCTAATGATTATTAGCTAAAATATAAGCGGCTAATGAACATTAGCAAAAGGAGTCATTTATGCAGACAAAAGAAAAGATCCTGAACGCAGCATTATCACTCTTTGCGGAAAACGGCTATGACGGGACCAGCGTAGAACAGATCGCGGAACTTGTTGGCATCAAAGCCCCGTCTCTATATAAGCATTTCAAAGGAAAAGAAGACATTCTGAATGCTCTTATCGATATCGCTGAAGAGCGATATGAAGAGAACTTCGGTTCGGA
>JAZQIF010000083.1:0-8105 GCA_045540935.1 Erysipelotrichaceae bacterium | reverse complement strand
GCGATGGAGTCCTTCAAAGACGGCATCAGTGTCATCACTCACACTGCCAACGTCATGGCCGGACTGCATCACCGCAATATGGGCGGACTCGGTGCGGCGATCTTGAATGATGATGTCTATAACGAACTGATCTGCGACGGTCTGCATGTGCGAAACGAGATGATCGAGATCATCCTGCGCGTCAAGAACGACGCCTTCCATAAGGTCATGATGATCTCCGACAACGTCCATCTCGGCGGTCTGAAGCCCGGCAGATATCATAACGGGGTCTTCGGCGGTGAATGCGTCATTACCGAAGAAGGCTTCTCTCTGACCGATACGGGAAGACTGGCCAGATCGGCCAGACCGGTGCTCTTTGGCATGAAGAACCTCGTAAAGAATATGCATATCCCTTTGGAAAAAGTCTGTGTCATGGCTTCTTTGAATCCGTGTGAAGTCTATGGCTTTGCCGACAGAAAAGGTTCTCTGCGGACAGGCAAGGATGCCGACTTTGCGGTATTAGACGATGATTTCAATTGCCTGTATACTTATAGAGAAGGAAAAAAGATCTACGATCATACGTCTGATGCAGACTTATGCAATGCGGATGCGTATAAGGATCGGATCGAATAAGAGGTGAAGTATGGATCCTAAAATTCTGATCGCCATCGTTGCTGTCATCTTTGTCGCAGACATGGGTCTTCAGTTCTACCAGAACAAAAAGAGGAACAGCCTGTTTGAACAGCTGAGTTCTTTCTTAGCGAAGAAAGATTTTGTCTCGTTTGATGAGCTCATTGATTCCAGTGAGACAAAAAAACTCTTTCCTGTCTACAATATCGCTTTCCTCAAACTGAATGAGGCGATGCTGAAGGAAGACAAGAAAGCCATCGATCAGGCGTTCGACTCTTTCGATATGCGCATGAATAATGCCCAGAAAGAAGCACTCTATAAAAAGGGTTTCTATTATTATCTGGGTCTGGAAGACAGGGCAAAGACGAGGGTCTATTACAATCTGCTCAAGGAGCTCAAGGTCAAGGATGAAAAGATGCTCGATGTCATGTATGACACTTACATCGATAAGGGGCATCAGTTCCTGGAAGATGTAAAGACGCTTGCCGATCAGATGAAGGATGAACAGAAGATGCCTTACTATGCTTTGTTAGCAGACATGTACCGTAACAAGGGCGATGAGGATGAGGCAAAGAAGTACGAAAAGCTGCTGGCTGAGCAGACCGAAAAACTGACAAAAGTCGAATAGAAGAAAAAGATCGCAGGTGAAGCGATCTTTTTGAGAGGGTAAGACCGGTTATGCCGATCTTGATCGATAAAACAGAGGAACTGCTGAGAGTTAAGTGAAAGGGGAAGCAGTTCCTTTTTATTATTCGAGGTCTTCGCCGTTGGTGGCGATGACTTTCTTGTACCAGTAGAAGGAATCTTTTTTATATCGGTCGTAAGTTCCGTTTCCTTCATCGTCCGCATCGACATAGACAAAGCCATAGCGCTTTGACATGGAGACTAAGGAACAGGAGACCAGATCGATGCAGCCCCACATCGTGTAACCGAAGACATCGACGCCGTCTTCGATCGCATCGGAGAGAGCTTCGATGTGCTTACGCAGATAGGCGATGCGGTAATCGTCATGGATCGTCTTATCTTCACCCAGGGACTCAAAGGCACCCAGGCCGTTTTCGGCAATGAAGATCGGAAGACCGAAGCGGTCGCGAAGATCATTGAGTGAGATGCGAAGAGCGATCGGGTCGATCTGCCAGCCGAATTCCGAGTCTTCAAGATGCGGGTTCTTCAGCGTGCGGATGAAACTGCCGATACGTTCCTGTCTGGCAGGATCGGCGGTGACGATGGATGAAAGATAGTAGCTCAAAGAGATGAAATCGATCGTCCCTTCGGACAGTATCCTTTCATAGCCGTCATACCATTTGATGTCGATGTTGTGCTTCTTGTAATACGACAGCATCCATTTCGGATAATAGCCTCTTGCCATGACGTCACAGAAGAACATGTTGTATTCACTTTCTTCATGTACTCTGTAGGCATCGGCAGGAGCAGGTGTCTCCGGATACATGTGGTGCAGATTGAACATGTTGCCGATCTTGCACTGCGGTGCTGTCTCATGGGCATACTTCACCAGCAAGGCCGAAGCGATGAACTGATGATGCAGAGCCTGGTGGGAAGCATTGTCCCATCTCCTGGCCATCTTTTCCGGAAGCGGACCGAACGGCCGGAAGCCCTTCGGGATCTCAAAGTCATCGTAGCGGTCTAAAAGGATGCCGCCGCCAAGCCAAGGTACGGCCGTGACCATGTTGATCTCGTTGAAGGTCAGCCAGTAGGTGACTTCATCTTTGTATTCGTCGATGAGGAATTTCAGATAGCGGACGCAATGCGGAATGACTTCCGGCGATACCCAGCCGTCATACTTTTCGACAAAGACGATCGGAAGTTCATAGTGGATCATCGTGACCAGAGGTTCGATATCGTACTTATGAAGTTCCTTGAATACGTTGTGATAGAATTGCACACCTTCGGGGTCCGGTGTTTCTTCAAGTCCGGTCGGGAAGAGCCTGGTCCAGGAGATCGACATGCGAAGTACCCGGAAGCCCATCTCGGCCATCAGAGCGATATCTTCTTTATAGCGATGAAAGAAGTCTACGCCGCGCCGATTGGGAAAATTTAAAGTGGTTTCTTCCGCTTTGGCGTATTCGAAATCTTTTTTCAGCATGAAGTTGCAGGGGATCTTCGGACCGCGGTAATAGACATAATCGAGGTGGGAAAGACCCTTGCCGTCTTCACATCTGCCTCCCTCATACTGGGCGGCGCTGGTGGCACCGCCCCATAGGAAGTTTTCGGGAAATCTGGACATCGTTTAGCCCTGCGCGTCGATCTTGTCAGCTTCTTCGTCCTTGTAGAGCATCATCGTAGCGACGAACGTCACGACAACACCGACGATGACGGCAATGATCATGCCTCGTAAGTCAGCCATCGAGCGTGTCGCAGGATTGATGAAGACCGGGAAGGTGAAGATGTTCGGCGGTCCGCCGGCATAGGAACCGACATTCAGTACAGCACATACGATACCGCCGACGGCGGAGCCGATCATTGCGGCGTATAAAGGTGTCTTGTATTTGAAGGTGACACCGTACATGCCCGGTTCGGAGATGCCCGGGATCGCATCCGAGAATGCGCATGAGAATGCCAGAGACTTGCGTTCCGCGTTCTTTGCCTTAAGTGCGACAGCCAGACATGCGGCAGCCTGTGTGTACTGGAACAGGAATCCTGCCGGATGAGTGATCGGGTTCTTTCCGTATCTTCCGCCGATCGCCATGGCGACAGCCATCAGGTTGAAGTGGAGACCCGTAATGACGATGTACGGATAGATCGCACAGAAGATCGGGATGAGTATCTTGCCAAACGGCGAATTGAATAATGCGATCAGCAAGCCGGCAAAGGCTTCGGAGAGTATCGCGCCGATCGGAGCTAAGACCAGCAGCGCCAGCGGCAGCATGATCACGAGTTCCAGCAGCGGTACGAAAATGAATCTTACGATCTTCGGAATGACTCTGTTTAAGAACTTTTCAACATAGCTCATGACAAATACGATCAGGATCGCCGGAATGATCGTATTGGAATAGGTCGCCGGATGGATCGGAATACCGAAGAGATAGCCGGCATTGCCGGTACCAGGAATGACCGTAGGAGGTCCGCCCGGATTCGGGATGGTTGCGCCGACGCCCTGCTTGCACAGTTCAACAAAATCCGGATAGACGAGGATCAGACCCATCAGAATGGCCATTGCTGCTTTGACATTGAATCTTCTAGAAGCGGCGTAGGCGACTAATACCGGTAAGAAATAATATGCTACATTGTAGACCCAGGTGAACGTTGCGACTGTCGGTGAATCTGCTGATACGATATGTAAGTTGATCAGCAGCATCATGATCGCCTGCAAGAGACCACACGCCAGCAGCGCAGGAAGGATCGGGAACACACAGGAGACGATCGCCGGGAAGATGGATCCCAGGATCTCTTTGATGCTTTTCTTCTTCGTCAGTTCCGGATCGAGGTTCTCGTTGATCGCAGCTTCTCTTTCGACACCGCTTGCTTTGACGAAGGCATCGTAGACTTCATCGATATCATTGCCGATGATGACCTGTACCTGGTCACCGACCATCTGAGCCCCGATGACACCGATCTTTTTGATCTCGTCGATATTGACAAGGCTCGTGTCTTTCGGTGTGATGCGTAGTCTCGTCATACAGTGGCCGGCATGGGCAATATTATCTTTGCCGCCAACCAGTTCAATGATCCTGGCAGCGATCTGCCCGAAATCTTTTTCAGTTTTTGCCATAATTTACTCCTTTCTTTTTTCAATTATTATTCGTATATGTTTATACCCTGGCGAGGTATGAAAACCTTATTTAGTGATGAATCCGAAGTTCATCATGTAGGTCAGATATTCCAAGAGGAATAATTCTTCCGGTATGATCCTTCCGACGTAGTTCTGGGTGCCGTCATTGCGGATCTTTTTGCGCACGATGTGGACTTCGCCTTTGTAGCGCGGGACATTGCCGTTGATGATCAGGACATCGCCTTCTTCAAAGTATTCCTTATCGCACTTTCTCGCTTCGATCGGGATCGGCCGGTAGTCGAATCTGCCCCAGCGGGAACGGATGATGATATGGGTGTATTCACTGGAATTGTGTTTGGTGAAGTCAAACAGGATCTCTTTTTCGACATCGGAAACATCCGGCTCAAGATCGATGGTCAAAGGAATGCGTTCGATATCCCCGATCGGGATCTGATCACGAATACCCGGGAAATAGAATGGGCGGTCTTCGCCATAAACATAGATCTGATTCATCGTGTCGGCGATCTCTTTGAACTCTGCTTCCGAGACAAAGGCGTTGCCGAAGATCACCTCGTCGCAGCCTAACGCTAAAACGTGCCTTAGCTGCAAGCCGACCGGCAGATCTCTGTCTTCTTCGATGGTCGGAAGGCCATCGGAAACAGGCCAGGGACCGTGGGTCCCTTTGACGAGGGAAGAGATGAAGATCTGCGTCTTCATGCCTTCCGATCGGAAGAAGCGGTTGGCTTCCAGAATACTCTTCGAATCGGCGCCGGTATTGCGTAACGGATAGAAATTGTAGGAACCGATGATCTTTGATTTGTCTCCGCCCAGTTCGATGATGTGTTTTACCGCCGGGATGAGGCTGGCGTTGAGCTGCACGCCCAAGCCTTCCTTGTTGTTGACGATGGCGACATCGCGTTCATCATTGAACATCAGATCGAGACGCAGTACATCCAGTCCCATTTCCTTGAAGATCGAAAGATCTTCGGGACTTGCCCCCATCTGCATGAAGAAGCGGGCGTTGCAGTCACCGTATACCTGCATGCCGTACTTGTGGGCAATGGCGGAAAGATTGCTGAAGTAGCTGATGATCTGTTCCTTTGTCCCTTCTACGGAAAACAGGCTGGTGAAGACTTTGCTGAAGCCGTAGCTGTTGGCCGTCTTCAGATAGTTTTCGATCTGTTCTATCGTTTCCTGTTCAGGATAAAGCGATACTCCTAGCTGGATCATATTTTCTCCTCCTCGATGAACTGTCTGATTCAAGAAAAAAACTCTTCGAACCACCTTAAAACGATTATTTCTAATCTTTTAAGGATAAGCCCCGAAGAGTTCTCGAGTTACAAACCTTAACTTCTATCTGTAATTTAAGTTTAAGTGAAAAATGTAAGCGCTGTCAATACCGTGGTTCACAGCCTTACATTTCAGACTGATCAGAACATACTGTTTCAATAAGCCTGCAATCTTCCTGAACGTCCTGTCTGTGCAGACGTTGTGCGATCTGTATATTGTCCTTCTGCCGGCAGATCATTCTTATGAGAATGACAACGATCTTTCATTTTGTCTTTCTTTCATTTATTCGATCCTTGAGATCAGACGATTGATGTGGATGACCAGATATAAGATCTCCTCGTCCAGGACCTGTTTGTTCAGCTTTGTTTCAAGGAAAGAAGACAGTTTGCAGGCACAGTCATACGATCCCGGATAGGAAGTCTTCAGTTCGTCGAAGATGGCCGTATTCTCCGATTCGATCTGCTGATCCTGCATGAGACGGCGTATGAGATAGTCCAAGTGGGTGATGAAACGGCTGTAGTTGAAGGAGTCCCTGTCGACGGTGACGGCGAAGTCTTCTTCGATGATCTTCGTACATTCTTCGCAGATCAAAACAGTATCTAAAGATTCGTTTTTCTTATCATTCAGTCTGTCAGCGATGAAGTGAAGACATAAAGTGCCGGCTTCCTTGCGCGGCAGTTTTTCACCGGTCATTTCGCGTATGATGTCCAGCGCTTCTTCCGCCAGATGCATCTCTTCGGGATAGAGCTGGTACATGTCCTGCAACAGCGGCTGTTCGAGGTAGATGTTCTTGTCTTTCCGTTCGATCGCAAACTGCAGATGGTCTGCCAGTGAGATGGCTTTGGAAGAAGGATAGGTGACGGAGAGCTTATCGGAGACATGGTCGATGATGTAGATCGCCGTATTGATGATGCTGGTCGGGATGTTGCGTATGATGCCGTAGTCGGAATCTTTGATGTTGTAGAAGGTACGGTTGATCTTGCTTAAAGGGATGTCTTCGTTGGCTTTGTAAAAGCCGATGCCCTTGCCGAAAACGACCACTTCACGGCCTTTGGAATCCAGACAATGGGCGATGTTGTTGTTGATATTGCGAATGACTTTCATGATTTTGGGATCATCCCTTTAAAAAAACTCTTTCTGCGTTTCCTTGAACAGTGAATGATGCATGATGTCTTGAAAGGATGAGCCTGAAGAGTTTTGTAAGGCTTTATATATCTTCAATTTTAGGATAAAACAAGGACCCTTAAATTGCACACAGCCCGCTCTGATCATTTCCCGGGCATTGGCATGACTTTGAAAAGCAGCTTCGTATAGATCGGCGTGATGATAAAACTCACGAGAAAAGAGGCGATCATACTGATGCATTCCGAACGCAATAACATCGGAAGGAATGGAATATCGATGCCCCGGGCAGTGAGCTGCCGGTGGGCAAGAAAGACCATGGCCAAAGTCATGAACGGCGTATAGCACAAGGCAGATACCAGGGACTGCAAGACCCTTGCCTTGAGGGATCCCGGCTGAAGAGAGAACTTTTGCAAAAGAGAATCGGCGATCTTCTTCATCGGCAGAAGAAGTCCGATCAGGATCGAGATCACAAGGCTGATCGCAAAGCTTTTGAAAAAATCGGGGAAGCTGGATCTTCCGGAACTCAGATTGCCGATAAGAGAGAGGAAAAAGCTCATCGTGACGGACATCGCCAGTGACATCTTCAGACTTTGTTTTCTGTAGTCCATAAAACTCCTTGTATTATGATTTGTGAGACATGAAAAACTGTATCCATAATTTAATTGTAAAGCAGATGGAGAAGAATATGAAAAAGATCATTGTATCGTTGCTGACAGTGTTTTTGCTGAACGGTTGTTCTGTGAGTTCGACCTCGACAGTTTCAACGAGTGTGACGAATGAAAACGGAACGACGACGACCATCACGACGACCACCGAGAAGATCGATAACGGCGTCTATTCTTCCGATACGACAACGACGACCAATGAGGATCCGACCGGTTTGCGCAACAAATGGCAGGAGATCTTTACGGAAGACGGCGAAGGTGTCTTGGAAATGGGATACAACGTCTATCTGGCTTATGATGATCCCGATGACATCCGTACGGCAGCGATCATGGTCCTCAACGAGGACAACAGCGAACTGCTGGTCTATATCCTGGGCGATGTCGAAGAAGAGGAAGATCATTTCTAGATCGTCGATGTCGATGAGAAAGCAGATGGATCAGTCGACAACCTGCCGTTTGAGATCGGCGAAGTGAAGGCTGACGATTTCACGATGAAATTCAAGGACGGGGATTCGGTTTTCTAGAATTTTGTGGATCAGGAGCAGATCATCGATGACATGATCTCACTGTGGGAGGTCCATCAGGAAGCCTATCAGCAGGCACAGAACAACTGATAAAGTTGAGTGATTTGAAGGGACCAAGTCTTTGAGGCTATGGTAAAATAAAGACAGAAGGACTGGATGAAG
>JAZQIF010000082.1:0-13120 GCA_045540935.1 Erysipelotrichaceae bacterium | reverse complement strand
GAAGACTTCACGGTCTTCATCGACGGCGGTTTCGATAACGGCTATGACATCTTCAAGGCACTCGCGCTTGGCGCGGACGGCGTTCTTTGCGCAAGAGCTTTCCTTTCGGTGTTTGCCCGGGATGGCGAAGAAGGACTGACCGATTTCATCCTCGAATTACAGGCACAGCTCAAAGGTGCGATGTCCAATACCGGCAGCTATGATCTCAAGCACATCAATCGCGATGCCGTGATACTTCCATGAATATGAGATACGAAAACAAAAAGGACCTCTCGGTCCAGGGAAAGAAGCTCGGAAGCATAGGCGTTCGTCCCAATCTGTCGATCGCTTTTGCGTTCATCTTCGGGATCTTTCTGATCGTGATGTTTCCCAATCTGGTGGGTATCGTTTCGGGGATCCTGGTGATCGCCTTAAGCCTGGTCTATCTTTTCGGGGTGAAAGAACATCCGGTCCTCGATGTCTATGAATCTGCGCTTCTGGTCTATGATGAGAAAGATCCGGAAAAGGCGATGCTGATAAACAAGGATGAGGTGAAGGAATTCTTCATTTCAAGAAACGATTCGACCGATATCGACTTGCGTCTCAATGACGGCAACGTGATCATCCTTCACAGCATGCAGAAAAACAAGGCGTACAGCCTCTTATCGAAAGTCCTGCCGGGCAAGGCGTCGGATGATATGAACCTGAAAAACAGAAAACGCTTTTTCTTAAAGAAAGATCATTGATTCTCTTTCATGACGGCTGTCACGATCTCTTCCGGAGACATGTGAAGCAGATCGAGCAGGCCGGTCGGCGGCTGACGCAGGAACATCCTTAAGAATTTCATGATGACCTTACGGTCATGCGAGTCGGCGCTGTCACAATTATAGTAAACGAAGAACTGTACCTTGGAATCGGAAGACCAGGATACGGTTTTTTTATTGATGAAGATGGCCAGAAGATCCCTGCCGGCGATCTGCGGATCACAGCTGAGGAAGGCCATGCGGTTGCCCCGGTATGTCGGGAAGATCTCTTCTCTTTGTTTCAAAGAAGCGATGAATTCTTTTTCGGAGAGCGGGAGATCCTTTTTCAGTTTTTCATAGACCGTCTTATATAAGGAATCCGCATCTTTGATCGAGATCTCATAGATCCGTTTTCCCAGTATGCCTACCAAGATCGCGTTCTTGCGGTCGGTCAGCCATTCGTCGAGTTCCGCGTAGTGCTGCGGATAACTGGACAGCGGAAGCCAGATCATCGGTTTCTGCTTCAAAGATTCGTCGATGACGTTTAGGTTTCGTGTCGCATTGTCCGTCAGAAGCAGGTCATACTTCTCGAGATCCGACTTGTGGAGGGCAGGGATCGACTCGATGAAATCGACTTCGGTGAAGTCCTGACCATAGACTCTTGTGATATTGGCGGCGACATAGCGGGAATATTCGGCGCCATAGATACTGTATACCAGCATGCGGAAGCTGGAAGTCTGTTTCCCCAGGTCACGTAAAGCGATACGTAAGGAATAGGTCATGTATTTCAAAATGGCAGGTGACAGGCAGATGCCGGTCCTGTCTTTCATGGCGTGGTATAAGACCACCGAAAAATCGGAGGAGATCGCATAGTTTTCCTGGATGGGATAATTGATCTCTTCGTCTAACGGCAGTTCCAGCAATGAAAGGACCCAGGCCGTGAATAAGGTACAGGAAAATAGATCATAGGATTCTTCGCTTTTCACGGTGTCGTTGAATATGGAAAGGGAGATCTGATGAAGCAGTGAGCGGGATTCCCTGATGAAGGCTTCGTAGATGGGGATGCTTCGAAGATCATCGGCATTCCGTATGGAGCGGTAGGCCTCTAAGATCACGGTCAGACAGCGGACATCTTCTTCCAGGGGCGTAAAGCCTATCTTCGGTGCGATGCGTTTGAGATAGCTTCTGGCGATCTCATGGGATTCGGCGGTACAGATGTACTGAGTGAGGTTGTCGGAGAAGCGGATCTCTTTGGAATGGTTCTGTCTGGCCTTCATGATGTAGACCATGTTGATGATCTTTGGGAAGTTGATGTGCGAATAAGCGTAGCGCGGATAGTCTTTTAAGACTTCGATCATGTACTGCTGCACCATGTTGATCGGTAAGTAAGAGTCAAAGATCGAGGAGAACCAGGGTTCCCTTTGTTTGGACTCTTCGTCAAGATAGCGGAAGCGTTTGTGCTGGAAGGCCATGCAGACGCGCTTGTTCATCTCGTTGCCGACGATCTGCAGACCTTTGGAACGCTTGTTGATGATCTTCAGATGGAATTTCTCCAGGTACTGGTTGGCGTAGCTGATGTCACGGTGTAATTCCGAGTAGGAGTAGTACAGCATGTCGCAGGCTGCCTGCAAAGGGAAAAAGCCATCCGTGCAAAGAAGTCTTCGGATGATGATATTGATGCGGTCGGTCTTGGAGATATAGTTGGAGCGGTTGAGGTCGAAGCGCAGATCGTGATACTTGTTTTCTTCGCTTCGCTGTTCGGAGAGCTTCTGCAGCTCACAGCCGACCGAGCGTTTGGTGACGATCTGCAAGTCGTCATCTTTTATTTTGCGGTTGAGATAGGGGATGCGGTTGCGGATGGAGTTGGCGGAGACATTGCACAGATCGGCCAGCTTTGCCACAGTCGTAGGTCCCGATTGCATCATCAGATGATAAATGATCTTTTCTTCCAAAGCATCTAACTTCATAACTTCATTTTACTACCCCGTTGTTAAGGCGGTTTTATGAATTTTGCATAAAATGGCTTTTGTTTCAGCAAAAAGACAGAAATTTAATGAAGATTCGCCAACATACAATAAAGTCAGATAAAGAGAAAAAAAGGAGAAAATCATGATCAAACTGATGAGAGTTGATGACCGTCTGATCCATGGTCAGTGTATGACAGTCCTGGTAAAACGTTTCGAGGCAAAAGACATTATCGTTATCGATGATTTCACAGCTTCCAACGCAATGCTGAAGAAGATCTTCATTTCTGCCGTTCCTAAGACGATGCACGCCATCCCTTGCACGGTCAAAGAATCGATCGATCTTCTCAAAGACGCTGTGACCAACGACAGGAACACGATCGTTCTTGCGAGAGTTCCTTCCGTTTATGCACAGGTCTACAAAGAAGTGGAAGGTCTTCCGAAAGAATTGAACATCGCTTCCGTTCAGGCAAAAGATGCCGACAGATACATCACGGAATTTGCGCATGTCACAGCAGCGGAAGTCGATGCCGTGAAACAGATCGCCGATCTGGGTGTCCACGTCTATTTCAATCTCGTTCCGGGACAGACACAGGTCTTTGAATGGGACGATCTCAAAAACAAATTCTGATAAGGACATTCGACTGATACCGGAGTCAGTCAGTCAATAAAAAAAGAACCAAATTAAAGGGGGAAAAAATGAGCGTATTTCAAGCTTTCTTATGCGGTTTGGCATGCTGGCTGGTAACTGCTTCCCCGCTCAACGGCGGACAGTTCAACCAGGTCGCAAAAAAGCCGCTTACAGCAGCATTCTTCTGCGGACTGATCACTGGCGATATGAAGACAGCCATGATGATCGGTGTTCCTATTCAGGCGATGTATCTTGGCCAGATGGCGATCGGCGGTGTCAGCACGATGCCTTCGGCAGATATCTCTCTGTACTTCATCATTCCATTGACGATCGCAGCCAAGATGGATGCGGAATATGCGATCGCTATGGCGATCCCGTTCGGTGTCGTTGAACAGCTCTTCAACAGCTTGAAGCTGCAGCTCGACCTGATCCCGGTCCATGTCATGGACGGTGCGATCAAGAAGGGCAATCTCAAAGGCACGATGGCCGGCATCAACTTAGGATGGCTGGTCCAGGGTGCGATCTGCTTCTTCATCCCGTTCCTTGCCTGCATCGCAGGTCAGGATGCACTGATCGCTCTGGCACAGAATATGCCGGGCTGGCTCAACCACATCCTGAACGTCTTCAGAGGCTTATGTCCTTTGATCGGTTTCAGCCTTCTGCTCAACTGCTTGGTTACTGACAAGATGCAGCTGATCTATGTACTGTTCGGCTTCACACTTGCCAAGATGCTGGGCTTATCGATCCTGGGTGTCACGATCGTTGCAGCATTCGTCGCTTACATCTATTTCGTGCTTTCCGGCAGAAATACAGAGGAGGTTTAATCTATGGCAACTGTTGATAACAACGCAAGACTTGACGCGTTAAAGAACGACCGCAAGTTTATCAATAAATGTCTGCTTCACTATTTCTGGGGCGACACTGCCTGCTTCACATTTGAAATGATGATGGCTCCGGGTATCATCGAGATGATGCTCAAGGCCGGTGAAGATCTCTATCCTGGCGATGAGGCCAAGCAGATCGAACTGGTCCAGAACCACAACGTCTTCTTCAACACACAGCCGAATATGACTATCGTCCCGGGCACTGTCATGGGTCTTGAAATCGAACGTGCCAAGGGCAACGATGTTCCTAACGATGTCATCCAGGCGATCAAGGCTGCTCTGGCAGGTTCCTTCGCCGGTATCGGTGACTCCATCGTCCAGGGTATCGTCACGCCGACTCTGCTTTCGATCGGTATGGGTATCTCCGCAAACGGTTCGCCGCTTGGTCCGATCTTCGTATGGCTGGCATTCTTCGGTATCTTCTGGCCGATCGGCTACTATCTGTTCAAGCTGGGTCTGAATGTCGGTGCCGATGGTGCATCTTCGCTTCTTGAAGGCGAACTGAAAGACAGATTCGTCAACGCGATCACGATCTTAGGCTGTATCGTCGTCGGCGCTGTCACCGCTTCTACCGTCAATCCGCAGTTTGCGCTGATGATCTCGGAAGAAAAATCCCTCCAGAATGCACTGGACGGTATCTATCCGGGTCTGACTGCCGTATTGTTCTTAGGCATCGTCTACTTCCTGATGACTAAGAAGAAGATCGGCGCTTTACCGATGTTAGGCATCCTCTTCGCATTCGCAGTGGTTGCCAGCTTCATCGGTCTGATGTAAGAAAAAAGATCGGAGCACGAAAATGCAGGAATATACCTATACGTTGAACGACGATGATTATATCGAGTATCTCGAGGCCAAGGCCCTCTCTGATAAGATGGTGATCTTCCGAAGTCTGTTGCTGACGTATGGCAGCTTGCCCATACTGGCTCTTGCCGTTTATCTGATGGGCGTCCGGAAGCTGTGGGTATATCTTGTACTCGTGCTCCTTTTCATTGTCTGGATCCCGCTTTCCCGCAAGCTCCTTTGGAAGATCATAAATTCCAATATCGGGACGAAACTCGAGGAAGCAGGAAACAGGAACTACAAAGAAATGAAGGTCTCCGTCAGAAACGGTGATATCACCATCACGACGGGGAAAGAAACAAAAACAGTAAAAGCCGCCGGCTATCGTTTATACAGACATCTGCTGATAATGAACCTGGCGGACGGGAGCGATCTGCTGATCCCGCAGCGCATCTTCGGATCGGAAAAAGATCTCGGAGATCTGATGAAAGAATTAAGAGAGGTAAAAGAATGAAAGGTATCGTACTTGCCAGTCACGGCACATTATGTCAGGGAATGTTTGAGACCACAAAACTGTTCATGGGAGAAGATATCCCGCAATACGCTTACGTGCCATTGATGGCCACGGACAGCGCGGAAGACTATGGAGAAAAGCTCGCCAAAGCAGTCGAAGAAGTCGACAGCGGCGATGGTGCAGTGGTCTTCGTCGATCTGTTGGGCGGCACACCATACAACCGGGCATGCATGCTGATAAACGACAAGGTACAGGTCATTGCCGGCATGAACCTCTCGATGGTACTGGAACTTTTAGGCAACCGTCTTTCCGACAATTATGATTTCGATGCATTGATCAATACCGGCAAGGACGGTGTCATCGATGTGAACAGAATGTTTGCGGAGATGTAAGAGAACATGAAGCTGGGATTTTGTTCTGTATGTCTGAATCCGACTTCACTGTCAAAACGTTTCGGACCGGGCAACCGGTCTTTGATCGATGTGAAGGGAGATCTCGTCTATAAACTCTTCGTATTGAAGAAGGAAGGTCACAAGCCCTATCTCAATGTCAGCTGTCCGCTGGCGGACATCGACATGGTCCACTACCAGGCGTTCAAGAAACAGCTGATCGAAGAACTTGGCGAAGAAGTCGATCTTTCGATGTGTGCCACCCACACCCATTATTCCGTTCTGATCAATGCGGATGACGCCTATCTTTCTTTTGCGGTCAAAGGCATTGCCGATGCCTATCGTGATCTTGAATGCAAGGAATATGCAGATCTTCGCTATGATCGGATCATCGAACCCTTCCATGAAGTCGGCGAAAGCCGTATCACCGGCATAAAGGCCAATATCTATCTGGAGACCTTATGTCTGTATGATGGCGAAAAAAAGATCGCCACTTTCATCACCTACAATTCCCATCCGACGACGTTAAACTTCTTTGAAGATTATTTCTCCTCGGTCGGTCCGGGTCTTCTGCAGAAAAAACTTGAAGCAGCCAATCCGGGTGAATTCTTCTCTTACTTCATCGGTGCAGCGGGTGATGTATCGACGCGTTTTGCCAGAAAGAATCAGGAGTATGGCGAAGTGGAGCGTCTGACCGATGTCGTCTTTGATGCCGTCACAAGGCAGCTCAACGAGAAGCGGACACCGGAAAAAGTGGAAGACATCCGCTTTGAAGAACTCTGGCTCGATGTGGAAAGAAAGTATCTCGACATTTTCACACTGAAACTGCCGGAAGATGCCTCCCCGCGAGAAAAGGAAACGATCGCCCAGGCCGGTGAACACAAAGACCGGGAGATCAAAGAAGAAGATCTTCCGAAACAGGTCCTTTTCCAGAGGCTTAGCATCAATGATTTCTCTTATATCTTTACGCCGTTTGAGATGTTCTCGGAATACCTCGACTATGTCGATCTGAAACACGGGATCATCGTCAACTGTGTCAATGATCATGTCTGCTACCTGTCAGGCCTGAAAAATAAATATCTGTCGTTTGAACTGTTTGGCGAATCGATCGCCTATGACTCCAAAGTGGAGATCACAAAACTGCTGGAAAGGTGGTCGGATAAGAAATGAAACTGATCGTACAGGGAGATGATTACGGTTTTACCAAAGGTGTGACCTACGGGATACTCGAAGGTATCGACCATGGTGTTCTGACGGCTTCGGGGATGTTTGCCAACATGGATATCGCTCCATGGGCTGCAAAGTTCATGAAAGAAAGAAAAGACTTCTGCTGGGGCATCGACTTCAACGTCGTCTCCGGCCCAAGCGTATGTGATCCGAAAGAGATCCCGCATATGGTGGATGAAAATGGCGAATTCATACGTTCCGGTGTAAGAGTCAAGGATCCCCGCTTCCTTACGGAAGAAGGAAGGGCGGAAATGTTTCCGTACGATGAGATGTATAAGGAACTGCGCGGCCAGTACGACCGTTTCACAGAACTGACCGGCTTCAAGCCATCCTACTTACATGCCCATTCGATCTCTTCGGAAAACTACGTGAAAGCCATTCATCAGATCGGAGAAGAGGAAGGTATCTTCTTCTCGCAGGATGTACAGGAAAAGCTGCACTTTCATGGTTTGCATCGTATAAAAAAGCCAAAACCTAATGAGCCTGTCAAAAAAGAATTCGATCCTATGGCTCAACTGAATAAAGATACGATCGCCCAGGTCTTCGAGAACGAAGAATTCCTCTTATCGGGCGAATATGCCCTCATCGGCGGTCACCCGGGCTATGTCGATGCCGACCTTTTGAGTCTGACGACACTGTCGCTGGAACGCTGTAAAGATCTGCAGATGATCCTGTCGCCGAAGATCCGCAAATGGATCGATGACAATCATATCGAACTGATCTCATACAAGGATATCGTTCTATGATCAGAGCCGGTATCTTTGGCATACAGGTCCACACGGGAAAATTCATCGATCTCTTACGGAAAAACGGTGTCGAAGTCTGTGTCTGCTGGAACGACGAGGAAACAAAAGGCAGGGATCTGGCAAGAGAATACTCCCTGACTTATGAAGAAGATCTTCTGAAGGCGATGGATGACTATGACATCGATACGGCAATCATCACAGTCGGGACCTATCTTCATGAAAAAATACTGTTACTGGCGGCACAAAGGGATCTGAACATCTTCCTGGAGAAACCTTTATGCATCTCGATGGAGGAAGCAGACAATATCCTTGAAGCTTTGAAAACATCCAAGGGAAAGTTCTATATGAGCGAACCCTTTGTAAGAAGCGAGCTGATCGCGATGAAACATCTGATCGAAGAAGGAAGACTCGGGCAGATCACTTCCGCGTATTTTCGCATCGGCAGGATGAAGAACTGGGATCACTTCGATCTGAGAAAGCAGCAGGGCGGGACGATCTGCGACTTCGGTGTCCATGGCCTGCATATGATACAGTACCTCTTCGGAAGACCCGAAAAGGTGATCTCGGCAGTCGACGATCTCAGCGGTCATAAAGCGGAAGACAACGTCACGGCGATCTTCACGTATCCTTCCGGTCTGCAGGTATGTTACCAGTCTTCCTATGTTTCAGCCGGAAACACCAACCGGGCAGCGGTCTATGGCACGAAGGGCTTCTGCGAAGCGCAGGCAAATGTTGATAAGGCGGGTCTGGCGGAATTTCGCTGGACAGATGGGGAAGAAGGGATCAAAGATCTGAAGCTTCCTGAAGCACCGATGGAACATATCGATTATTTTGTAAAGATGATCAAAGAAGATCTTCCCAATGAGATCGTCGGACAAGATGAGGCGTCACTGTTAGGTGTCGATGCGAAAGATGCATACGGACTGACGGAAATGATTCACATGATATTTGAAGGAGATAAATTATGAAGTTATTGGTACAGGCAGATGATTATGGGCTGACACTCGGTACAGCGGACGGCATCATCACGGCGATCCGTACGGGACTGGTGAGAGCGACAGGCATCTTCATCAATATGCCTTGGGCGGAATACGCAGTCGAAAGGATCTCCCATTATCCGGAATGCAGCTTCGGTATCGACATCAATGTCGTTTCCGGTCCCTGCACGGCAGATCCCGCAAAGATCCCGACGCTGGTCGATGAGAACGGCTGGTTCATCCCTTCCAGGATCCGCGTTAAGGATCCCGAGTATGGCAAGAAGAACTTCTTTCCGGAAGAAGAAGTCTATATCGAAGGCTGTGCGCAGGTCGAGAAGTACATCCGTCTGACCGGACACAAACCGGCCTATATACAGAATCATTCGGTCACCGGCATCAACGGATACCGTCCGGCTTTACGGAGACTGTGTGAGACCTATGGCGTGCCTTATATGGATGACATCAAGGAGAAATACAATATCGTGGCTCTGAAGCGTCCGGAATTCACTGACAATTATGATTACGATGTACAGAACCGCGATATGGAAAAAGAGATGCTGGAATTATTGGAAGAGAATCAGGATCTCGAATATGCCTTCATCCCGTCCCACTGTGGCTATCTTGACAGAGACCTCTTCGAATATTCCCGCTATACCTGGAACCGATTCCAGGATCTGGCGATGGTCACTTCAAAAAAGATCGCCAAGTGGTGTGAAGATCACGATGTGCAGATCATCTCGGTCAAAGATCTGCCGATGGATTAAAGAAGTATACTGAAACGATCCGTCTGTGATCGTTTTTTTGTAAAAGAAAGGTACCGCTGCGGGTACCTGTTTTCTTATTTCTGTTCTTCGAACATGTCTTTGCCTACGCCGCAGAGCGGGCAGACCCAATCTTCCGGAAGATCTTCGAAGGCGACGTTATCGTGTTCCGCCGGATCGTAGACATAACCGCAGACTGTGCATACATATTTCATGATTTATCCTCCTGTTGTTACTCTTATTCTATTACATCAGCGGGGCAAAAAGGCGAAGTATGCTTAACATGAATTCTTTGATCGGTCCGTTGTCGCATTCCGCCAGACTGACTTCGTGTCCTTCTTCCATCATCGAGATCAGATCGTCTCTGACGGTCTGTATCTTCTTAGAACCGTAAAGGAAGGCACCGTTTTCAAAATGTAGATATAAGGAGCGGTAGTCGAGGTTGACGGTACCGACCGTTGCGATCTCATCATCGGCAGCCATGACTTTGGCATGGACGAAACCCGGATCATACTGGAAGATCCTGACGCCGCCCTTGACCAGCTGTTCATAGTAGGAGCGGGTGATCGCAAAGACCATCTTCTTGTCGGGGATGCCCGGAGTGATGATGCGGATATCCACACCTCTTCGAGCAGCCAGTATGAGGGCATTGATCATTTCGGTGTCGATGATCAGATACGGAGTACAGATGTAGCAGTAGACATTGGCTTCGTTGATGATGTTGGTGTAGATGTTCTGTGCACAGATCTCATCATCGAGCGGTGTCTCGCCATATGGCGCGATGAAGCCGTCTTCTTCGCCTCTGATCGCTTCGTTGCGGAAAGAAAGGAACGTGTGGTCTTCCCTTCGGATGGCGTTCCAGTGAGTGAGGAACATCACGGTGTAAGACCAGACGGCTTCGCCGGTGATCCTGATGATGTTGTCCTTCCATTTGCCGAAACGCTTCACACGGTTGATGTATTCATCGGCGAGGTTGATGCCGCCGGAGAAGGCGACTTTGCCGTCGATCACCATGATCTTGCGGTGGTCGCGATGGTTGAGGATGACATTGAGGAAGATCGAGATCCGATTGAACGGCACACACTTGATGCCTTTTTCTTCCAGGGTCCGGTAGTAGGAACCGGGCAGCAGGAAGAAGGATCCGAAATCATCGTACATGACCCGGACTTCCACGCCCTGTTTCGCTTTTTCTTCCAGTATGGCCAGTATGGAATCCCACATCACGCCTTCTTCGATGATGAAGTATTCCAAGAAGATAAACTTTTCCGCTTTCTTCAGTTCTTCCAGCATCACCGGGAAACCTTCTTCTCCCAAGCTGTAGTATTCAAAGCCGGTGTTCTTATAGACCGGATAGCCGGCATAGGAAGAGATGTAGCGGAACTGGCCGATCTTGTCCGGTGTGGCTTTTTCGGCTTCCTTCATGATTTCGGGATCCTGCGTATAATAGCGGGCGGATTCTTCGGTCACCGATCTGATGTCGCGGTAGGTCTTCGATATGAAAAGATCGGCACCCAGAAGGATATACAGTACGGCACCGACGATCGGGAAGATATTGATCAGGATGATCCAGGAGATGTCCATGGACAGATGCCTTGAATTCTTGATGATGCCTAAAGTGATGATGACCGCCAGCAGACGTAAAAAAGCTTCGATCCAGGTGAGCTTGTCATGCAGCCAGTGTACGATCGAATACTGGATGAAAACCTGCACGGCTGCCGCTATCAGCAATACGAGGATCCTTGAAAAAGAAGTTTTGAGAAAGCGTTTGATCTTGTTCATACCAATATTTATTATATCGTTCTTTGCGGTAAAATAGAGGTATGTCAAAAGGCAGAAAGAAAGTTCATGAACCTGTACTTTTGCCGGTCTTTATCATCGTTATATTGTGTGCTTTGTTTCTGGGAAGCGGGGAAACGATCGAGCAGGGCGGTAGCCTTTTTACTGTGAAGAATCTGATGGCGGCGATAGTGAGCGAACCTTTCAACGTCGTCAAAGACGAGTCACTCAATCTGACCATCAAGGCAAAGGATGAAGGCAATATCGTCTTTAAGACTTCAGAAGGCTATTACCGTTACGGGCCTTCGATCATCGAATATGAAGACGGTTCCTATGATGCCTGGTTTTCTGCCCCGGGCAATAACTCCACCGAATGGGACTACATCACTTACCGTCACTCCGATGACGGGATAAACTGGTCCAAAGAAAAGACGGTCTTAAAGCCGACCAAGAATTCCAAGGACCGCTGTTCGGTCTGCGATCCCGGCGTCATCTATTTCGACGGTTACTATTACCTGGGCTATACTTCGACCGATGATTACAAGCACGGCGGCATGAACAACAACGCCTTCGTCGCCCGATCAAAGAAACCGGAGGGTCCCTATGAAAAGTGGAACGGCAACGGCTGGGGCGGCAAGCCCGAACCGATCCTGACCTACACGGACGATCCCAGAGGCTGGGGGATCGGCGAAGTCAGCTTCGTCCTGCTGGAAAAAGACTTATACATCTATTACACCTACTTCGATCTGACCGGCGGCTATACGGCTCTGGCTAAGGCCGATGCCTGCGAGAACTGGCCGGCGACCATCGAAGAAAAAGGTGCCGTCATCGGCAGGACTACCCAGGATTCCTTCGATGTCTTTTATGCCGACGATCTCAAGATGTTCCTGGCTTTTGCGGTGGAAGACCGCATGGCGGAATCATCCAAAGTGGCCGTCTATGTCTCCAACAACGGCCAGTCCTTCGAGCACATCGATTCGACCAAGCGTTACATCGAAGACTACGCCCACAATCTCGGGGTGGCCAAGTCTTTGAGCGGTCATCAGGTCATCGACAAGGATGTCCTGATCGGCTATGCCTACGGCCGGCGCTGGGGAAGGTGGGATACGAAGTTTCAGTATTTCTCGCTTTCCAATCCTGTACGGTACAAACTTCTGAAAAACGATTGATACTTTCTTTTGTTTTTATATAATGTTTTTGTGAAATCTGAACAGAAACGCGGATTATTGTATGTATTACTCGGAGCGATCGCCTTTTCTTTAGGCGGTCTTTTTGTCAAACTGATGCCCTGGTCGGCGATGTCGGTGTCCGGCGGCCGATGTATCTTTTCTTCCGTTGTGATCTACTTATATATAAGGTTCTCCGGCCATAAACTGAAGTTCAATAAGACGGTGTTCTTAGGTGCAGTATTCGTATCGGCGATGCTGGTGTGTTACGTGACATCGATGAAGTATACGACAGCCGCCAATGCGATCGTCTTGGAATATACGGCACCGATCTTCATCGTTTTGTTTGAAGCTTTGTTTTTCCGCAAGAAGCCTAAGAAGCTCGACCTGATCGTCTCGCTGTTAGTATTTGCGGGCATCCTGATCGTCGTATCGGAAGGCCTGGGCAAAGGAAATCTCAAGGGCGATCTGATCGCTTTGTTGTCCGGCATCTTTTATGCCTTTACGATCATGCTGAACGACTTTGAAGGCGGCGATTCCTTATCTTCCGTGTTCTTAGGACACTTCATGACGATCTTCATCG
>JAZQIF010000081.1:0-17356 GCA_045540935.1 Erysipelotrichaceae bacterium | reverse complement strand
CTGCTCCGCAAGCAACTTCAAGAACATCCTTATGCTCAATATCTGAAGCAAGGATATTAACGAGGCGATCCGTTTTCTTCATAATATCTCCCTCAACAAATCCCGATTATCTTTCTGTTTCCATTGTATAAAAAAGACTTCCGTTTATAAAACAGAAGCCAATATTTGATTTTTGTTCGCAAACCTATACAATACAAAACACTTTTATTGATCCGCAGGCATATGCTTCTGCTGCTTTGACAGATTGTATACCGAAATGATAAACAGAACTGAAAGACAGACCAGCATGATCCACCCTTCGATGACGATGTCATAATTATGATCCGCCAGTTTTCCGCCTGTAATGATCAGCAATACAAGCGCAGTCACAGAAACCGCCAATTGCATATAAGTAACAGCTTTTCTCATGTTTTGTTCCTCATTGATTCGATCATGTATCCCTATTCCAGACAAAAGATCTCATTGACGCTTTTTTCGAAATATTCGGAGATCTTCATTGCCAGTTCAAGCGTTGGATCGTATTTGTTGTTTTCTATGGCAATGATCGTCTGCCTGGTGACACCAAGGATTTTCGCAAGATCTTCCTGTCTGAGGTTTCTGCTTTTTCGAAGCTCTTTGATATTATTCTTCATCAGCATCTCCCGGGCCGGTAAGACGTTTCGTTTCGATCAGCTTCGTTGCCCAGAAAACCAGACCTGAAGAAATAAAGATCAGCCATACCCATGGCAGTTCACCTGTCCTCAAAACATATACAAGACAATACATCGCTAAAGCGATCTCCAGGAAAGCAAAAGCATTCCTTGCCGCTTTATAGTTTATTGCCATCTCCATTTCATCAGCTTTAGGAAAAGTCTTCTTCATAGGATCACCTCCAAAATGTAAAGTATCTTTAACATTTTTATTGTACACAAAACATTCCGCAAATGTAAAGATATTTTAACATTTATAAGCCGGATCAAACAGTTGTTTTGAATGGTGATCTAAAACTTACACTTTTCCGATCATCGAAACCGAGATGAAAACTATTTTTATAAAAAATGTTTGCATCAAATCATACCTATTCACTCAGTTTTTCTAAAGTGCGATAGTCAATCTTCCCTGATGGTATAATTGGCATCAGTTCAATAACTATGATTTCTCCGGCTGCATATAATTTGATAAAACTAAAATGTATCACAGTCTTTCTGACAGCTCCATTTGCCAAATAGTTCCCAAAGATCTCTTTTCATCTTAGGACCGAAGCCGTTTGTGATGCTGTGCATCGTTACATGATTCAGATAAAGTCCGGTCAGATAGTGATCGAAGCCGTTAGATATCGTCACCAAAGAGGTCGTCTGTTTATTCACCGAGCCATAGTATTCGCTGTAGAGTTCAAAAGGCTCAAAGATGATCGAATATTCATCGCTCAGTATCAATTGACAGACAATGTGCTGATCGACCTTTTCCATTTCTTCGAGTTTTCTTTCCAGTCTTTTTCTCGGATGGATCAGCTTTTCGATCGTTTCGATTTCCTGTTCCGTCAGCCTCTTGTACTCAGGTATAAAGACGTTGCCCATTGAATTGGCATCTCCTTTTTCGATCTCTATCATTTTTTCTCGGTAAATAAATTTATCGACTTCTTTAAGATCATGCTGGCGTTGCAACTGATATTCATATTCTTTGACCAGCTTTTCACCCAGACGGGCGATCTCCTCATAATCTCTGTTTTCTCTTACGAAGTGCGGACTGACATCACCTGATGGCCCCAACATGAATGTGAAGAATTCATCCGGATGCATTTGCTTGAGCCTGCGGATGCAATAACCGGGATATTCACTGGTAAAAGGATCTTTCATGAGTTCTTTGATCGTCGGGTGGCAGTTGTGAAACAGGATCGTCCCGATCCGCTTTCCATCCCCATAAAACGACAGCGTTTCCGCATACAGATGCACCACAGGATGCTTTCCATTCGCCTCTCTGCTGTCGCCGATCTGATTGAAATACCTGTACTGATAGCAGTATTCGACTTTCTGATATTCTTTTGTTTCGATGCTCTTGACTTCCGAAGATATCTTTTCGATCAGCCAGGCATTCCAATTTTCATCCGTCGTCATGCACGGACAGTTGTGAGAATGAGTTGCAGATACGACCAGATCGATCTTTTCCACAAGGGCTTCCTCGACTGCATTTCTGATGCGATCTCTTATCTGCTTCCATATCTCGACGGCATCGATACTTATGTGATACCAGAGTCTTTGTCCTTGCTTCATCGGGTCGATCACAAGGATGCGACAATGCAGATCATCTGACACATCCATGATCTTTTCTGCTTTTGCCCCGAGCATCCGATTCACCGGAAACTCAGGATTGATACATATTTCTTTAAAACCGATCTTCATAAAATCCCTCCTACTGAGCGATCAGCCATTCCATGACTGCGACGCAATTATATGCATAATCAAAACTAGCCATATGATAAGCTGCAGTACCCGGCATGTTTGAAGAAGACGCATCGATCGTTCCTGTTTTCCAGGATATGAAATAACGATCTTCATCTGAAGTGAACAATTGTAATGCAGCGGCAGAGAGCTCATCGACTGACCAGTTTCCATCCCATTGCTCGTACTTATATGAAACACCATCCCTATCAAACATCTCCATCACTTCTTTTGCTCCGTTAAAGGCATTGCTGTCATCTTCTGCAGCAAAATAAACAAATGTCTGATCTTCCAATCCGGCAAGCGCAGTGATGTCCCATTGACCATCCACGAACATGCAGGCTGCATAAAGATCGGGGTACTTTGCGGCAAGGATCAGTGACGTCATACAGCCCATCGACTGTCCTGTTCCATAGACCCTTTCTTTATCGACTGCATAGTTTTCTTTCATATAGTCGACAAAACGCTTTGTGAGCTCTACATATTCCGTTTCGGTATAGCTTCCATGATCATCAAGTATCGTCACCGGATAGGTCGGAACGGCAACGATGGTCGGATAGACAGATTGCCACTCTTCACACGCCCAGACTAAAGCGCCTCTTCCCTGTTTCAATGAGCTTGACGCATCATTTCCCGTGCAGCTGGAATCCGCAATGAAAACGACCATCGGATAGCTTGAAGAAGCATCATAGCCTTCCGGCAGATACAAGTTATACGTAATGCTCGATCCCGTTTGCTCATCATCATAAACCAGCTGATCGAAACGGGAGACACATTCTGCTTTCAGGGCCTCTTCATCCTGTGCCAGCGTATTAGAGACCTTGCCGGAAAAAGATTCGGTATTCAAGGACTCATCAGGATCAGATGTCTCTGTGGCTTCGCTTTGTTCCTCTTGAGATGCGGGATCTTCCCTTACACTATTTTCTTGCTTTGAAGAAGAAGTGTTACAGGCGCTTAACATCAGTATAAGAACACTGATAAACAGCAGTTGGAATGATTTTTTAAACATATCAGTCAGTCTCCTTGTGAGATATTGCAAAATGCAGCTTATGATCAAGCTGCATCATGCATTGGGGTATCATCAATGATATAGCTGTAGGAATCTCCCGATCGGATGAAGGTGACCGGAAGATCTTTCAGATTCTTCTGCAAATAGGAAGCCAGATATTTCATGCCTGCTTCTTCCGTATTGAAATGCCCAATCGCCAGGATCGTTTTCTGAAAACCATTCTGAGCGGCATCCCGTATGTATTCTGCAACCGTATAATCGATCAGCTCCAGTGTTATGATCACATCGATATCTTCCCTTTCGATCTTTGTGATCTTTTCTTCATCGCCTTTTCCGACGATGTGCTCTGCCACATAGACTTTCGATACGGGACCTTCCTTTCTGCCGACCAGGCGGATCCCGTTCAATCCCAGTTTTCCCATCAGCTGTCTGCTGAGATCTCTTAGATCTGTTTCAGGGATCTTGAACAGCAAGGGCTTTTCTTCATCATCAATCAGATACTGCTTCCAGCCAAGCTCTTCCATCAGCCCATAGAAGATGCCGTCACACCATTTCCCATCGATGTCGATCCCGGAATGGATATAGTCATGATCGCGCCAGACGACGCCGTTGAATGAATCCAGGATCTGTTTTTTCTTTTGAAAGACTTTATTGTCTTCAAGCCAGTCTGTCTTATCTCCCCGGTTCCAGAATAAAGCTTCATGAGGAATGATGAGATTGGCATTGATCTGTTTTGCTTTTCGAAGTACATCGCTGCTGGCAAAACAGGTCGTGACGATACCTGTACATTCCTGATCGGGATCGCCATATAAGATCTGGTCCCTGCTTTTCAAAGGATCGATCTTCTCACCATGATGCATCCCATAATGCAATGACTTGATCGTCTCAATGACTTCCCTTATCTTCATCGTTCCTCCTTCAGGATGTTTCCGATCCACAAAGGCGAACCGATCTGTTTCAGATGATCCTGGAAGATATTGCTTCCATGGATCGCATCGACCTGATTGACTAATTCGATCTTGTTATCGATGATGTATCGCTTCAGTTCTTCGCTGCAGCAGACTTGAAGATCTCTTACGCGGTGTACGTTACAGGTAGATTCTTTCAGGATATGATCATCAAGATAACCCGGATGACCGCCGACCCGCCAGATCTCGTCATCTGAACTCCAGATGACAGAATAAATGTGTTCTTCCGGATGATACTCATCAAAATGAGAAAGATGCCAGCGTTCATGTTTTTCGATCCCCTGGGTCTTTCTTGGCCATTCGGAATACTTTACATTCTTAAATCGTTCATCAAGATCGCCGCTCTGTGTCATATCCTTATGTGTGAATCTTTCATAATGCGTATCGATCTTCAGTTCCCTGACCACATCTTCGCACGCTTTCTCCAACGGGATCATATCTTCGTTATTTCGCATCATGCCGCCATAAGTATCCGGATATCTTCCCAGATACTTCTTGCACAGCTCAAGTTCCGCCTTGAATTCTTTATACGCATCCTCATAGGTCGCAAGTTTGCGATATTCATTGAAATTATGCCGCCATCGAAACCTTCCCTCTTCATCGACCAGAGAAGGAACTTCTTCAGGATCCAGTACCGGGCTTTCCCAGAGATGCCTGTGCCAGCCTACCGAGATCCAGGGTCTTTCTTTTAACCAAAGCAGTGCTTCTTTCGTATGCGGGGAATCCAGCATCACATCAGCACTTGTCACGATGCCGTTTTCGATCGCCTTGAAAGCACCCAGATCAAAGGCTTCCGTATAGCCGATGTCATCGGCTCTGTAGACCATCCGTTTTCTCATCGTCTGCCTGCCTTGATATTGCCGATCCACAAAGGAGAATCGATCTGTTTCAGATGCTGCTGAAACTCATCGGTCCCGTAAAAGGCATCTCTTTGATTGATGAGTTCGATCTCATTATCGATGACCCACTGCTTCAGTTTCAGACAGGCTTCAAGATCTTTGCAGCGGTGGATGTTGCAGGAACTTTCTTTCATGATGTGTTCATCAAGATAGCCGGGGTGCCCACCGATCCTCCATATCTGTTCATCGCTTTCCCATTTGACTTTCAGAAAGCGCTCATACGGATCATAGTCTTTAAAGTTCTGCAATTCGAACTTACTGCTTGGCCCGCCCTTGAAGTTTTCACCGTCCCATTGCCGGAAATGAAGATGTTCCCATTTTTTATCTCCCGGGCTTCTCGGAGAGTCGTACCAGAAGTTTGCAGGGATCTTTAATTCCTCAACGACGTCACGGAATGCTTTTTCCAAAGGAATGACATCCTCTTCCATGCGATAGCTTGCCGAGTCCGGATAATGGCCTAAAACCAGCTTGCAAAGTTCAGCTTCCGCTTTGAATTCCTTATAGGCATCTTCATACGTTGCTTCTTTCATGCGATGGCCGTCTCTGTGCCGCCACTTGAATCTTCCTTCCTCATCCACCAGAGAAGGGACCTCCTTTGATGGAAGAACCGGCGATTCCCAAAGATGCCTGTGCCAGCCTACCGAGATCCAGGGCCTTTCTTTTAACCAAAGCAGAGCTTGCACCGTATGCGGGGAATCCAGCATGACATCCGCACTGCTGGCGATCCCTTCTTCAAAAGCCTTATAGATGCCCAGATCGAATGCCTCTGTATATCCCACATCATCCGCTCTGTATACCAGTCGTTTTCTCATTTTCCATTGACTCCTTTAAAAGAAATCTTCTTCTTTATCTATCTTTTCCAGTTCGACAAGGCACATGTTTTCCCTTGCCGAAGCGATCATTTTCTCAATATCGTTTTTCTTTATGTCATCCGTGGCAAAAGACAATTCCAGAAGCAGTCCGAGATTCACCCCGGTGATCACAAAAACGTTTTCTTCATCGATATATCTGCTCATCGACTGGCAGACACTGCCGCCATATAAGTCGGAAACCAGCAGCTTGGTTTCTTCCTTCCTGCAACCCGCAAGAAAGCTTTCGACCGTTTCTTCCACACTTGTCATATTTCCAGGAAGATGGGCATCAAAGACCTCGATCGATGTTTTCCCCATCAGGATCTCCAGCGAACTTTTCATGCCGCTTGCCATCATTCCATGTGTTGCCAATAAAATCTTCATACGATCCTCCAAAAAAGAAACAGGGCAGCCGAAACGGCTGCCCATAATCAGAATCAGATAACTCCCAGGAAAGCCAGTACGATACCGATGCCTATCATAACGAAACAGATAGTGATAGGGTTGACCTTCTTTTTGACCGCCTTATAGACGGCAAAGAAGACAAGAAGAGACAAGAGACCCGGATAGATCGAATCCAGTGTCTGCTGGATATTGATCTCCGCTCCATTCAGCACCGGAGCCAGAGCGATATTGACCTTGACGGAGCTGGCCACCATGACGCCTAACATCGCCATGCCGACAAAACCGCAGCATCTGGTGATGATATTGAGCAGACCGCTTTCAAAGGTCTTGTTTACGACATCCGCGCCATAAACGAAACCGGCTCTTAAAATGTAGTATTTGCCGATCTGCTGCGGAACGGAAAACAGAAGGATGAACAAGATCGGAGCCAGGATATTGCCCGTGGCAGCCAGACCCATGCAGATACCGGCAATGATAGGCCGATATGCCGTATAGAAGAAGGAATCACCGATACCTGCCAAAGGACCCATCAGTGAAGACTTGACCGCCGATATGGCAGCCGCATCACACTTGCCCTGAACTTTTTCCTTTTCCATGCCGGCAGCTACACCGCCTAAGAAATGACAGAACATAGAGTGCGAATTGAAATATTCAATATGCCTGTTATAGGCATCCTGCAATCCTTCAGGATCGTCTTTATAGTATTCCTGAAGACATTTCTCCATGGCAAACAGGAAACCGCAGCCATTGGAATTGATCTTATTGCCAAACAGTCTCACCCAGTTGAAACGCCAGAACAAAGAATCACACATCTTCTTATCTTCCGGCGAGATCATTGTCATCTTGTTAGTCATAGAAGTCATCTCCTTTCTCTACAGCTGCACCGCTGCTTTTCAGATCCAACATCTCCTTTTCTCTGAAGAAGATGATGATCGCGGCAACTGCCGAAATGATGCAGATCGTAATGGAATTCAAGCCCATCGTCTTAGCCAGTGTAAAGCCAAGGACCAGGAAAGCTGCCGATTCCGTTGTCCAGATATTGACGGCAAGGTTTGCCAGACCTAATGCTGCAAGCGCATTTCCGGCAGCCGTGAAACCTCTTAGTACGGAAGCAGGGAAGGCAGTGATCGCAGCAGAGACTGCATCGATACCTAAAACGATCATCAGGAAATAGATCACATAGTTCGGTCCTTTAGAGAAAAGCATTTCCCAGACGAAGAGGATCACATTGTATTTTTTGATCTCTCCTTTTTCAACCAGTTTCTGCAAGAACGGCTGAACCATCGGCCTTACCATCGACATCAGCTGTGAGATCACATTTGTTGCAGCAGCGACCGGCATCGACAAGGCGACTGCCGTCTCAAACGGAACACCGCCGAGTATGACAAGACAGGTCGACAAGACAGAACCGGCACCGGCATTGGCAGAAGAAACGCCGCCGATCTGGTTCACGCCCATATAGACAGCTTCCAAAGCACCGCCCATCATGACTCCTGTCTTCACATCTCCTAGCAGCAAGCCGATGATGGAACATTGAACGATCGGACGATCCAGGCCTTCCGCCGAGAGAGCCTGGCCGATCAAAGCGATAGCCCACAGACCTAAACAGACGATCAGAGCTTTAATAACCATATTGTTTATTCCTCCTTAAATGTTTTGAAGCTTGCTTTGAGGCCTTGACGGGATCACCTGGCAATAGACATTCCTGCCGGTCGCCACGAGTTTTCGAAATTCTTCAAGATCTTCGGGTGTTGCATAGATGCTTTCTTCGAGCTTCGTCTTGTTGGGAGCTTTCTTCGTGACATAATTTGCACAATTGATTTCCTTTACATCAAGAGCTTCTGCCAGTACCCATGCATCATGGGGATTGCTTACCAGCAGCAGGACTTTCATCTTATCGGCGCGGGGATCTGACAGCAGCGTTATCGCATCATCGATCGACTTGATCGCCAGCTTAACACCGGTAGGACAGCCCATCTTAAGGATGTTCTGTGCCATCTGGTCTTTGATCAGTTCATCGTTTGCCACAACGATCGCTGTCGCGCCAAGATACTTCGTCCATGCGGTCGCGACCTGCCCGTGGATATACCTTTCATCAAGTCTTATTTGCGTGATCATTCAATCACCTCCTGTAGCTTCTTTCTGACTTCAGTGTATTAAAAAAAGCGCTTTCAGACAAAATATATAGTGCCATATTAAGACACTATACTTTATCATGCCGTTTTAAGTGCCATTTTTATTCTATTTTGCTATAATTATGCTATGTTGAACGCTAATTGCATCTCCATCATCGACCTTTTACACAATGTGCAGCGTTATTTTACCTCCTATGAGATCGCCGAACATATCGGAAAATCGGTACGTACCGTCAAACGGGACATCGAAGACATCAACTCACAGATATCCGCTTACGATATGCAGATCATCAGCCGCAAGAAGCTCGGCTATCGTCTTGAGATCAAAGACGAAAACCAATACCGCTCTTTTCTGACTATGATGGGATCAAGTTTCAATGACCTGAGTTATGAAACGGAATACAAACAGAAACTTCTGGAACACTTCCTTTTTGTCGGATCGCCCTCCGACCAGTTTGTCCTGTCCGAACTGATCTTTCTCAATGAAACCTCTCTTCATAAAGTCATCAAGTCGCTGAACAAAGACCTGGAACCTTTTAAGGCAAAGATCCAACGCTGCCAAAACGGTTACCTGCTACAGGCCGACGAGACTTCAAGACGCTGCTTGTTTCTGGAACTTCTTTCTTTCAATTATCATTTTCATCCCGAAAACAAGGATTACAGCGAAAACTATATCTCCCTGTTCCAGGATCCGCGTCATGATGAGATCCGGACTGTAATAATCGATATACTGACCACTCACAACATCCACCCTTTTCATTTTCTCTTAGATAAGATCACCAATTATCTCATCTTAGCTGAAAACAGGATCGCTCAGGGAAATACGGTCCGAATAAAAAAAGGCCTTCTCGATCCGATGATCAAAACAGAGGAATTCAGCTGTTCCAAGCAGATCCTTGATCTGCTTTATCCGCATACATCCGATGAGGAAGCTGTTCTTTTTGCAGCTATGATCATGAGCTGTGAAAATACGAAATATGCGACCTATCAGACAAACAGAAACCCTTTCCTGAAAGAAGCAGAAAAGATCTGCACAGACATCATCTCACTGACAAAAATTCATTACGGTCTCGATCTTTGTGATTTCCGCTCTTTTTATGAATCGATGGTCTCGATCCTGATCCCCGTCATCTGCGGAAATCGCTTTTCGATCATGAATGAAGTCTCCTTTTCCAAGACAAAGAGGATCATGCCGCACGCAAATGATCCGCTTGCCAGAGATATGATGACCAGGATATTCCGCTATCTTCAAAGAACGCACGACTATTCCTGTTCCTTACAGATGCTTTCACAGATCCTGAATATCTTCATGGGCTATTTGATGGAGATCGATCTTGATAGTAAAAAGATCGACTTATGCATCTCGACTGACCTCAATGTCAATTACAAAAGAAAAATGATCGATCCCATCATAAAAAGATATGAAGAACATTTCAATCAGATCCATCTGATCAATTTCTATGAGATCAATCGGTTTTTAAACAGATCCGAAGTCTTCTGCGTCGAACTGCGCTATTTGGAACGCTATCACATCCCGCTTCCGGTCTATTATTATGAAACTGCCACATTAGCTGATTCTTTGAATGAAGCTTTGAAAGACGCTGTTCTGAATTGCTATGCGATCGATCATCTGGCAAAACGATTTGCCGATATCACGACCGTATTCACCAACATTTCCTTCATCGACAAACGAAACGCCGGCGATATCATCTCCATTAAATACGGAAACAACGACAACATCGACAAAGTCCGGGACATGTTCTATGAAAACAAACATATCAATGATGAAAACATCAATCTCTATTTCTTTTTCATCCCCCGGCATGAACGTGACTATTTCGACTTCTACAGATTCAATGACAAGAACAACGATAAAAAGACGCTGGTTGTCTGTTCGATGGACCTCACATGCCAGGAGGCAAAAACACTTCAGATACTTCTGTTATATCTCAACGAAAACGCATCCGTACTGAAAGAGATCTTTGAAGGAGGCGATACCTTCAAAATCTACAGAAACATCATCGGCAAAGCGATCCGGAAAGGGCTTTGATCTTCTTATAGGTCCTTCATGATTAAACCTCCCTGATTATTGCAGCGCATTGATACCGTAGTTTCATCCTCAAAGATACCATCGATCCGTTACATTGTTACTGTAGGTACAGAATCAGTTCCGGCACAAATAATGGTTCTCCTACTACAGAGCATCATATGACAAAAAACTCTAAGTCGTTTTGTTTCCCAGAGCTTTTGTGTCCTCATCATTTATTGTTGTCTTTTCTTTTATTAGTTGCTTGAATTAAGTATTTTCAATTTCGTTCGTAAACCTACACTTTTGTGAACACGGCATTATGTCATTAATATAAAGACACTATCCATCTCCAATGAATAGTGTCTGCTGTTTTAAGAATTTATGAAATATGAATTCATCAAGGCATATCCGTCTACAGCATCAGTTTCCGGCATTAAATAGTTCTGAAAGATTGTCAGTATTCTCTTCAAAAACCTTCAGTACATATTTATTCCAGTGCCGCGCATCAGCAGTCGAACAGCCAAAGACATAGTCTTCCTGACCATAGTCCATGACATCAAATCCCGGGATCGCCTTACTGGCGCCGGAACTACGGTAATTTGCGGCTCCGGCAAGCATCATGCTGATGCCGTTTGCACTGTCATATGTTACCCAATCGGAAAGATCTGTGCCGGAAGCTTCACTCGCTGTTCCGTTGGCACTCTGCCCTGTGGCAGCCGCTTTACTGATCGCTGCAGCGCCATCAACATATTTGCCATACATCGTATCAACATATAGCGCCAGGGAATCGCCGAAGATCTCGGAAGGCACATGCCCGCCGTTCCATTGCCATTCGATCTCAGCATCCGTCCCGGCATTCAGCCAGGCGATCTGAAGATTCAAAGAGTTGAACATCGAGATATCGCCTTCGGAAGCTCCCATCAGGATCCTCGCCCATGTCGGATCATTAGTGCCATCTGCTCCGATATAATTCATTGGATCATAAAGTTCAACGATGTTGTTGCCATAGATATCACCGGCCTCGATCTCGACGATGTCCATCTGATAGGCGGCCAGCATTTCTTCAAAGGAAGAATAGTTTGCCGAATCCGTTTTGCTGCTGGAAGACTGTGTCGTTCCGGCATCGGGTGTTCCCACTTCTTCCGTAGAACCGCCATTCATGTCAGGCGGACCGCCTGTTGAATCGTTGCCAGGACCATCCCCATTCATATCGGGCGGACCGCCTGTTGAATCATTGCCTGGTCCGTCGCTCATACCGTCGGATGTTGTTCCTGTGCTGCCCTTGGCATATGCTCCGCTTATGAAAGCTTGCGCTCTATCAGCGTCGGTCATGGCAGCCACTTCGCTGTCAGATAGGGCATTGCCATCTGCATCAAACCAGGTCCAGTCTTCAGCATAAGCCAGGCGGGCTATATAATCCGAAAGGCTCTGCTCCATCTCGGCAAGATAAAGATCGACATAGCTTCCATAATAGCCATTGGTATCGCTGTGGCTTGATGCATCATATTCGATCGATAAAGCTATCGTATCATCCGTATCTCCGTCTTCATTCAGATCAAATCCGACCTTGCTTTCTTCAACAGAAAGATTCCTGCCATTGATGTATTCCATATATTCGCCAGCAAGATATTCGGCTGTCTGCTTCTGAAAATCCGTATTGAAACTGTATGAAGGATCAAGGAAGTATTCAAAGGCCAGTGCCATATCCGCTTCGGCAAGAGAAGTGATTGCGCTGTAAGCCATGCAACCCCACATTCCGTCAGAAAGAGATACTTCATTTCCATCGACCGTCACGGTCGTACAATAGCTGCCATCGGAATTCTTATAAACGCCGACTGCTCCCTGGGCGATCTCATAATCATAAAAGTCGGGATTATCGGATGTTGCCGCCAGCATGCTCGCATGGGCTCCGCCGCCGGATCCGCCAGTTGAGACAAAGTGATCCACGCTGCCCGGCAGATTGCCTAGCAGGATATTGAACTTCACAAAACGGACGGCATTTTTCTGGTCCACAAGACAGGATGGTGCATCGCCGGTATAAGTGCCGTCAGAAAGCGTACTCTGCTTGCCCCTGTTGCCGCATGCGACATTGATATAGCCTTCCGCTGCGTATGTGGATCCTGCCGTCTGGTTGGACTGGGAAGAATAGCCTGCCGCACCGGTATTGACGATGACTGGCGCCGTTGCGGCCGTATAGATCTGACCATTCGTGCTGGTAATGGAAGGATCATAGTCGATCACTAGCGTTCCATCTGCGCTGCCGCTTGTCACGTCTGCCGTCCCATCTCCGTCTGTATCCACGCCCTTGACGTAAGCACCGGGTACGCATACGGAAACGCCCTGGTAATCGGGAAGCTCGGCATTTGTCACAGCGGTGACGATCGCCATCGTCCAGGCATCGCTGTTTTCGGAATAGGTCCATTCCGGTTTGATATTGGAAAGGTTCAATGCCGATTCGATCTCTGCCTTTTCGCTGTTGTCGGAAACTTCTTCAGACACATCTTCTGAAAATTCTTCGGAAGTGCTGTTACACGCACACAGTCCGAGTATAAGCATCAGAATCAGAAATAACGATATCGGTTTTTTCATCTTCTTCATTTAAAAACCTCCTTCACAGATGATAAGTTCATTGTAAAGGAGGAACATTGAAACTACATTGAAACATAAACTTCAAGTATGTATCCTGACGGTAAAAATGACCTTTCCATTCTTGCAGGATACGCCGATACTGCCATCATGTTCTTCCACGATCGCCTTTGCGATCGCCAGACCCAGGCCATAATTGCCATCTTCGCCGTTTCTTGTTTCATCGACCCTATAAAAACGTTCAAACAGATGTTCCATCTTTTCCTGAGGAATCGCTTCCCCGTTGTTTTCAACCGTCAATTGGATGATGCGCATACGCTTTTTCAATGAGATCACGATTTTCTTTCCGCCTTGCGAATACTTGATCGCATTATCAAGAAGTATGGATACCAGCTGTGATAGCTGCGACCTGGTTCCGCTGATCAGGATCCCGTCTTCTATATCGCTTTGAATGGACAGTTTTTTTTCAAATGCGACAGCCTCAAAAGGCAGCACTTCTCCTGTGACCAGCATTGAAAGATCGATCTCTTCTTTCTGCAGCTTACCGTTTTCTGCCTTGGACAGTTCCAGAAGCTTGATGACCAGCTTGGACATCCTCTCATTTTCATAACGGATATTGTCCAGCCAGTCATTTGTGCCGATCTGTCTGGACAATACTTCGGCATTGGAAGATATGATCGAGACAGGTGTTTTTAATTCATGTCCGGCATCGGAAATGAACTGCCGCTGTTTCCGGTCGTTGTCTTCAAGAGGTTTAACGATCCTGTAAGCCAGATAATCTGAAAGAATAAAACAGACGGCGATCGCTGCGATCCCCGTGATCAGCGTTCTTTGGATCAGCGAGTGAAAACTCTCATCGGTCAAAGTCGAATCCAAAAAAGCAATAAGCGTATATCCGTCCTTTTCCGCGATCCGATATGTCAGCGATAAAGTATGCCCGGAAAAAGACCCTTTTTCTTTCAGCTTCTTTGCGATCTCTACAAGATCCTCTCTGGAATAAATGTCATTTCTGCCCGTATCCACCGCTAGCACTTCTTCTTCATCGGAAAAAGCGACCGAGTAGAAAGTTGACAGTTCATACAATGGCGCTTCTTTCGGAGGACCATCCATTTCCGAAGGAGGCAGAGACTCTTGCTTCCAGGGAAGGGCATCCAAAGAATACTGGTTTACATAGACCTCCAACATTTCTTTCGCCTGCCTCCGGGCTTCTAAATAGCTGCTCAGTACGATCACCGACAAGGTGACTGCAAGCAATATTAACATCGCTCCCATGACGGAACCGACGATCTTCCTCCTGGTTTTACGAAACATGATCATGGCACCTGAGTTCGTATCCGATGCCGCGCACCGCCTTAAGTTCCGTCTGAGATCCGACAAAAGCCAGCTTTTTACGGGTAAAAGACATATAGACTTCCACATTATTGTATTCGGCTTCGCTGTTAAACCCCCATATCTTGACAGTTAGCTGTTCCCGTGTCAGGATCCTACCCTGATTTGAGATCATATATTCCAATATCTTTAACTCTTTTTCTCCAAGCCGCACACTTCTCTGCGTGGCATTGCAAAGCAAGGTCGCTGTATCCATGTTTACTGACAGATCTCCATACTTAAGAGTATCGTTTTCAAAACCGGTATTGCGTCTGCACAGTGCTCTGATACGGGCCAGAAGTTCTTTTGCCTGAAAGGGCTTGGTCAGGTAATCATCTGCACCGCTGTCAAGACCTTCCACTTTATCATCGACGCCGCTTTTCGCAGTCAGCAGCATGATCGGGATCCTGATGCCGCAGTTCCTGGCGTTTTTAACAACATCAAGACCATTCATCAACGGCATCATGACATCGATAACAGCGGCATCATAGATACCACTCTTTAGTGCAACAAGCGCTTCTTCGCCATTTGCCACATGGTCCACATCGTATTGTTCCTGTTTCAGCAGCTCTTTCAGGGCCGCAGCCATTCTCTTTTCGTCTTCTGCAAGAAGTATTTTCATCTCTTTATCACTTTTCAAAATAATTATATTCCACAAAGATTGAGATAAGATTGAAAGCCGCTAATCTGACATACTTCTTCCATGAACATAAAAACAAAGACAAAGAAATGCGAATAAAAGGAAGTGCAACACAAAGGAATGAATTTATCACGCAAAACTGAGTCACCAATTCCGAATTCCGTTCATAAACCTACACTCTTATGAACTTGCCTAACAGAACCGGCATTTTACTTACTAAACAAAAAATTCAAAACTATGCAAACATCTCGATATCCAAATTTTCTCTGTTTTTTTATTCAAAACTTCCGTACCTTTTGATGGCTTCATCGACCGTGAGTTCTCCGGTCCCGACAAGGAATGCCGCTGCCCTAGTCTGCACAGCCACGGTATCCAGGATCCCGAGCATTTCCGGGGAGATGATACGGTCTGACGGGACCTCTCCGAAAGGCGCATAGACTGAATCAAAGGACAGATCCGTGGTAGGTGTTACAAGACGTTTCACGGAAGCCATCTCATTAAGCGTTTTGTTTGTTATCAGAAAACGCATGAATTCGTTTGTCATTTGAAGATTATCGCAAGATTTGTTGACAGAGAACTCCAAAGAAGGACTGTCTATGAAATATCCGCCTTTTTCATCCACCGGAAGAGGGTAAAAAGAATAATCAAAAGGCGCTTTTACGAAAGCTTCAGACTGGCTTTCCCGTTTCTTGGTTCCGGATACAGTATCCCCGGTACATATCATCATCGGCACATCTCCTTCAAAGAAGCGCAGGATCACCTGAGAATAGTTGTCCTCGATCTTATCGCACTCTGCCAGATCGATACAGCCGTTTTGAATCAGCTGTTCCACCGCCTCCAATGCCGGACGCATGTATTCCCCTGCAGACGGATCAAGTTCATTCGCAAGCGCAAGGGCTTCCGGATCTTCCGCAAGCGCTGCCACGAACAGCGGATAAGCGACCGAATTCATAAAAGAACTGGACGGTTTCAGGCTGTATCCCATCATCGGATTGATGTAACTCCTGTTTACAAACTCTTTGCAGACATTCATCAGATCCATCCATGTCGAAGGAACATCAAGGCCTTCCTTTTTGAACAGATCGTTATTTACCAGCATGCCAAAGGTCCTGGTGAAAACCGGCACCATCAGCACGCGGTCCTGTGAGTCACGCCTGATCAGACGGGGACGGATGCAATCCAGATCCAAACCCAGTTCAGGAGCCGAAAGATCTTCCATGTGAGCAAACACCTGATCGTATTTTTCGTTTCCGATCATCCAGGAATAGGAAAAGAAAATATTGGGTTTATCGTTGCCATCCAGAGCTGTAGCCAGAACATTGTTATAATCGTCCAGTTTCACATAGCTGAGTTCTACATTCGGATAGATCTCATTGAACCTGTCAAATACCATTTCCAGCGCTTCGAAGTTGTCGTAGCTTCCGGCAACAGTAATACTGCAATCTGTACCTGTATCAAGCAGCGGTTCGAATTCGGCAGACGTCTTTTCAGGCTCAGACGGCTTGCTTCCACATGACGTCAGTGTCACAAACATGAATAAGGCTAAAACAGCGCAGAGTATTTTTTTCATGATCTTCTTTCCTCCTTGATCCTGCGGATCTCTTTTATGACAAGTTTGATGTCGATCGGTTTTGCGATATGACCGTTCATTCCGGCATTCAGACATTCTGTGACATTCTCTGAGAATGCATCTGCCGTCATGGCGATGATCGGGACAGAGGACGCCCACGGATCATCCAACGCGCGGATCTTTCGGGTGGCATCAAGTCCGTTCATCTCCGGCATCTGAATATCCATGAAGATCAAAGCGTATTCTCCTTCTTTCGCCTCGCTCATCTTTTCCACACAGATGCGTCCGTTTTCTGCACGTTCTGTCGTGATCCCGAACATGCTGAGCATGGTGGATATGATCTCCCAGTTGATATCGTTGTCCTCGGCGATCAGAATATTGATGCCCTGAAGATCGGAATAGTCATTCTCCGGTTCAACAGATTTCCCCTGTGTTCCGAGCAGTTCGTTGATCTTATCGTACAGTTTGGAACGGAACAG
>JAZQIF010000080.1:0-3709 GCA_045540935.1 Erysipelotrichaceae bacterium | reverse complement strand
CGGATTCCAGAGATGCCGCATATTCTTCGAATTCCTTTTTATCCATGACCGGCGCGGCATATTTATGAAGATTGACGATCGCTTCATGGTTGTTTTCATATTCTTCCACCGGATCGACGACATCTTCCATCGTTTCTTCCGAGACAGTTTCCAGAAGCTTCGTTTCTTCCTTAACTTCCTCTTTCTTTTTCAGAGAAGAAGTCTTGTTTGCCTCGGAAGCTGACACATAGGTCTTTTTCTTGGACGCCGAAGCTGCGGTCTTTTTCTTCTTCTTGGAAGAGCCTAAAGAAAGGATCTTCTGCCGATAGGAAAGACCGGTCCCGTTGATGCCGACAGCTGCCGGCGAAAGGTTCAGATAGGCACCCTTGGTACCGACATTGACCGATGCGCCTTTCTTGCCGATGGTCGCGCTGATCCCATTCTTATTAAAATTCAGACGCAGATAATTGCCGATCTTGATCGATTTCGCAAACCTGATCCCCATACTTCCTCCTTAATCTATATAAAAGACTCTGTCTTCTTTGCGCGGTGCGGCAGCAGAAACATCACCATCGATATAACCGATCGCGCAATGCCCGACACCTTCCCATTCCCCTTCGATCTTCAGATCTTTGAGGATCTGTTTGAATTCTTCGGTCTCAAATTCCTGTCTGGCCCGGTTGATCCAGATGCTGCCAAGACCCAAAGCGTGTGCCGCCAGCATCAGATTGCCCATCACCAGAGCACCGTCATATTTACAGTTGGGATTGTCTTTTCTTGAAAGCACGACGATGAACATCGGTGCCCCATAAAACGGATCGACATCTCCATAGCCGCCGATCTGCGCATTGGCTTTTGCGAACTTTTCACGCAATTCCTTATTTCTGACGACGATCATCATCGTTGCCTGTAAGCCCTTGCCATTGGCTGCATAGAGGCCGGCTTCCACGATCTGATCGATCAGCTCATCGGAAGGCATCTCTTTTTTAAAGTGACGGATGCTTCGCCTTTCCTTCATCGCTTTCAATACTTCGTTCATACAAACCTCTCCATGAGTATTTCAACTTCTCTTTTTGCCTCATCGATGGCTCTGCCATCATCGATGTTGTGGGCGACTTTTGAAATGATCCTTCCCACTGCTTTGAATTCTTCTTCCTTGAAACCTCTGGTCGTCATGGCCGGCGTACCGACGCGGATGCCTGAGGTATAGGCAGGTTTTTCTTCATCGAACGGGATCGCATTCTTGTTGACCGTGATGTTGACTTCATCGAGCCTTGTCTCCAGCTGCTTGCCGGTGATGCCAAGCGGATGTTTGACATCGACTAAGACCATGTGGTTGTCCGTACCGCCGGAAACGATGCGGAAGCCTTCTTCCTTCAAGGTTTCCATGAGCACCTTGGCATTGCGGACGACCTGTTTCTGGTATTCCTTGAATTCCGGCTGCATCGCCTCGTGGAAACACACTGCCTTGCCGGCGATCACGTGACATAGAGGACCGCCCTGAATGCCCGGGAACACCGCTCTGTCCAGAGCTTTGGCATATTCTTTTTTACAAAGTACGAGTCCGCCTCTTGGACCGCGCAAAGTCTTGTGCGTCGTCGAAGTCACGAAATCCGCGTAAGGCACAGGCGAAGGATGAAGACCTGCGGCGATCAGCCCCGCCACATGGGCCATATCCACCATCAGTAAGGCACCTGCCTTATCGGCGATGTCTTTGAAACGTTCATAGTCGATGAAACGGGCATAGGCACTTGCCCCGGCAACGATCAGCTTCGGCTTCACTTCTTTGGCCAGAGCCTCGAGCTCATCGTAATCGATCAGTTCGCTTTGCTTATTGACGCCGTAGGCAAACGTTTCATAATCACTGCCGGAAAAGCTGAGCTTATAGCCATGCGTCAGATGTCCGCCGGCATCAAGTGACATGCCAAGAAGCCGATCCCCCGGCTGCAGGACTGCCCGATAGACAGCCATGTTAGCGGAAGAACCGCAATGCGGCTGCACGTTGGCATATTCTGCACCGAAAAGCTCACATACCCTTTCCTTTGCCAGTGTTTCGGAGGCATCCACGTTGACACAGCCGCCGTAATAGCGCCTGCCGGGATAGCCTTCCGCATATTTGTTGGTCAGACAGCTTCCGACCGCTTCCATCACGTCTTTTGAACAGTAATTCTCCGAAGCGATCAGCTCGATGTTGTGACGCTGTCTGTCTTCTTCCTGTTCGATGATCTTTCTAATCAGCTCGTCTTTCATATCTTTCCTACTTTTTCAGATTCACCACATAGCCTACGCCGATCAGTACGGCCAGGCCCAGAAGTATGTATTCCGCAATGATACTGCCGCTTTCCAGAAAGAATCTGCCCAAAAAGGAAAGCGAACCTATCACAAAAACAAACCAAATTGCCCGATTCATTTTTCTTCTCCTTGTCTATTCTATTTTTATTATACAGGAATCCGCTTTGTGATGAGTCAGCCTGCCTTACGCATTATGGGAAATTGCGTGAAATCCCTTCAAAAGCTTGATTTATTGTTTCAGCAATGTAATATATTAACAGGGCTTTTTGTCCATTCACTGTTATGATCCTGCGGGATCTTTCTATATAAACCACATCATTTCACATCTGCATTTTCCAAGGAGGTTTTTTATGTTGCGAAAATACAGCGCTCTGTTTTTTTCTTTTTTTAAGATCGGACTTTTTACGTTCGGTTCAGGATATGCCATGATCACCCTGTTAAAAAAGGAGGTCGTGGAAAAAAGAAGATGGATGTCGGAAAGGAATATCGCCGACATCATCGCGATCGGCGAATCCACACCCGGATCGATCTCTGTCTCCTCGGCTACCTTCATCGGCTACCGCGTCGGCGGCTATGCGGGAGCTATCGTGGCAACTTTAGGTATCATCCTTCCTTCCGTCATCGTCATGTACATCGTTTCTTTCTTCATGAAAGAATTTGCGGCGAACATCTATGTCGACTACGCATTTGCGGGGGTCCGCTGTGCCGTGCTGGTGCTGATCATCAATGCGACTTTCCTTCTTTTCAAAGAGATGGGAAAGTACTATCTCAACTACATCATCATGGGGCTGTCTTTCCTGCTTCTGGCTTCGGGCAAAGTCAATGTCATAGCGATACTTGCGGCCGACGTCCTTGTAAGTCTCATTGCCTTCCGCAATATCCCGGAGGATGAAAGATGAAACTGTATCTCGATCTTTTTTTCGCCTTTCTGAAAATGGGCTTTTTTGCGATCGGCGGCGGTTACGCGATGCTTCCTCTGATACGGCAGGAAGTCATAGGCCACGGCTGGATGAACAACAGCGAACTCATCAATTTCCTGGCGGTCAGCGAATCCACACCCGGATCGATGTCGGTCAATATGGCCGCCTATGTCGGTCTGAAAGCCGGCGGTATCACAGGCCTGCTCAGCGCGGTGTCCGGGGTCATCTTTCCTTCCTTTCTGATCATGCTGCTGGTGGCGATCTTCTACGACCGCTTCATCAGAAACAAGGCGATCGCCTATGTCTTAGAAGGACTTAAACCCGTCGTCGTCGGCATGATCGCCTCTGCTGTCATCTCGGTAGGTGAGGAAGTCTTCTTTCCGAAAGGCGAAGATATGCTGTTTGGTCCGCTTTCCTCTTATATCTCGGTCTTCATCTTTCTGATCTGTCTGGCAATGAATCATTTCAAGAAAGGACCGATCGCCATCATCGCCGTCTCGGCGATCCTGGGAATCGCA
>JAZQIF010000079.1:0-6828 GCA_045540935.1 Erysipelotrichaceae bacterium | reverse complement strand
TAGATACCTCCATTCTTCATGATCTTTTCTGATCTAATCAAAATATAGCATGTAAAAATGAGTCCATTTTTTCATAAAAAGGCAGAAACAATGGCTGAAAAATGGAATATGTTCATATCAGGTTTTTTGTTTCTCTTCTTCCTTCGGAAACAGAAAATCGAAACGTGGTACTATGGATATATGGCAAACATATCCGCAAGTATCGGTGTGATCACCCTGACATTTTCTTTACTGATCTATGAACTCGATCTTTTGTGGCTCGTATTAGACTTTGCCGGCATGATCATAGCATATATCGGTTTAAGAAAAGGCGATAAGAACTGCAAGCTCGGTCTGATCTTATGTTCCATAGCTGCGCTTTTCTGTTTCACGATGATCTGCATCGTCTATTTTTCTTCAAAACAGAACATATAGAAGGACGCAGGGTCCTTTTTTGTTTCGTTGACAGAGATTTTTAGGAGGCTCAAATGTCACTTACCAGCATGTATATCCGTTACAATTTCGGAAAAGGCGACCGCAAAAGAGACGCGGGTCTTTCAACGCCTGCCGATGTGAAACGCTATGATGATATCCGTTACGGCAAAGATAAAAAATGGCAGATCCTGGATGTCTACCGTCCGAAAGACAAGGAAGGAAAACTTCCGGTCATCGTCTCGGTCCATGGCGGCGGCTGGGTGTACGGCACAAAGGAAGTCTACCAGTTTTACTGTATGTCGCTTGCCCAGAGAGGCTTTGCGGTGGTCAACTTCAGCTATCGTCTGGCGCCGGAACACAGGTATCCGGCACAGCTGGAAGATACCGATGCGGTCATCAAGTGGATCTTTGATCACAAAGAAGAGTATGGCTTCGATACGAAAAACATCTTCGCGGTAGGGGACTCTGCCGGCGGTCATCTCTTATCAGTCTATACGGCGATGTTAAATGATAAGAGCTATGCCGATCACTATGGCTTGGATATCAGGAAGGATTTCATGTTCAATGCGATCGCCCTCAACTGCGGTGTCTATAAGCAGGACAAGCCGGAAAAGAAAGGCCTTGGTTCTTTGATGTATGATCTGCTGCCGAAGGGCTTTACCGATAAAGATTTTGAAATGCTCAACAGCTATGACAAGATAAAGGAAGGCTACCCGCCGGTGTTCGTCATGTCGTCCAACGGCGATTTCTTAAGAGGACAGGTCGATGTGATCGTACCGGAATTGGAGAAACATCATATCGAACATACCGTGAAGATCTACGGAACGGATGACAACGTCTTAGGTCATGTCTTTCACTGCAATATGAAATCGCAGGATGCGACTGTATGCAATGATGAGGAATGTGACTTCTTCAAAGCACATCTGCTTTAAAAACAGAAGGGAAGAAACAGTAAGGCAGGAATCAGAGAAGATACGGCAACAGTAACAGGAATACAAAGACAGGCGGATATTTCCACGGGATCCCGTTTCAAAGATCATCGGGATCATCGCCGGCATCCCTTTGTGTTTTCCGGCTTCGCTGATGGAAATATCGAATTGTGAGGATTTATGGATACTGATTTTGATTCTTTGTTTGAAAAGAAGATGAGTTTTGCTTCCTGCAGACTCATTTCTCTGGAAAAAGGAAAGCTCGTCTTTGAGGCGGACGTCGAAGAAAGTGACACCAATCCCTATGGTTTTGCCCATGGAGGTTATCTCTATACTTTATGTGATACGGCAGCCGGTATCGTCGGCTACAGTCTGGGCTCTTACGTTGTGACCCAGCAGGCCGATATCCGCTATATACAAAGCGCGAAGCAAGGGGAACATCTTGTCATCATAGCCGATACCTTACATGACGGACGTTCATCCAAGGTCTGTGAAGTGAAGATCACCGACGAAAAGGGAAGGCTTTTCTGCAAGGCTTCCTTCACTTTGTTTCCCGTTAAAAAAGTAGAAGAGTGATTATGTTGATGATAAAATGGTAACGAGGTATTGGAAAAATGAAAATTATTAAAAAGATCGTAGGATTTATTTCACTGATATTAGTTGCCGGAGGTGCCATCGTACTCTTCTGGCAGTACTTCCGCAATAAACAGATGTTTGCCATCCTGGCAGCCAACTCTGTCGTCAAGGGTTCTCTGCCGATCATCCAGCGCATGCTGCTGGCGGTCGTGGCGATCATTGCCGGTCTGCTGATGTTTGTCGTCTACATGCGGCTCGTCAGTGCCGTCTGGAAAGAAGAAAGAGAAAAACGCGCGGCTTTGAAGGAAGCACAGAAAGAAAACGAAGAGCTCAACCGACAGCTGCGTGAAGAGGCGGAACAGGCCAAGGCGGAAGCCGAGAGGGCAAAGAAAGAAAACGAGCTCATGAAGATGACCTTCATGAGAAAGAAAGAAGAAGATCCGGAAACGGAAGAAACAGCTGAAACTGAAGAACAGGCATAAGGCCTGTTTTTTCGTGACAGAACATGATTTTTTGTACTGTTTGTTTCAGTGTCAGATCGTCCATATATGGAAGATATACGTGCAGTGATGGTATAATATAGGCACAAAAGGAGAACATATCATATGTTGAGAACAAAATCAGTCAAACTGACGGTGATACCGGCAATGGCTTTTCGTATCAAATCACCGGACGGACCAAGCATTACGATCCAGAGGGCTGACTATGAGGCGGCAGGCATTGCGTCGATCTCCAGAACATCCGGTGAACCTATCCCATCGGCTAACACCAATATGAAAATGTATCCGATCGAAGCTTTCAAGGAAGCAATCGAGAAGACCAACGGTCTGCCTTACAAGAGAGGCAAGGGCGTCAAGGTCGACAAGAACGAATTCAAGGAGAAGAAAGTCAAACCTGTGGAAGAAGTGATCATCGATTCCGAGGAATATCAGAAGGTCGTCGATCACTATTCCGATAAAAACGGCAGACTGTCTTATGAACTGTTAAACAAAGACTTCATCAAGTTTGCGAAATCTTCTTCCGTCGTCAGGAAGATGGTCGAAGAAGGAACGACAGTCGCAAAACTTCGCAATTACATCTCCTGCAACAAGATACGCAACATCACCGGCAACGACAAGCTGAGTGACAAGCAGGTCAAAAAGATGGTCGAACTGCTCGATGAGGCCTATGTCAAAGGCATCTTCAAGGAACTCAACGAAGAGCTCAAGAAGATGCTGGGGGCAAACAAGAGGAAATAACGGATAAAAACAAAAGAAGTTTCGCAGGATTTTGCGAAACTTCTTTTTCTTTAATGTCTCGTGTAATAGCTGAAGGTATCGCCGGACTGGATGTAGACGACTTTGAGTTGATTGTCAAAGACAGCCGGCAGGACTTTTTCAAGATATTTCATGCCCAGTTCTTCGGCGTTGAAGTGACCCATCTCGAAGATGACCTTGTTTTTTCCAAGCGTCGCGGCATCGCGGACATAGGAAGTCAGCGTGTAGTCGACGATCTCCAGCGGGATCATGACGTCAGCTTTTTCGGCCTTGTCCATCACGGCGGCGTCCTTTTCGCCGCCTAAGATATGTTCGCAGATGTAGATAGTTTCCACTTCGCTGTCGAGATTTCCGACGATGCGCAAGCCGTTGAGGTCCCATTTTTCGATGATCTCATCGGCGAGCTTTCGCGCAGTCGTCTTCGGGATCTTATACCAGAGCGGTTTTTTCTTGTCACCGATGACGTAATCTTCCCAGCCGAGTTCCTTCATCGTTCCGTAGAAGATCATATCTTCCCGTATCCGTTCGACCGCATCGGGTCTGTCGCTTCCATGCATGTGGTCGTGGTCGCGCCATACCACCAGGCCGTGTCTTTTGGCATAGTCGAGTTTTTGAAGAAGGACTTCGTTGCGGAAATCACGGTCAGGCAGGGCCTTTTCGTAATTGTAGGTGATCCCTTCGTGAGAGATGATCAGGTTGACGCCTTCTTGAACGGCTTTTTTCATGACGTCCAGTGTGCAGCAGCAGGTCACGGCGATGCCGGTACATTCGGTCTGCGGATCGCCGCACAGATAGAGGTCTCTGGTCTTTTCTTTTTCCTGGTATGGCTTATGCCATTCCTTGATCTTTTCGATGGCTTCCTGAACTTTCATGTTTACCTCATATTCCCGATATATAACGGCGAATCGATCTGTTTGAGATGTTCCTGGAACTCATTGGTGCCGTATAAGACGTCGCGCTGGTTGACCAGTTCGATGTGATTGTCGATGATCCAGTTTTTGAATTCATCGGAAAGGGCAGCGGCATTTTCTTTGCAGCGATGCAGGTTGCAGGAGCTCTCCTTCATGATGTGGGTATCACAATAGCCCGGATGCCAGCCGTAGAAGTAGATCTCTTCTTTTTCGCTCCATACCGGTGAGGTCATCGTCTTGAGCGGTTCATATTCATCGAAGTATTCAAGCGGGAAACCTTTGCCTGTTGTGATGTCCAGAGAGATGTAATTCAGATGAGCGTACTCTTCCTTTGCCTCGACGCCTTTCGGATGACCGGGTACGGTCGAAAAGGCGTTGTAAGGGATCTTCAGTTCTTCCAATACATCCTTAAAGGCATTCTCGAGAGGGATGTCTTTGTAGCGAAGCGAAGCGATGTCCGGATATCTTCCCAGGATCATCTTGCAAAGTTCGGCTTCCGCCTTGAATTCCTTGTAGGCATCTTCATAGGCGGCTTCCGCCATGAGCTCGGTATGACGGTGACGCCATTTGAATCTTCCTTCTTCATCGACTAAGGAAGGAACTTCTTCTTTTGGCAGGATCGGTGATTCCCAGAGGTGGCGGTGCCAGCCGATCGAAAGCCATGGATAGTCTCTTAGTTTCAGCAGAGCTTCTACGGTGTGCGGAGAGTCGAACATGACATCGGCACTTGAGCCGATACCGGCATCGAATACTTTGAATACACCAAGGTCATAGGCTTCGGTATAGCCGACATCATCGCAGCGGAACACTAATCTTTTACGCATATCTTTCTCCTTTTTTATTCTTCTTCAAGGATCTGTTTCTTGAAGACTCTGTCCGGATCGTAGCGCAGGGCCGTCCACTGGTGGATGTTCCTGGTGGCCGAGCGGAAGCTGATCCCATTTCTTTCCATTTCTCTGATCGAATCGTAGTTCTGCGGGTCTTTCATGACTTGGCAGGTCGTTTCATATAAGTAACGCAGAAGGACCGGATGCTGATCGAAGGCACCGTGTCCCGGGAAGATGCCCGACATGTCTTTGAGTCTGTCCTGCACCTTTTCAAGCTCATCATGCAGAGCTTCGACGCAGCAGTATTCCTTATACGGATGATCCTTCGGACGTCTGTCCATGCCGGTCAGATCGCCGATGAAGAAGCAGCCGCTCTTATGATCGAAGTAGCCGCACTGGCCCGGCGTGTGTCCCGGAAGAAGTATGGCTTCCACGAGGTATCCTTCACCCAGATCGAACATGTATCCGTTTGGCACACCTTCGATCTCATAAGGATGGTATTCGATCAGATCTTTCGGATCGAATTCCGTATAGACCGGCATGCCCGGTTCGATCATCCGGTCGGCGACCTTTAACGGTGCCCCGGTCTGATTGAAGAGGTAATCCCAGATGTGCGGATCGTTTTTCGTTTTGAGGTCAGGCACTTCGTATTCGTGACAATAGACCTTGTGAAACTGCGCATTGCCATAGCAATGAACGAAGTGGGCATGGGTGTTGACGACGATGAGTTCCTTGTCTCCGACCAGATGCCGGACAAGGCCTTTGAGGTCACCGACACCGAAGGATGTGTCGATCAGCATCGCTTTTTCAGGACCGTCGATCAGATACATCCAGACATCGCCGGCTCCGTCAAAGGAATCGTTGTATAAGGCCCAGATATTGTCTCTGACCTTGTAGGCTTCCGTATAGGGGTTGATCTCCGGATAAAATTCTCTTAATGTGGAGTATTCTCTTAAGATCTTCATGAACGACCATCTGACGGGATGTTCCGCTTCAAAGATGATCCTTTTTGACTTGATATCCGTGTTGATGGGACGGGGTATGGAATTGATGTCATTACCGTTTACGTATCTTCCTGGCATAGCTCCTCCTTATTTTTTTTATGTTTTTCTTCATCTTCATCTTAACGGAGAGACCATCTTCAAATCTTTCATTTATTGCGGGAAACAAACGACAAAAATTGAAGCGAAATCATATATATAAAAAAGATCGGCAGGAATGAGAAAGAAACTTTTCAGAAAATGGTTTTAAATAAGAGAAATTAATGAACGTTATGAGATCTGCAATTCTGAAAAAATGTAGGTGATGAAAGCAGGACATGTATATGAAAGAGAATAAATTCAAGACACCCGATAAATTATGGAATCCGATGTTTATTTCCATTTTTATATCCAACATCCTGTTTGCCCTGAGCACACAGATGTCCAATTCGATGCTGTCGCTGTATGCCAAGAGCACGGGAGCTCCGGCCGATCAGATCGGCCAGCTGATGTCGATGTTTGCCTTGACGGCTCTGATCTTCCGTTTCGTTGCCGGACCGGCGATGAACGCGTATGACCGCAAGAAGCTCTTCCAGATGGCGATGTGCTTATTCGGCACAGCGTATCTGGGTTTCAGTGCAGCACCTTTGATCTCGGCAATGACCGGTATCGGTGTCATCAGCGTCATGAAGATCTTCCGTCTGATACAGGGGATCGGCAATGCATTCGGCAATGCGTGCATGCTGACGATCGCTGCCGACTGCATCCCTAAGGATCAGTTCTCTTCCGGCATGGGCATCTTCGCACTGGCTCAGGCCGTAGGTCAGGCCATCGGTCCGACGGTCGGTGTATGGCACAAGGATCTTGTCGGTTTCAATCTGACCTATATCATCACGGCAGCCATGATGTTTGGCTCGATGATCTTTGTCGGCTTC
>JAZQIF010000078.1:0-2281 GCA_045540935.1 Erysipelotrichaceae bacterium | reverse complement strand
TCGATTGTAATATTGTTTATCATAGCTTCATTATACCGTATGTTAAGATTTAAGTATGATCAAGGGCGTATTATTTGATATCGATGACACATTATTCTCCCATGAGATTGAAGCGGTGCCGAAACAGACTTTAAAGGCACTCGACAAGCTCAAAGAAAAAGGACTGAAACTGGGCGTCTGCACCTCCCGTATTGCCGCGGAAATGGGCAGATTTCCCAAGGAATTCCTGGATCGTTTTGACTGCAAGATCATCGGCACCGGGGCGACGACGATCGTGGAAGGCGATTATTTCAAGAGCTATACGATCGCTGCCGATAAGGCGAAAGCCTATACGAAATATTTTGAAGAACACGGGATCTCCTATCACTATGCCGATGTCAACGGCGATGTCTACTACTGGGGCGATCTCGAAGAAGTGAATAACGGGCACTGGCTCTCTTATGCCTCGGGCAATGTCAAATTCAAGCCATATGAGGATGAGGAAGTCACCAATCTTTTCTATTACCATGCAAAGGAAGAAGAAGTTCCGGAGATCGCGGCGATCGATGAAGGGGCCCTGATTTCCAGCTGGGGAACTTCCGGCAACATCTGCACACCGCTGGTCGATAAGAGTTTCGGTCTTTTGAAGTTCTGTCAGGTCTTTTCCTTCACGACCGACGAGGTAGCGGCAGCCGGCGACGGCGGCAACGACGATGTGATGTTACAGATGGCGGGGATCGGCATTGCCGTATCCGATGCCAAAGAGAATACGAAAGCCTGTGCGGATTATGTATGCAAAAAGTCGATCGAAGAGGGCGGACTTTACGATGCCTTTGTGGATCTGGGGCTTATCGAAGAAGATCATTATGAGATGAAGATGTTCTGTTTCGACAATGACTCGACACTGCTTGACCATGGAAGCCACAAGTTTCATGAGAGTACGATCAATGCGTTAAATGCCTTAAAAGAAAAAGGTTATGTCTTAGCGATGAATACGTCCCGTTCCTATGAGGAACTTTACAATATCCCGCAACACATACGCGATCTGATGGATGCGCTGATCCTGCTGAACGGTGCCTACATCGTGAAAAAGGATGGGGTCGAAGTCAGTTATATCGATGATGCTGTGGCAAAAGACATCATCGCGTTCCTCGATGAAAACGATGTCCGCTACCGCTACTGTACGGATGATGGCAGGGGCTATCTTTCGGTCGACGACAAGGAAAAGGCAGCTCTGTTTGACAGACTTTACGGCATCATCCCGGCCGTAAAGAAATATGAGGGAGAAAGGGTCGTTCAGCTTCTGTATTATGCGCAAGGCGACTTAAGAGAAAAGATCATCGAATTGGCAGAAGGCTGCGAATGCGACCGGCTGGCGATCGCCGGTGAGATCTCGCCGCCTCATAAAAACAAGGGCGAAGCGATGCTGGAGGTAGCGGCATCCTATGACATCAGACCTGAAGAGATCTGTGCCTTCGGTGACGGCGGAAACGACATCGAGATGTTGCAGCTGGCAGGGCTTGGTATTGCCATGGGCAACGGTGCGAAAGAGTGCCGTTATGCGGCCGACTATGTCACTGATCGGATTGAAGAAGACGGTTTATATAATGCATTGGTTCATTTCGGATTTATCGAATAAGTAAGGAGCATTCATGGAAAGTTTCTTTGTAGAACTCACCGATATCGGAAGATCTCACGTGAATAAAGAAGAGATCTCAGAAGAAATCGAAAACGATGAAGCTTTGATCGAAACGGAATATACGATGATCTCTGCCGGGACCGAGCTTTCCCGTGCCTATGCCTTGAAGAAAGGCTTCAGGTATCCGGTACGTCCGGGTTATTGTGCAGTGGGCAGAGTTTTAAAGGCAGGGAAAGATATGGCCGTGAAAAAAGGCGATCTGGTCTTTTTCAATGCGCCGCATGCCTCATTGGTCAAATGGAAGACTTCCGATTCCGTGCAGGGACCGTTGATCAAGAAACTCGATGAAAGCATCGATCCGATCGCTGCCACGGCAATGAATCTGATGTTAGTGGCTTTGCAGGGTGTGAACCTGAGCGAAGTGAAACTTGGCGATAAAGTTGCTGTTTTCGGCTTGGGCAATATCGGCATCCTGACGGCTCTGATGTACCAGCAGATGGGCTGCAAGGTCATCGGCATCGACCCGGTCAAAGAGCGCTGTTTGCTCGCTGAAGAGATGGGTCTCAAATATACCGTATCCGAAAACAAAGAAGAAGTGCTCAAAGACTTTTCCGGTGAACAGGGGCTCGATATCACGGTGGATGTCACCGGCCTTTCAAGTGT
>JAZQIF010000077.1:0-2540 GCA_045540935.1 Erysipelotrichaceae bacterium | reverse complement strand
CATCCGCAGAGGTCAGGAAGACCTGGCAATGCGTTTTGCGTATGAATTATATGTAACTTCCAGTTTCCACGAGGAAAAGATGTGGAACAGACTTCTGGTCATCGGTGTGGAAGATATCGGCTTTGCCGATCCAAATGCAATGGTGATTGTCAATACGCTCAATACACTTCGAAAAGAATTTCCATATGGGGATGGCGATCGTCCGATCTTCTTCTTATATGCGATCAGATATCTTTGCAAGTGCAAGAAGGAGCGTTCAACCGATCATATCAAGAACATCATCATGAAAGAAAATGAGAAGGGTGAGATCCCTGAAATACCGGATTGGACCATTGATATGCATACCAATAAGGGAAGATTTGAACTGGGCAGAGATGTCTTCTACTTCATGAATGAGGCTTCCAAGGTCGAACCGTTATGGGAAGAATATGATGATACGTATTGGAAGCAGTTATATAAGATGTACGAAGAAGAGGCGAAGGAAAACAAGGAATAGTTTTCGTATATCGATTTATTCAGATAACAGACCTGTGTCATGTGACACGGGTTTTTATATGGAAGTGAAAAGAATGAATCATCAAAAATGTAATTCGATGCAGTCTTTCTTTTTAGAGAGTTATGTCAGAAATCAGATAAGCAATGAAATAATTTTCAAAAAGATGATGAAATTCAGTACATTCGAGTGGAAAACGGATCACAGGATACATTTTTGATAGTGGAGGCATTTTTTCCGGTGCTAAAATGAAATTGCAGATAAATTTTAGGGGAGATAATGATATGAAAACAAGAGTCATCAAGCTTTTACTTGTTTTCTCGTTGATTCTGAGCTTTTTCGGTTTGGGGGCTGAAAGACTGGCAGCGGAAGCTTCAGAAGACGAGAAAGTTCTGATCAAAGAGCTCCTTCTCTATTACACGCAATACCGTAATAGTGATGGATATGTTTCCGATTATACTTCTGAGGCAGACTATGATATCGACCGTATCTTGGATGATCTAAATGATGTCAATCCATATATGGCCGATGCCTGGAAGGATGCTTTGGAATATTGGGATGATGCCCAATATCCGTTCTCCGGAGACTACAAGGTCAATTCCGGCATCCTGCCTGATGGTCTTCCAAACGATGATTCCTTAGCCATCGTATGTTTAGGTTTTGCCTTAAATAAGACGACCGGCGAAATGGAAGATGAACTCATCGGAAGATTGCAGGTCACTTTAGACAGCTGGCACAAATATCCGAATGCCATGATCGCTGTTACAGGCGGCGGTACGGCTCCGCAATCCGAACATCCGGAGCATACCGAGGGCGGTGAGATGAAGAAGTGGCTGATCGCCAATGGTGTTCCGGAAGAAAAGATCATCTGCGAAGATCAGGCAAGGAATACCTATGGCAATGCGGCCAATACCTATGCAATACTGGCAAGAGATTATCCGCAGATCACCAATGTGGCTCTGATCACTTCACAATATCATGTACCAAGAGGCTGCATCTTATTTGAGATCCAGTTCTTGGAGACGGCAGCAGAAAATGAAGAGGAATGCAAGGTCCATGTCATTTCCAACGCCGGCTATTATATCGAAAAGCCAAACTACGCATCAAATGGCGGTTATGAGTCTTTCTCGATGGCTTCGATGCAGGTACCATCGATCGCCGGTGTTTCCCTTGGCGGAAGACCCGGTCAGTCCGTGGCAAAGCCAGAGCTTTCCTATGCGGATGATGTTTTGGATCTGACACTGAAATCAGATGAAGTCACCGAAGGAAAGATGCCTGAGATCGCTTCTGCTTCCTTTGTCGTACACAGCGGTGATGAATATGACGGCGATATTACGATCAATGTCGATCCTTCCGATATCACATGTGACATCGACAATACGAAGCTTGGCACACAGACCGTCACCTTCTCCTATACCTGGAAGAAGGGAAGTGTGTATGAAAAGACACTGAATCTTGCCAAAGATGTAAGCATTATCGCAAAACCGCAGTACAGTGTCACATCCGGCAATAATACCAGGATCTATATCGGCAAGGGTACGGATTTCCTGTTCACGGTAAAGAGGAATTATGATGATGAAAAGACGTATGATCTGTTTACAAAGATCAGAGTCGATGGTGCAGACCTTGATCCAAGCTATTACACGGTAGAAAAAGGATCACTGAAGGTCAATGTCTATGGTTCCTACATCAAGACGTTAAAGAAGGGAAATCACAGCTTTGAAGTCGTCTTTGAAGATGGAACGACAAATGTGACCTTATCGATCATCGGCCAGTCGTCAGTTTCCGATACGACACCTTATAAGATCCCATTGACCGGTATCGAATAAGCTGAATTCCTTTTATTGAAACAATCAGCCTTTCAAGAGATTTAACGTCTTCTTGGAAGGCTTTTAATATTTGGTACCAGGTAAATATTGTGTTTTTACAGTAGCACTGGATATGTGCGGCATTTCTTTTTATCGATGAGGAATGGCTTGATAGGATAATATAAAATATCTTATGAAAATGCTTTTATTGCAGCGGATAATGATGAAGCAGGCAGAAA
>JAZQIF010000076.1:0-3504 GCA_045540935.1 Erysipelotrichaceae bacterium | reverse complement strand
TCTCCAACTCCTTGGCTCACAGAACGACATGGCTACGATCCGACTTCAGCTTCATATCGTCGCCGATGTAGTAGTCATCGACATCGTTGATGATCGAACAGCTGTAATTGAGGCCCTTATCCTGACACTGGCTGGAGAACATCGTGTTGATCGACTCCAGCAGCTTGCGGAAAGAGAACTCCTCATGTTTGATGCTCATACGGCCGGATTCAATTCTGGACATATCCAGGATGTCGTTGATCAGACCCAGCAGGTGGTCGGCGGAAGCGCCGATCTTCTGTAAGTAGACCTTGGTCTTTTCCGGTGTCTCCGGATCGTTCAAGGCGATCGAATCCAGACCGATGATCGCATTCATCGGCGTACGGATCTCATGGGACATATTGGAAAGGAAGGCAGACTTCGCTTTGTTGGCCTCTTCGGCAGACTTCAAGGCATCACTGAGTGCCTCGTTCTTCGCCATCGTCTCACGCATCTCTTCATCGATGATCGTAAAGCCGATGCCGGCCTGTTTCACTTCTTCGCCTTCCGTCTTTTCATTTACGCCGGCTGCCCGGATCATCTCGTATTGCAGAACTCCGCCGCGGTTGACCAGATAGCGGTAGGCGAGGATCTTTTCTTTCCTGAGTCTTTCCTTGATGTTTTCAGGATCGATGAAATGTAAGAAACCTTCCCGATAGGCTTCATCGACATACTTCTTTCCGTAATCGGAGAACTTCTCGTAATACGGGAAGACATCGCCCGCATCGTAGCGGTCATCGCTGGTATCATCCGGATCGGACCGGTAACAGATCGCTTCATCGGTCTCAAAATCGACATGGTAGACGCTGCGGTAATCGGAAGCCATGGCCGTGATCATGGAGTCCTGACGGGAACGGATCTTTTCTTCTTCCAACAGTTTTTCCTGCAGTTGCAGACGCTTTTCCATCTCTTCCCGTTTCACGCGGTTCTCCGCATCGGCCGTCTGCGCTTCCATCTGCAGGCGGGCATTGCGTCTTGACTGACCGATGATCATGATAAACATCGAGACCAGTACCGCTGATGTCAGAAGCGTCTGGATGAGACTTCTGCGGACGATCGCATCGCTGACCGAGGAGATACGATCAGAGATGACCGACTCACGGATCAGGTAAGTCAGAAGCCAGTTGGTACCGGAGATCGGCACATAAGCCAATGTCTCCTTGATCCCGTTGTATTCGAAAGAAACTTCTCCGCGGGTCATCGAGGAGAATTCATCATAAAACCTTTCATAGGAAGAGCCCTCAGCAAAGACGGCGATCTTCATCGCTTCGATCAGGTTGTCTTCGACGGCCAATCCGCCTAAGACCGTATTGGATAAAGCGACGCCGTTGCTGGTATAGATGTTGCAGAAAGTCGCCGCATTTTCTTCCGCATTCATCGACACGCCTGACAAGAGCTCCTTCATGTCGATCTCCATGAAACAGACCTTCAGCGTCTCATTCATGAACGGGATGTCGACCGGAATGGCGATGACCGCACTTTTTTCCGCGGTGTTGAGGTTCATGATCGAGATCTCGGCGGAAGAGATGGTCCTGTAGTTGAAATCGTAGTCGGCGATGTTGTACTGCGGACCGGTGGCCGTATAGATCAGGCCCCGGTCATTGACGAAGGCGAATTTTTCCAGATTGTAAAGTCTTCTCATCTTCATCTGGTAGTTCTGCAGGCTTACGATGTCTTTGAGATCGTCCGCTTCCAGCAGTTCCACCGCCGCATTCATGTCGCGGATCTTTCCCTGCAGGTTGCCTTCGACGACCGCTTCCCTTCGTCCGGCAAGCTCATCGAGGTACAGTGAGCTGACGGCACTGACGGCTTCCTGCGTATCTTTTGCCGCTCTCTGGCCGGACCAGATCGTGCTGAATACCAGGATCAGGACAACAAGCAGAAGTCCGATGAACACGATCGGCATACTGTCATATCTTTTCTTAGTATTCATGATCCATTTCCTCCACGCTCAGTTTCTCGCCGCTGGGCAATATAAAAGACTGGTCGAACGTCGCATTGAGTGCTTTGGCGATCTGCTGCAGCTCGTTCACCGTCAGAGTGTCTCTTCGTAATTTCTTATAGAAATTCTGTCTGCTCTGACCGATCCGTCTGGCAAGTTCCGCCATCGAAACATCTTCTTCATCACAAAGTTTCTTTACAAGATCTGCTGTATTCAAATTATTTTCCTGCCTTTTCAGTTCACTTTTAATTGTAAACCGTATGGTTTTCGTATACAAGAAAAGAAAAGACTATTCACATAGCCTTTGCTTCTCTCAGTTTTTCCAATCGCTCATCTTCCTTGCCGTGTTCGATGTACATGTCGTAGATGATGTTCCTGAGTTTCTCATTCTCCTCATTCAGATCGACATCCTTATCGATCTTATATGGCGTTCCGAAGTACGTCTCGACCCTGGAAAGAAACGGCGTATACTTTCCGACATTGACGCAAGGAACGATATAAGCACCGGTCCGCTGGGCCAGCGACACCGCCCCGAACTTGAAGGGTAAAAGGATGTCTTCCGTGCGGTTCCTGGTCCCTTCCGGGAAGATACCGATGACACCGCCCTCTTCCAATACCTTATCGGCCGCTTCCATGACTTCCGGTGTATGGCGGCTGCGATCGACGGGAATGGTCTGTGCCATGCGGAACAGGAAGCCGAAGAAACCATCATGGAACTTCTTGGCTGCCAGGTAGCGGACCGCCCGCTTCTTATAGGCAAACGCGATGAAGACGGGATCGGGTGCCATGCGATGGTTGATCGCGATCACCACCGGACCGTCTTCCGGTATATTGTCGACATGATAGGCTTTCGGATGAAACAGGATCCAGACCACCGGATAAAAGAAAGCCCGTATGAAACGGTAGCTTCTTTCGCTGCTCTTTACATATTTATCAACGAATTCTTCGTTGTTTGTTTTTCCTGTTTCCATGCATTACTATTATCCGTATCGACTCTTTTCTTTTCAAGGAATACACACGAAAAAACGGCACAAAATGGACAGATTCCCCAAAATTTGTCTCATCTTAAAAAAGAAGGCCTTTAAGACCTTCTTCATCAGAATACTCCCTGTTCCATCATCGCTTCGGCGACCCGTCTGAAGCCGGCGATATTGGCTCCGGCCACCAGGTCATAGCCTAAGCCGTATTCCTTTGCCGCTTCCATCGATTCTTTGTGGATATCGATCATCATCTTCTTCAGATGTTCATCGACTTCCTTTGCCGTCCAATGCAGACGCATGGCGTTCTGCGACATCTCGAGAGCCGAGACACCGACACCGCCGGCATTGACCGCCTTGGAAGGTGCGACGATGATGCCTTCCTGTTTCCTTAAATATTCCAGAGCCTCATAGACCGTCGGCATGTTGGCGACTTCGATGTAATACTTCACACCGGACTCTTTGATCTTTCTGGCATGTTCCAGATCGACATCGTTCTGCACGGCAGCCGGCATCAGGATGTCGACATCCTTCACGCCCCAGAACTTCTCGCCTTTGACGAACTTA
>JAZQIF010000075.1:0-2325 GCA_045540935.1 Erysipelotrichaceae bacterium | reverse complement strand
TCAACAGAAAGATGCTCTCCGAGATCGCTATCCACAATCCGGATGACTTCGCTAAGATCTGCGAAACTGCAAAAGCAGGCAAGGTCGAGACCGTCAAGGCGAAGAAAGCTTCCAAGAAAGCTGCGGAAACTGAAAAAGTTGAAGCAGAAGCTGCAGAATAGTAGTAAAATAGAAATACAAGGAGCGCATGCTCCTTCAATGGTCAGTTGGTGAAACGGTTAACACATCGCCCTCTCAAGGCGACACTCACGGGTTCGAATCCCGTACTGATCACCATAAGAAATCAAAATGGAAGTCAGATGACTTCCATTTCTTTTATCATAAATTCATTTCCCTGAAGAAGATAGGTGTCTTCACTCTGACAATGCGGGCAGGTCTTGCCATAGACGATCGTATTGTAATCATTGCCGCACCCGTTGCAATGGGTGATGGCTTCGATCTTTTCGATCTTCAGCTTGCAATCAAGCATCAGCTCGTGCTTGCTGACGGCCCAGTTCCAGCAGTCGGTCAGGTAATCGGGAATGATCCCGGTCACCGTTCCGATCTGTAATGTCACCGCATTGATATGCTTTACATCATTCTGTTTTGCGAGTTCTTCCACCTCATCGATCACATGAAACACGACACCGAGCTCATGCATTCTTTCTGGCTTCTTTCTGCGCTTTCTTCCATTCCGCGTGTTTCTTTGCGGACTTCTTTTCTTCTTCCGTCTTGCTGCCGAAGAGGATCTTGACTTCACGTTTCAGTGCGTAAGGGATGATCGCTTTGAACTTGTCTTCCGTTTTGATCATCGTGGAATTCTCCGGATGGTCTCTGAACAGATGGATCGCATCGAATTCGCACTTCGTCGTACAGACGCCGCAGCCGATACACTTGTTTTCATCGACGACAGAAGCACCGCAGGACAGACATCTCGAAGTTTCGATCTTCACCTGTTCTTCGGTCAGCGTCTTATGCGCATCTCTGAAGGAATGCTTGTAGTCGATGCTTTCATCCATGCCGGCATATTGCCTTTGGGCATGATCGTAATCCGCGACATCGATGTTGTCCTTATCCAGCATGATGAACTGTCTTCTGTTCTTGCCGATAGTCATCGAAGTGCCCGGCTGAACGAATCTGTGTAAGGAATCCGCTGCCTGATGGCCCTGTTCGATCGCATCGATGACGAACTTCGGACCGGTATAGACATCACCGCCGACAAAGATATCTTCCTGTGCCGTCTGGTAGGTGAGGGCATCCGCAACAGGGTAATTGCCATGCCAGAATTCGACCTTGCTGCCTTTTAAAAGATCTCCCCAGACGACGGACTGACCGATCGCATAGATGACGTGGTCTGCCGGTACGATCGTGATGTCTTCTTCATCATATACCGGATTGAACTTACCGTTTTCATCCAATGTGGAAAGACACTTCTTGAAGACGACGTCCTTGATCGTTCCATCGGAATTGAGTCTGATCTCTTTTGGACCCCACGAGTTGTTGATGGTGATGTTTTCTTCTTCCGCTTCTGCGATCTCTTCCTTGGAAGCCGGCATCGTGTCTCTGGATTCCAGACAGTAGATCTCGATATTGCGGCTGCCGATACGGTGTGCGCTTCTTGCACAGTCGATCGCAACGTTGCCGCCGCCTATGACGATGGTCTTGCCTTCAAGTTTCATATCCTCGTTCTGGGAGACCTGTTTCAAGAAATCGACAGCGATATAGGTATTCTTTGCGTTTTCGTTTTCGATGCCCGGCAGTTTGCCGCCTTGCGCACCGATGGCGATATAGAAGGCTTTGTAGCCCTGGCTTCTCAGTTCATCCAGCGTGACATCTTTTCCGACATCGACACCGCATTTGATCTCAACGCCTAAAGCTCTCAAGACATCGATCTCAGCATCGATGACATCCTTTTCCAGCTTATAGGAAGGGATACCGTAGCGCATCATGCCGCCCGGTTTCTCATTTCTTTCAAATACCGTCGGACGATAGCCTTTAAGTGCCAGATAGTAGGCGCAGGAAAGTCCCGCCGGGCCTGCACCGATGATGGCGATCTTCTGGCTCCAGTGATCTTCGACATTGGAAGGAATGACCACTTTTGGAATATAGCGTGTCGCAGCATCGAGGTCTTTCTCGGCAATGAACTTCTTGACCGCGTCGATGGAGACTGCCTGATCGAAAAGTCCTCTGGTACATGCGTCTTCACATCTCTTGTTGCATACGCGGCCGCAGATCGCCGGGAACGGATTGTCTTTCTTGATCAGAGCCAGTGCATCGGTGTAGCGGCCCTGCGAAGCAAGTTTCAGATAACCCTGTATAGCGATATGGGCAGGGCAGGCTGTCTTG
>JAZQIF010000074.1:0-4597 GCA_045540935.1 Erysipelotrichaceae bacterium | reverse complement strand
CTTCATCGAATCGGTCATGATGTCGCCATACATGATGACCCGTCCGTGCTCGTTTCTCGCAGCACGGCCGATCGTCTGAATGAGCGAACGTGAGGAACGAAGGAAGCCTTCCTTGTCGGCGTCCAGTATCGCGATCAGTGAGACTTCCGGGATATCGAGACCTTCCCTGAGCAGGTTGATACCGATCAGGATATCGTACTTGCCTTCACGCAGGTCGTGGATGATCTCGCTTCTTTCCAAAGTCTTTGTCTCATGATGCAGATACGCGACTTTGAAGTTGAGTTTCTTTAAATAATCCGTCAGATCTTCCGCCATCTTGACGGTCAAAGTGGTGACTAAAGTCCTTTCCCCTTTTTCGATGTTCTTACGGATCTCTTCCATAAGATCATCGATCTGACCCGAAGTCGGTCTTACTTCCACAAGCGGATCCAAGAGTCCGGTCGGACGTATGAGCTGCTCGACCGGTTTTGGCGAACGCTCGAGTTCATAGTCGCCCGGTGTGGCCGACATATAGATGCGCGGGGCATTCAAAGCTTCCCACTCATCAAACATCATCGGACGGTTTTCAAGTGCACTTGGCAGTCGGAAACCGTATTCGACCAGGGTCAGCTTCCTTTGATGGTCGCCGTTGTACATGCCGCGGATCTGCGGCAAGGAGACGTGGGATTCATCGACGACGATCAGAAAATCATCGCCGAAATAGTCAAAGAGGTTGTAAGGCCTCTGTCCCGGGACACGGTGGTCGATATGCATGGCGTAGTTTTCGATGCCGGAGCACATGCCCATCTCGCGCAGTGCTTCGATATCATAGCGGCAGCGCTGTTCGAGACGTTCGTACTCGAGGAGCTTTCCTTTTTCTTTAAAATACTTGAGTCTTTCTTCCAGTTCCTTCTCGATGTTGTCGCAGGCGATCTGCAGATCATCGCGGTCTCTGGCGTAGCCGGAAGCCGGGAAGAAGGAGTAGACGGTATAGCCGTTCTGCACATCCTTGGTGACCGGATCGATCTCAGTGATCCTTTCCACCTCGTCATCGAACATCTCGACGCGGATGATGAATTTATCGGTATGACCCGGACAGATCTCGATCACATCCCCTTTGACGGAGAAGGTGCCTCTTAATTTATCGATGTCATTGCGCTGGTACTGCATGACGATGAGCCGCTTGATCAGATCCTGGCGGTCGATGATCTCGCCGACCTTCAAAGAGAAAAACATCTCCTTGTAGTCTTCCGGATTGCTGCCGGCGTAGATGCAGGCGACGGAAGCCACGACGATGACATCCCTTCTCTCTAAAAGCGAATTGTAGGCCGACATCCTTAACATGTCGATCTCATCGTTGGTCACGGCATTTTTTTCGATATAGGTATCAGTCTTTGGCATATAAGCTTCCGGCTGATAGAAATCGAAGTTGGAAATGAAGTATTCCACCGCATTTTCCGGAAACAGGGCCTTGAACTCGGAATATAACTGGCCTGCCAGCGTCTTGTTGTGGGCAAAGACCAGAGTCGGCTTGTTCACCCGCTGTATGACATTGGCGATCGTGAATGTCTTACCGGTACCGGTAGCACCCAAAAGGACCTGTTCGTGTTCCCCACGCTCCAGTCCTTCGACTAGAGAATCGATGGCTGCCGGCTGATCGCCCATCGGTTTGTATTCGGAATGTAATTTAAACAGCTTTTCTTCCATACCAAACATTATATACCCAGAGACTATATTCCTTTGTTCAAAAGGAATAGTGCTATGATTATTTCAAGAAAGAAGGAATCTTTATGCAGAAATTTCAAGCTATCACGCCTAAGAAACTCGAAGGATTTGCCAAAGACTATCAGAATGACAATACTGCCAGGATCGTGCGCAACGCGCTGAGTGAAAACTCCATCAAAACGATCTCCCGCCGCTTTGAAGGCAAAGTGGAAAATCCGAATCTCTTCTCGATCGACATCAAGACGCTGCCGGTCACCAACCAGATGGCATCCGGCCGCTGCTGGCTCTTCTCTTCCCTCACCTTGTTGAGAGAAATGATCGCCAAGAAATACAAGATCAAAGACCAGTTCGAACTTTCCCAGAACTACCTCGCCTTCTATGACAAGCTCGAGAAGATCAACTACTTCATGGAATGCATGATCGCCGAGAAAGATGCACCGCTCAATTCCGAAACATCCCGCTACCTGCTTCGCACAGCGATCGGGGATGGCGGACAGTGGGACATGATGGTCGCACTGGTCAAGAAATACGGTATCGTTCCTAAGACCGCCATGCCGGAGACCTTCCAGTCTTCCCACACCAGAGACATGAATATGATCATCAACCGCCGTCTGCGCCGTTTCACCGCCGATCTCAAGAAAGCGGAAAACGACGAACAGATCAAAGCGCTGAAAGATGAAACTCTGAAACAGTGCTATGGCTTACTGTGTGACTGCTTCGGTGTTCCGCCGAAATCCTTCACCTTTGAATACTACGACGACAAAGACAAGTATCACGCTCACTATGATGTCACACCAATGGAGATGTATGAAAAATACCTGGGCGTCGATCTTGACGACTATGTAGGCATCATCAACGGTCCGACGGAAGATAAACCGTTCTATCAGACCTATACCGTCAAATATCTGGGCAACGTTGCCGACACCAAGAACCCGGTCCTCTTCCTCAACCTGCCGATGAAAGACTTCAAAGATCTGATCCTGAAGCAGCTCAAGGACGGACAGATCGTATGGTTCGGCTGCGACTGCGGCAAAGACGGCGACAGGGAAGCCGGCTTATGGGATGACATGAGCTTCGACTATGAAAACACGCTGCGCATGGATCTTGAACTCTCCAAAGCGGAGATGTTAGATACCTGCGAATCCGCAATGAACCACGCCATGGTCTTCACCGGTGTCAACCTCGTCAAAAACAAGCCGACCCGCTGGAAGATCGAAAACTCCTGGGGCGACAAAGCCGGCATCAAAGGCTACTACACCGCTTCCGATACCTGGTTCGACCGCTATGTCTTTGAAGCTGTCGTTGCCAAAAAGTATCTCAACAAGAAGCAGCTGGCTGCCCTCAAGAAGAAACCGGTCGTCCTCGACCCATGGGATCCGTTCGGATCACTGGCTGACTAGCCGATACAGGACACAGAGCGATCTGTGTCTTTTTTATTGACATACTATATCGTTAGCCGATATAATGTTTTCAGATATATCGTCATCCGATATATCGGTCAACGATAAAAAGGAGAAACTTTATGAGCGAAAATCTGGTGCTGACAGAAGCGACATACTACATCCTGTTGGCCTTATATACGCCCCAGCATGGCTACGGTATCATGCAGGAAGTCGAATATCTTTCCCGAGGCAGAGTGAAACTGGCAGCCGGGACCCTGTATGGGGCTTTGACTTCGATGGTCGAAAAAGGCTGGATCACACTGCTGCCGATCGAAGACGGCAGCCGTAAGAAAAACTACCGGATCACGCAGAAAGGCCTGCAGATCCTGAATGACGAGCTTGAAAGGCTCAAAGAACTTGTCGAAAACGGAGAATCGATCCTGAAAGGAGAAAACGATGGCTGAGACCAAGACTCTGCATAAATGGTTCTGGGTATGGGATTTTGAAAAAGAAGAACGCTGGCTCAACGAGATGGCAAATGAAGGCTGGGCCTTATGTTCCGTGGGCTATTGCCGCTATACCTTTGAAAGATGTGAAGCGAGTGAATACTTCATCCGTCTGGAGATGCACGATAAAAACGATACTTCCTATCTTTCCTTTATCGAGGAGATGGATGGCGAATACATCGGCAATATCCTTCAATGGATCTTTATCCGCCGAAAGGCGAGTCTGGGAGCCTTTGACTTATACTCCGACATCGATTCCAAGATCTCCCACCTTTCAAAGATCTGCAATACACTAAGACCTCTGATGCTCGCCAACATCGCCATCGGCATCGCAAACGCCATCGCCCCGCATCGCCTGGGCATCCTCAATCTGCTGGTAGCCGCCCTGCTGGCATACGGATACGGAAGGATCTCAGAGAAGAAAGAGAACCTTTCCAGAGAACGGCTCTTAAGAGAATAAGGCATACATAAAAGGATGTATCCGATCGCGGAAATGCCGCTTTCTGATACATCCTTTTTTTCTTTACCACTTATTGGATACCTTTTCGGCAAAACCCAGGAAGTCTTTGACCTCGATGACTTTCCCGTCATCGAGCACCGCCTTGCCGGTAAAATTGCCGAAGACCTGATGCTGGTTGGATCCTAAGATGATGAAATCGGTATTGGCTGCCCGATCGATGATCGGTTTGAAGTCCATCTCAAACCTGCCGTCATCCGACGTGAAAGTCCAAGGCGACATGAAGTCATCCTTTCCATCCTTCTGCGGGATATTGAAAGTGACCTGTGAGAGCTTATGTGCCTTACCGTCATAGAACAACATGTTCTCGGAAGCTGCCGAAGTATCACCGAAACCGTAGCCGATATTGAAACCGAAACGTTTCCCATCGATCACTCCGGAAGCCGAACCCCAGTACCAGGTGTTCTTGTAGGTCAAGTCGGAGGCCAAGCGGTCTTAGGAAGACAAAATATCTCTCCAACTCCTTGGCTCACAGAACGACATGGCTA
>JAZQIF010000073.1:0-10306 GCA_045540935.1 Erysipelotrichaceae bacterium | reverse complement strand
CCACTGCCGCCTGCTTAAGAGAAAGATTCCCGGCGATCTGCACTGGAATATTGCTGACAAGATTGGTTGCAGAAACAGTTGTGTATCCCAGAATGTCCTCCAGAAGATCAATGACGTTGGCTTTAGAAGCGCTTCCCAGCGAAGTGATATAGATCTTGTATTCTCCGCTGTTGGAAGTGATGTCATCCGATACGGTATATGAGATCACTTCCGAATTTAGAGATGCTCCGCAATTGGGACAGAAAGACATTCCTTCGCTGACCTGTGTTCCACAATATGGACAGTATGACATATTTTTCTCTCCTTATTTTTCGTTATGCTTATAAATGCAAAGAGCCCCGGGTTCGAGGGCTCTTTGAAGTTACACTACTGCTGTTTCTTCAACAGGAAGTGTTTCTTCGTTTTCTTCCTCAGGTTTTACGCCATCAGGTTTTGGACCGTGAGGACCTCCGTGATGAGGCGGCGGACATGGATTGCCATTCTCGTCTTTTGGCGGTTCAGGTCTCTCGCCATCTTTTCCTCCGGGTTTTGGACCATGAGGACCTCCGTGATGAGGCGGCGGACATGGATTGCCATTCTCGTCTTTTGGCGGTTCTGGCCTTTCCGGTTTTTCCTGCTCGGCCTCCGTGACAGTTTCATCTTCCACGGAAACTTCTTCTTTTAAAATTTCTTCAGTCATTATCAGTTCCTTTCTATTTAACGGCGATATGCTTTCCATTAATTGTTTTCATTATGCAAGTATTGTGTGAATTTGCGCTGAACTTAAAGTGAAATTATATTGAAATCAAAATTACTCAACAAACCTGTATAGTTATTTAAACTACAGCAACAAAAAAGCAATAATTCCGATGTCTTTCAGAAATGGATGCAGAGGATCTTGCAGGAACATATCACCTGATGTGATGCAGAAAGGATGAAAATCAAAAAAAGACTGCTGTCTTTCACTTACAGGCAGCAATCCTTATTTCAGATACGATTATCTTTGTGTCCGGCTTTGGGAAAAGTGACAGATCTTGATCTTTCAACAGACAAGACAGTTCCTATCGTTCGTAGAAGAGAACGCCCATGATGAAAGGCAATTGTTTTTCCCAGCTTGCTTCATTGTGCTGTCCGCCCGGAACGATCCTGCTTTCCAGAAGGATCTGTTTTTCCTGCAGCAGATAGATCACTTCTCTCCAGATATTTTCTCCCCTGTTTCCGAACAGTTCTTCTTCACCATAGTCCATGTAAAGAACACTGTCTTTACGGATATTAGCTTTTCGTACCATTTCTTTGACATCTTCGCTGGAAAAATACATGGCCGGCGAAACCGCAGCACCTCTGGAAAAGAAATCGTTATACTCCAGCATTGCATACAAAGTCATCAGACCGCCCATGGAACTGCCGGCGATGAAGGTGTGTTCACGATCCGGGAGCGTCGGATAATGCGCATCGATATAGGTTTTGAACTCTTTCGTCAGCCAGTCCATCGTGATCTTTCCCCTGCCTTTGATCTTGCCGATCATCGGCTCTTCAAAGGAGAACGGACTGTATTCGGAAAACCTTCCGCCAAGTCTGTAGTCTTCGCGATGGAAGTTGCAAGCCGCAGATGCGACGATCAGCGGTGTTTTATTCTCTTGCAGATATTTCAAGAGTCCCCAGCTTTTGCCAAAGGATGCCGTTTCATCGTAAAAAAGATTCTGACCGTCAAACATATAGAGGACCGGATATCTTCTGCCCAGTTCGCCATCGGGAATATAGACATAAGCTGCCCTTTCCTCATCTTCCGTCAGCTGAGGGATCGTGATATTAAAGATATCTACCATAGGTCTATCCTTTGAACCCTATAAAGGTCCTGAATTTTTTCTCATCATTATTGAGGATCAGGTCTTCATCAAAACCGATCTCATCAAGTAATGCAACAGCGGCATCGAATTCACCGATCTGGCTCGGATCATGGGCATCCGATCCGATGAAGATCGGTACCCGATATTTCATGCACAGATCAAGATAGGTCCGGACATTCTCAATCGTTCCCTTGCGCCATGGACTTTTGATATGTGCGTTATTTACTTCCAGGGCGACTCCATGTTCCTTTGCTCCTAAAACGAGTCTTTCATAATCCAGCGGAAAAGCTCCGTCATCGGGATGTGACACGAAGAATACTTTCGGATCTTCCATGCATCTTAAAAGATGGTCCGTATTCTTTTCGATCCCCTGATCCTGATAGCGGGTGCCATGGATCCCGACGATGCAGTAATCTAACATCATCAGATACAAGCCATCCAGTGTCAAAGAACCGTCGTTTTCTACATTGTTTTCCATGCCATAGTATATATTGACGCCGTAAAGTTCACGCGGAATGGCATGCATATTGCCGAAAGTCGGAACGTATTGACTCAGATCGTTCGGATAGGCATGATCGCTGATCCCCAGACCCGAAAGTCCTTTTTCCTTTGCCCCAAGCGCATTTTCCCTCACCGTTCCATAGGCGTGGCCGGAAGCGATCGTATGGGTATGAAGATCGATGATCGGTTTATTTTTCATCGGTTCCCCCAGATCTTTTGAATGAACGAGAGTATCAGTGGATATTGTTCTTTGCGCGTGGAACGCGATTTCACATTGGTCATCTGCGCATGGAAGAAGTCCCTCATTTCATGATATTCGACATTGCAGCCTTCTTCCTTCAGTCTCACGTACATCATCCTCGCCTCATCGCGCAGGCTTTCTCTATCCGAGGCATCCAGATAGACCGGCGGATAACCGCTCAGATCGCCGCACAAAGGCGACAGGTATGGATGATCAACCGGAAGATCGCCTTTATATACTTCAAGGACGGCCTCGTTGATGCCGAAGATGATGCCGAAATCCGTCTTGCAGGCATTTTCATAATAGCTGTAAGGATAATGAAGGAACTGAACGACCGGAGAATCGGAGATGATCCCCGCCGGAAGCGGAAGGCCGTCATCTTTCAATTTGTGAGGAAGACCCAGCACCAGATTGCCGCCTGCCGATTCGCCCATCAGGATGATGTTATCTGGTGAATAGTGTTCCAGAAGATATTTATAGCCATCCTCGCAATCCGTGATCGTATCGATGCACTGATGAACCGGTGCCAGACGATAATCGATCGCAAAGACGTTATAGCCCCAGTTGTTCACCACATAGGAAAGGAAAGCAAATGTCATCTTGGCACAGCCGTTGATAAAACCGCCGCCATGGATGTGATAAAGGATCTTATCCTCAGGATTGCCCGGCTTGCTGATGCGCCAGCCGGAAGTATGTGAAAGATCGACCTTTTCGATCTTCAGTCCTTTCTGAAGCTTTTCATCAACAGTAGAACAATCCTTATCCATGGTACGGATCCGCTCACGCCAGTCTTCGTGATCTTTTTCCGTGAATATCATCCTTCCGGGATGATTGTGTTCTCTCATATATTTCTTTGCGTTTCTGATCGCAAAATACAATGCCGGTCTCATTTACAGTACCCTCGCTTTAATATTTCTTGGAAAGAAGAGAATCGCACTCTTCTCTTGAAATCTCACCATTGTTGAATCGGATCATGATCTCAACATCCTTATCGTTGAGGTTATAGAACAGATTGCATACATACAACAGGACATAACCGATGATCGGCAGACCGGCTGTGATGAACCACAGTGCCTTGATCGCACTATCCGGCTGGGAAACGCCCATATCAGCCAGCTGTTTGAAGCTTTCCGCCTCGACGCTCACCCATCCCGACGCTCCTAAGATCGCCAAAGCGATCGAACCCGGGAAGGCATTTGAGAAGATCGACGCAAAAGTCGACAGCGAAGCCTGGATGCCTGTCAGGTCCTTGCCGGTCTTGTATTTTCCATATTCGATGACCTGCGGTTTCATGAAGTTCTCACAGCCGCCGGCAATCGACTTTGGTATCTGCAAGAGACATTGCATGATGATGTATAGGATGATGCTCTTATGGCCCATGAGGTAGACGATGACTGCGATGATGATCGAGATCGGCGTAAAGGTCATATAGATCTTGTGACGGTCATGCTTCTCATAGATCTTCGGAAGTATCAGCATGATGATGAAGCCCAGGACCGTTCCCACCATTCCCTGGATCGTCGTCACCAGCTCATTGCCAAACAGATAGTAGGCACCAATGATGCCAAGGGCATCTGTCGTCGAAAGCATGCTTTGAAGCATCTTGCCGCCATAGAAAGCCAGAAGGTTCCGATTGTGAAGCGCATCTAAAAGAGATCGGAAGAACGGAGCCTTTTCATCCGTGACGTTCGTGTTTGCCTCATCTTTTCCTGTATAGGCGTGTTCCTGCACCTGCGTGATCATCGGGATCAGCAATACGATGGCTAACGCCACAAAGATGAAGGCGATCGTCCTGAAAGAGAGACCGACTGCGCTGCTGGCAAGGATGTTTGCCATCGCTGCGATCGGCACCATGATGACGAATAATGTGATCATGCCCTTCATGATCAGCTGGTCTCTTTCATGCGTATTGCTGGTCAGCGTCGTCTGCATCGAGACCATGGAGATATCCATGAAACTGTAGCCGACATCCGCCAGCAGGTAGAAGAATGCTACCCAGATGATCTTTGCAGTCGTACTTAATGATAATGGCATGCAATATAAGCCAATGATACCGATCGGCATGATCGGCCAGATCAGTTTATACCAGGGCAGGAAACGTCCCTTCCCGACGATCTTTTTGAGTTTGGGATTCTGGTCCGGACGGAAGCGGTCGATCGCCCAGCCAAATAAGAGATCATCAAAGCCATCGACGATCTTCATCACCAGCAGCAGTACTGCCGATACTTCTAATCCAATGCCTGAAAGTAAAAGATACGTCGTAAGGAATGAGCCCATCATGCCGCTCATGGTATAAGGCGAGATCAGTCCGAGATAATAACTGAATCTTTCCTTGGCGGTCGTCTGCCACTCAGGATGCTGATTCTGTCTTTCTTTCTTCATATTTCCTCTTTCCGTCGAGTTTCCAAACAACGCAGATACATCGCATCATCGTAAAAAAGATGCATTTCAGTATGGATTGTACTCGACTCTTCTTAGTTTTATTCTATCTTCATTCCTCCTTCGCTGTCTTTTTAAGTTTTTACATGAGATTACGATTTTTTTACTTTTTGACTCAGTTGTGCTGCATCGATCTTCTGTATTGTTCGGGAGTCTGAGCGTATTGTCTTTTGAAGAAAGTGATGAAAGAACTCACGTTTGGAAAACCGCAGTCAAGAGCGATCTCGGAGACCGTCTTATCCGTATCCAGCAGCATCTGGCCAGCCAGTGTCGTACGGCAGCGGTTCAGGTATTCTAAAAAGGTAAAACCTGTAAACTGATGAAAGCGCCTGGAAAAATACGAAGCGTTGTATTTTAACTGATCGGCCACATCATCGAGCTTCAGCTTCTCACGGCAATGATCCTCGATGTATTTCAACGCCGTCTTGATCTCGCTGTTGGCCGAATCGATCGATCTGAGGCTCTTTCCCTGGACGGTATGATTTTTCAAGAGGCAGTAGCACAGTTTCAGCACGTTGGAGTTTAATGCCATCTCATAATAAAGATCCTGGCGCTGATAGATCGACTTGATATCCATCAGAACAGTGCGCATCTCCGCATTTTCCTTTTTCGGAAGAAAGACCTCAAAAGAAGGAACTTCATATTTGGCATAACGAAAAACATCCTTATTGATCTGTAACGTCATGACCTCTGCAGATGTTTCCTCGATGCTGCTTCCTTCGCTGCAGCGTCCGGAATGGATGGTCCCGCTGTTGACGACGAGGATATCTCCCTGCTTCAGCTGGTAGGTCAGACCTTCCACGTTATAATACACAGATCCCTCAAGAACAAGATCGATCTCGACCTCCTCATGCCAATGGGGCATCAATCTGCCTCTTTTGACGGATATCTGATCGTCCACCACGATCCTGATCGGCGTATCTGCAATGTATTGAACTTCTTCCTTCCAGATCTCTGTCATGATTATGATTCCTCTTTTTTTACTCATCTTTATTGTAACATCGTCATTTCTTAATCCATGTACCATGCTCGATCAGGCCTTACGATAAAGTAAAAAAGTGGGACCGAACATCCCGCTTCATGATCTTTGTGATCTTTATCTGTATCGTTTACTTACATGCATCATCTTCGATCACATGTAAGTCTATTGCATTTGTTTTTACATCTTCGGATCATCGATCAGTCTTTGATGATCTTCACATCGATATCGTTCTTCGAAAGATAATCAAAGATCATATCTTCGTAAGTCCTGCTGATCGCGATGATGATCCCTCTTGCATCTTTGCCAAAGAAACAAAGCGATTCCTTGAAAACACGCAAGAATGCCACATTCTCCCAGGGGATCCTGACTAACTGCGAAGCTTCCTTATTGAGTTCGACGCCCTGATCATCCAGAGTCAGGATGGAAAGATGTTCATCTTCTTCCAGAGACTTTTTCAGCTGATCGAGTCTTTTCAAGTACACCGTACTTAAAAAGATCGCCGCCAATAAGACCGTGAGGGAAAGCACCGTCAGGCCATCTGCACCCCAGAAGATCCCCATCAGGACGATCAGCACCAGGAATACCCCACAGACAGCAATGTATGTTTTTAACATTTTAAAAGAATCTTTGAGCTTTCTTTCAGGCCCTTTCATGATCAGCATATACTGCGCCATAGCACATACGACTTCTTTATAGAACTCAGGTCTTCCCTTTTCTCTGATCTCGATCCTCATCTTCGCACCTCCCTGATCGTTTCGATCCGCTTCTTTCTCATACTATTGTAACGCAGGTGAAAAAGCTCTAATAAAGTTCCGCCTGTTTATGGCGGCTTCTGTCACATATTAAAGGAAAACTTACGATATAATATCCTATAGAAAAATGAATAAGAAAAAGAAAAAAACAACCAATATAAAAACGATCGGTCTGCTGTCGCTGATCCTGCTGCTGAGTTTTCCCATTGCGACGATCAAAGCCGATGAAACGTTCCCCGGTGGCAAGCATAATGGCGAAGTCATCGTCGATCCGATCAATTCGGAAGATGGCTATTCGGCAGTCCTTTACAATAATCTGAACGGTCTTCCGACATCGGAAGCCAACGATATCGTGGAAACAAGTGACGGTTTCATTTGGATCGGCAGCTACAGCGGTCTGATCCGCTATGACGGCAATACGTTTGAACGCATCCCTTCTTCCAGCGGCATCACCAGCGTCAAATGCCTCTATGTCGACTCCAAAGACCGCTTGTGGGTCGGCACCAATGACAACGGCATCTTCATGATCGTCAAAGGTCAGATGCACAAATGGAACAGGCAGGACGGCATGTCCTCGCCTGCAATCCGTTCCATCATCGAAGATACCGACGGAACGGTCTATGTTGCTACGACAGAAGGCCTTGTCATGATCGATAATGACCTGAATCTGTCGATCATGGAAGACAGCAGGGTCAAGGAAGCCTTCCTGTATGAACTCAGAAAAGCATCCGATGATACCCTCTACTGTCTGACCAACGCCGGTGAAGTCTTCACGATCAAAGACGGACAGATCGGCGAGTATTACGATTTCAAGGGATCCTCGATCGAAGGCATCAGTGCCCTTCTGCCGGATCCCAAAGATTCGGATCTGTTCTATATCGAAGGCAAAGACGGAATGGTCTATCACTGTTCCCTGACTGCTGATTTCGATAAAACGATCCCGATCAATATCTATCCTTTATCCCAGGTCCAGGTATTCGAATACTACGATGACAAGGTCTGGATCTGTACGAGAAACGGCATCGGCACTCTGGAAGAAGACGGTTTCCATCTTCTGGAAGATGTTCCGATGAACAATTCGATCGGTCACATGATGTCCGACTACGCCGGAAACCTGTGGTTCACATCGACCAGACAGGGCGTCATGAAGATCGTTCCGAACCGCTTCACCGATATTTTTGAACGCTATGGCATCGAGAATACCGTCGTCAATTCTACCTGCATGTACGATGACAAACTGTTTATCGCTACCGATAACGGACTGATCGTCCTGGACGAGGAAGGCCTCGTAGAAAAAATACCTTTGAACAAAGCAGTCACCGCTTCCGCAAGCGCTCTGCCATATCTTGATCTGATACAGATGATGGACGGTGTCCGTATCCGTTCTCTGATCAAAGATTCCAGAAACAATCTGTGGCTGTCGACCTGGCGTTCTCATGGTCTGGTACGCTACAGAGATGGCGGGCTGACTTCTTATAATACGGAAGACGGCCTGTTCTCCAATATGATCCGCACGGTCGTCGAAGGCAAAGACGGATCGATCTTAGTTGCCGGCACGGGTGGGGTCAACGTCATCCGCAACGGAAGGATCTCTTCCTCCTTCTCTGAGATCGACGGCGTCATCAATACCGAGATCCTGACGCTTTTGGAAGGCAGGAACGGTGAGATTATCATCGGGACCGACGGCGGCGGTATCTACATCATCCATGATGCGACCGTCAGCCATATCGGACTTGATGAAGGCTTATCTTCCAGTGTCGTCATGCGCATCAAATACGATGAAAAACGGGACGTATACTGGCTTGTCACCGGCAATTCCTTGAGTTACATGGATGCCTGGTATCATGTCAAAACCGTAGAAAACTTCCCATATTCCAACATTTTCGATCTCTACGAAAGCAACAACGATCAGATGTGGGTCATCACCAGCAACGGCATCTATGTCGCCAACGCCGATGATCTGCTGAATAAAGAAAACTTCGCCACCGTCCACTATGGAAGATCCAACGGCCTTCCTTGCATCGCCACTGCCAACTCTTACAGCGAACTGACGGAAGACGGCGATCTGTATATCGCCGGCTCGACAGGTGTCGGCAAGGTCAATATCGATGAACCGTTTGATTCGGTAAGCGATCTGAAAGTCACGCTCCCCTATCTGGAAGCAGACGGCGTAAGGATCTATCCGGATCAAAACGGAAAGTATATCGTTCCTTCAAACACGCAAAGGCTCACGATCTTCCCGCATATCTTTACATATTCACTGATCGAACCGGCTGTCTCTTACCGTCTTGAAGGATTCGATAAAGAATATACCACCATTTCCAGCAAGGAACTTGCCGCTTCCAATTACACCAATCTGAAAGGCGGCACTTACCAATTCCGGATGGAGATCACCGATCCGATCGGACACTCCGAACAGTCGTTCCAAGTCACTATCGTCAAAGAAAAAGCCTTCTATGAAGAAGTCTGGTTCTATCTGATCTGCGCAGCTCTTCTGCTGGCGATCATCTACGGCAACGTCACATCCTATATGAACCGCCGCATCAAAGCGATGGAAGCCAAACACAAGGAACAGGCCGAAAAGCAGCGTATCGCAAGTGAATTATCGACGGCATCCGCCATCCAGCAGAGCATGCTGCCACACGTCTTCCCGGACCGCAAGGAATTTGAAGTCTACGCTTCCATGGATCCGGCCAAGGAAGTCGGCGGCGACTTCTACGACTGCTTCCTGATCGATGAGGATCATCTGTGTCTGGTCATTGCCGATGTCTCCGGCAAAGGCATACCGGGATCCTTGTTCATGATGATCTCCAAGCTCATCATTCAAAGCTGTACGCAATTGTCATCCTCACCGGCCAAAATACTGACCAAGGCCAACGAAACGATCTGCGCCAACAACAAAGCACAGATGTTTGTCACCGTGTGGGTCGGAATACTCGAGATCTCGACCGGAAAGCTCATTGCCGGCAACGCCGGACACGAATATCCGATCATCAAAGAAGCTGACAGCGACTTTGAGATCTTGAAAGATAAGCACGGCTTAGTCATCGGTGCGATGGAAGGCATCGAATACAGCGAATACGAGGTCGATCTCAAACCGGGTTCCAAGCTCTTCCTTTATACCGACGGTATCCCGGAAGCGACCGACAAAGACAATAAGCTGTTTGGCATGGACAACCTGCTGCAGGCACTCAATGCCTCCCCTGACGCCAGTCCTGAAGAGCTTTCCCTCAATGTCCGCAAGGCCGTCGATAAATTCGTCAACAAAGCCGAACAGTTCGATGACCTGACGATGATGTGTATCGAATACAAAGGTCCAACAACAGATAAATAAAGGCTGAAGTTCATCGCTTCAGCCTTTTTTTGATATCCATGGTTTTTACTGTTCTTTGTTTTCCTGTTTCCTTCTTTGAAGGATGGTCCTTTCAAAAGCCGAGAAACGTTTCGACAGCGAGCGTTTCATGAAGAAATCGCTCAACGCTCCGTTCTGACCGCCGTCCTGTGAATACGACAGTTCACATCTTTCTTCTCCCAACGGTTTGATGCTGTAGGAAAAGACATACTT
>JAZQIF010000072.1:0-2191 GCA_045540935.1 Erysipelotrichaceae bacterium | reverse complement strand
AATGCCTGCAACTATTTGCAATGCTCTCTCATCGACTGATAAAATAATTTTATATGAAGAAATCCAACCGTTTGCTATATGTACTGATATTCTTCCTGGCTGTCTGGTGTCTGTTCCTGTCATCACAGTTGAGTGCCGTTTCCGCCAGGGATGATTCTGCCGTGATCAACCAGTATGAGGTGAACGGTTTTTCTACGGATCTGACCAAGGTCGCTGAGGCTGTAAGACCTTCGATCGTTACGATCAACGGCGACAGCAACATCTCTTCCGGTTTCGTCTATAAGCAGGAAGATGACAATGTCTACATCCTTACGGCCTATCACGGGGTCTCCGGGGTGTCCAATATCATGGTACATTTCGGCACTTCCTATGAAGTCCCGGGGGAACTTCTGGGACATGACATCTATACCGACCTGGCTTTGATCCGCGTCATCACGCCATATCAGATCGCACCTTTGAAGACAGGGGATTCTTCTTTGTTACAGCAGGGGGAATTCGTGATCTCGATGGGTACGCCGGTCTCGATGGATTATCAGGGTTCGCTTGAGCTTTCGATGGTGGCGGCCAACGGTTTACAGATCGAAAATTCCATCCTGGTGGAAGATGAAAGATACAACTATTTCTTAGATGTCGTGGAGATCTCCGATCCTTTGAGTGCCGGCTATTCCGGTTCGCCTTTGATCAATATGAACGGGGAAGCGGTCGGCATGACCACGATGTCCGCCCAGGGCGGTGTGAGCTTTGCGGTGACGATCAATGAAGTGAAGATGATCGCCGAAGAGCTGCTTGCGGAAAACGGCATCTCCAGGAACGTCTTTGGCATCAAGGGCAGTTTCTTAAAGGATATGTATAATTACGAAAAGACCAACCTCAATATCCCGATCGAGACGATCGACGGTCTTTATGTCGAACGTATGAAAGAGAATGCCTTGGCTTATGCGGCAGGTCTCAGGGCAGGGGATGTCATCACGAAGATCAACGAGGAAGTCATCGTCGGTCTAGATTCCTATCTGAGAGCCATCTATGGCGACAGTACACAGTTCAATTTCGAATACATACGGGGCGGTCAGACTCTGACCGGTACTCTGGCCAATGATTAAAGTCATCGCCATCGGCAAAGTCAAGGATAAACATCTTTCTGCTTTGATCGACGATTATACAAAGAAGATACAAAGATACCATAAGATCGAAGTCATCGAAGTAAAGGATGAACCGATCATTGATAATGAAAAGGCCGTTCTGGATAAGGAAGGGCAAAGAGCTCTGGATAAGATCGATGCCAATGATTATGTGATCCTTCTGGATCTGCACGGGCGTTCCATCGATTCGGTTTCCCTGGCGGAAAAGATCGATTCCTTATTCAACAATCATCCGAAGATCACCTTTGTGATCGGCGGAAGTCTCGGCCTGTCGGACAAACTCAGGGAGAGGGCGAATGAAAAGATCAAGCTTTCCGATCTGACTTTTCTGCACCAGATGACCAGGCTCATCCTGCTGGAACAGATCTATCGGAGCTTCAAGATCCTCAATCATGAGACATACCACAAGTGACCTTTTTCGATAAAAAAAATTCCGTCGAATGTCTTGAATATAAGCGCTTACAATTCTATAATAAGTTCATAAGGATTTTTGATCCTTGGAAGAAATGGAGGGAAGGTCATGAAAGAAATCAAGGTATTAGTTGTTGACCCTGTAGGTTTGCATGCTCGTCCTGCTACAGTTGCTGTAAACGCTGCAAGTAAATTCAAATGTGATGTTAAGGTTTCATTCAAGGAGAGATCCGTCAATATGAAATCGATCATGGGAGTTATGTCATTAGGCATCCCTACTCAATCAGAGATCACGATTACTTGTGAAGGTGAAGATGAAGATGCAGCAATCGCAGCAATCGAAGACATCTTAAGAACACAGAAAGTAATTGAGTAAAACAACAAAAGGGAAGAAATAGATCTTCCCTTATTTTAACTGGAAGGAAAAAAGGAAAAATGGACTACAGAGAAATTTACGAAAAGTGGCTGAATCATCCAAACCTCTCCGATGAACAGAGGCAGGAACTGAAAGACATGAGCGAACAGCAGATCAAGGATGCCTTCTTTACGGATGTCGCATTCGGAACTGCCGGCATGAGAGGATTGATGGGCATGGGACCGAACCGTCTCAATATCTTCACGATCCGTAAGGCAACGCAGGG
>JAZQIF010000071.1:0-11281 GCA_045540935.1 Erysipelotrichaceae bacterium | reverse complement strand
AGAATCAGGGACAAGATTGCGAAGAATATAAGCAGTTATACCTGTTTCGATAGGTCTTTCTGGCATCGCTGGTTTGAATACCCCGCTGGCGAAGCCAGGCAATCGCTATGCGATTGAGGTCTTGACCCGGGGTAATTTATTAAGTGGCAATCCAAGGAGATCACGAAAGAATATATGCGCAAGAAGTTGAATGTATCGCTCTCAACGCTTGATCGGAGAATCGCTCAATACAGGAAGACCGGTGAATAGTGTATCTTCTCTGCAATGCCAGGACCATTTATTCGGTCATTATTAAAATGTTGCATAGTATTACTGTATAATGAATATCATAAAAATGTATGGCCACTTTGGCAGAAAGGATCTGATAATGAAAAAGTTATCACTTATTCTTGTTTCTTTGCTGATGTCAGTGTGTCTGTTTGGCTGTGCAACGAATGATGCAGCAGTACCCGAAAATGTTCAAACGATCGATGTGAGCGAACCGGTCGAAAGCGACGATCCTTTTGCCCGTGCAGTCAGTGAAAAAGAGAATTCAGCTGAACTGAGCAGGGGCGCGTTCACCCCTTATATGCTTTCCGGGAACGAAGTGAACTGGTCTGATTTTGATTTCCTTGAAGAATGGATGTATACCGGTTTTCCTGAGGATGCCTATTATCCTTATGCCAGCTACATGCCTGGTGAATGGAAATTCAGGATCTACTATCTGAATGATGATCCTAACGATGGTTTTGTCTTCAATGAGATCGGCTTGGCTGATATCGATATCGATTATGACAATGCGATATTCTATATCGATCTGCATCCGCGTCTTGCTTCCTTCAACGACGATGTTTTTGAAGAAAGCGATGAGGATGTCGGCTATTCGACTTTCGCCGGCGGTTTCGAAGGCGATGGCATAAAGCTCGTCGATGAAGAGGGCGAACTGATCATCTATGTCTATTCCTACTTCGCTTATGAAGGAAGGGAATACATCTATTCAACGATGTACATGTCAGAAGAAGACTACTGCATGCTGGTGTTCACCAGAGGTCAGAATTAAGCTTAGCGGCAGCAGTAAAAGAGCTTGTAAGGAGATAGCGGAGATCCGCTCCATATCTCCTTTTTATTTTTCTCAAAAGCAGAGAGATCTGATCCTGAAGGTGGAAACAAACGTGAGGAAAACAATTGATGAAAGAGAAATACAGACATCCTGCTTTCAGATTGGGATGAAACTGAAAACACTTTTATCAGTGCTGTTCAGAAGTGCGGCGTCATTTATTTAGTTGGCTTGAAGCATCGATGATGCGTTTAGAAACATTATCATAGTATTCGTGGTCCAAGGTTATTTTCCATCAAAACTTATGATCCCGCCCAGGGGCAGAGTTCTCTGTACTTGCTGTCGAATGCCGATATGTACAGCATCCTTTCGCCATCTGTGATCAGCTGTTCCGTTTTATGATCATCATCCTCAAAGTTCCCGCCAGATCGAAGATCTCTTTGCCGATCTCACAGAGCTTGTATGATGCGCCGCCGGCACCTCCATAACGTATTTCTGCTGTATATCGTCCTTCCTGCACATCAAGACACACCTTCCAGCAAGATGAATTATCGGCGCATCCTTCTCCCTGTTTAAATATATATCTGTCTGGCATATGGTAAATTCCTGAACATGATGTTTTCATGGATAACGGATCGTTCGCAATACGATCGATCATTCTGATCTTATTATACAGAGGCTCCACGGCATAGACCGAAAGTCTTCATAGATCGGATCACATTCGTGATCCTATGCAAAGATCATATAGATGTTTGAACTGAAGAAGCGTGATCGATCAAAAGACTCAGCTGAATGCTGAGTCTGTGTTTTTTTATGATCCAATCGTTAATGTCATTTTATGTGACAGAAAACATCATCGTATCAGCAGGATTCCGTCCCAATACAGATAAAGGATCTCGTTTTCATCTTCATCAAAATCGAAGCTGATGTATTTGAAGATGATCTTGTTCCCATCGGCTGTTTCATATTCAAGATGATCTTCTTCATATCCACTGCTTTTCGTCTCATCCAGAGCGGCAAAGAAGGTTTTCAGTTCCTTGTCATAACTGTCGTTCTGCTGCTGCGAGATGAGCTGAAGCTGTTTGTAGCCGCTGATATCGATCGCCTGATCCTCCAGATCGATACTGTAATGGAAAGAGCGGATCTATGCGGATTTCCGGATCCTGATCCTGCTGAAGAGACGGCCGAAGAAAAGCCGGATAAGCCGTTTTTTGTTTTCTTTAAACAAAACAAAATCGTTTTCTTCTGCGGTCCTGCCGCCATAGATCAGTTCTTCGTAGATCGGTATGATAGCCGCAGTCTGGAAATAAGGGGTATTCTTAAGTCTTAAGGCAAATTCGCTCAGGGTCTCATCTTTTCTGAGACCTGATCCCATCTGTTTAAGCAATCTGAGGTTCTGTTTGAAAAGGAACATAACTTTCTGCTGCGAAGACAGCCGGATAAAATGGATCTTATTCAGCACCTGAAAGATCACGATCAGAACAAACACGAAAGCAACGCTGATGAGAAACAGTGGAAAGAAACTGAGCTGATCTTTGTTATCATCCTGAACGGGGCTGTTCTCACTGCTTGTGTTTTCTTCAATGGAGGGGTTCTCCTGTGTGCCGGCTGTTGAATGAGACGGGGGAGTCGGTTCAAAATCCAGCCAGCCGAAACCGTCCAGATAAACTTCCGGCCAGGCGTGGGCCATGTAAGAGCGGACATCGGCCTGACCATTTCTTAAGGAAAAAGCATAACCCTGGACAAAACGGGCCGGCAGGCCCTGAGCTCTGGCCAAAAGGACAAAAGCCGTCGCATAGTGCACGCAATAGCCTTTCTGACTTTCAAAAAGCAGGTAGTCCAGAAAATCGGCGGCGGTATTCACGCTTTCTGGCAGCACGCCTGGCGCCAGATCGTATTGCAGGGAACGGAGAAGTTTTTCGATGGCCAGCAGCTTTTCATAGTCGGTGGCAGCGTCTTTGACCGTTTCTTCAAGAAGTCCGGCGGTTTTCGCGGAAAGCAGCGGTTTTTGACCGTAGATGTCACGGATCGTTTTCTGATAGGTTTTATAACCCTCAAAGGTGCAGATCTTTGGATCGGCCGAAGTGACGATCTTCAAAGCTTCACTGAAGGTGTCGGCATCGACGGGTCTTTGGTCGGCGATCGCGTTCTTAAGATCTTCGTCATTGCGGAAGAAGTGATAAAAGCGGATCCTGTAGGACGGTTTTATCGTTGAGTCAAAAAAGAGGTCGCCGCCGGACTGAGTGAGCGGTGTCTTCTCAATATAAGGCAGGGACTTGAGCGGATGAAAGATGTGGGCGGTCACGATGCCGCTGCAGTCGATGTCAAGATAGACGTTTCGCAGATGATCGAAATAAATGTCTCCGTCCGAGGAGATGACGGCACAGAGGCTCTCAAGAACGTCGTAGGTCCGGTAGTCGAGACTGCTTTCATCGGTCTTGATCCAGTGCAGGTCTTCAAAGGTATCAAAGGTCTTGCCACCGAGTTTGATGGTGTCTTTTCCGTAATAACTGGAACTGACCTTCATGATCCTGCGGGAATTTTTATAGAGACCGTTTCCCAAAGAAACAACATCCGAGAACCCGGTAAAAAGACTGTCGCTGTCGCTTGAAGAAGAAAAGTTGTGCTTATTGACAAGGCTTTCCCATTTGGCTCTGATCCACCAGCTGGGGCCTTTGAGGAAATCCCATTCGTAGGGTCTGTCCGGGAGTTGGAAACGGCCGAGCATCAGGATCATCAGCAGGAGCAACGGAGCCAGATAGAGACTGTGCATGTTAAGATCGGTGTTCCCTTGTTTTGGCCAGCGGATCTGAATGATCTCAACGATATTGATCAGCAGAAAAAAGAAGAACGGCAGAAAAACGGCCTTGTCTGTTTTGGCTTTATCGACGATCGACAGAAACAACAGGAAGAAGCAGGCGCCGATCACAAGATAACGGCTGAAAAGATGGCGTTCGATCGCTTTGATGATAAGAAGACACGATAAACAGACGGCGCCGATCAGCAGATAGCGGCCGGCATCGGCCGGCAAGCCACAGATCAGGAAGTAAAGAAGGAATATGGCGGCAGACGATATGCTTATCAACAGGCGTCTTTGTTTGTTCTGATATAGCAGGAAAAGAAAGAAGAAGTCTGAACTCAGACAAAGCGGAACGACGGGGATCTTCGGATCGGAAAAAAGACCCAGGCAGACCGCCAGGCTCAGAGGCAGCAGATGGATGAGGTCACGCAAAAGATCGAAGATCATAGCACCTCTCTTAAGTCGTCGTCCGTTTTAATGAAGAGGAAGCCGGTGTTTTCGCCGCTTTGGATCTGACTGAGAGCAACAACGGGCCGATCGCCGATCACGACGACGGTCAGCGGCAGATCACGCTGCCGCAGCAGTCCGATCAAAGAGGAATAGGACGGATCCATCCGGCCGAGGATCAGAAAGACCATCGCTTTATTGAACAACGTATTTGAGGAAAGGATCCCGCTGCAGAGAGCAGCCGGCCTTTTGGCGCTGCTGAAGCGGAAAGCCGAGAGCCGTTCGTAGTTTGTTTCAAAACTGTGCAGGGAATCGCCGCTCAGTTCCTTAATGGTTTCTTCTTCAAGGTAAATGGTCACCGGGATCGCTTTCTGTAAGAAGTAAAGATCCAGGGCGATGATGGTTTCCAGGATCTTGTTTTCAATGGGCAGATATTCCCTGGGGTCTTCTGTATAGCGGCAGGAGTCCATGATCAAAGCGATGCCCTGACGCTCTTCACCGTTCATCTGTCTCACCATCAGTTTCTGCGAAGCGGCAGAAACTTTCCAGTTGATGAATCTGAGATCGTCACCGGGGATGTAGTCTCTCAGTAAAAAGTCAGCGACATTGCGCCTGAAGCTGTTTTCTCTCAAGGTGTTTAAGGTCTCCCTGTCCGATGCAAGATCATCAAGTCGGATGATGTCCGGCTTCACTCTGACAAAAAGCGGCCTTCTGATCTTGCGGGTGAAGCTGAAGAGCCTGAAGAAGTCTTGGATCGCGACAGCTTTGATTCCAATGTGGTATTCGCCACGATAGCGGCAGATCAAAGAATTCCGTTTGACGATGCGGTTGCCATAGAAGAGCTCGTATTCACTTTGCATATCAGGGTCACTGACAGAAGAAAAATCCGGGAAGAATAGGACACGGATACCGGCAAAGGGAATGAAACTGTCATTCTGCAGGATGAATTCATAATCGGATCGATGGTTGGCGATCAGATCATGACCATTGATGTGCTGATCGATCCTGAAATAGTGATTGACCAAAAATATATAAAAAAGCGACAAAAAAGGGATCATCGTAAGCAATATGAAAAAACCGTATGCGGTCTGCGTGCCGGAAACGGTGATGAAGATCAGGGAAAGGATCCACAAAATCATCAGGATGATCCGGTTTCTGCGCATTCTTTCACTCCAGCGGGATCTCTATAGAGGAAATAAGCTTTCTGAGAAGAGGATCGACATTCTTTTTGAGGATCCGGGCTTCGGAGCTCAGGACCAGCCGGTGGTGCAGGACGTTGATTGCCGTTTTGCGGACATCATCCGGTTTGACGAAGTCCCTTCCTTCGATCAGAGCCCTTGCCTGTGCGGCTCGTATCAGCATCAGCATCGCCCGGGGACTGGCGCCTAAGACAAAATTTTCATCTTCTCTGCTTGCGGCGATGATGTTTTGAACATATGTCAAAAGACGGTCACTGACATGGACCTCTTCGGTCTTTTTCTGCAAAGCCAGGATGTCTTCGCCTTTGCAGACGGCCGGCGGGGTCTCAACGGTCTTTCCGTTAAGAAAATCTTTGCCCAATCGGATCTCTTCGTCCTTATCAAGATAGCCGATCGAAAGTTTCATCATGAAACGGTCCAGCTGGGCTTCCGGCAGAGGATAGGTCCCGAGGAATTCGATCGGGTTCTGGGTCGCAATGACCATAAAAGGCTGCGGAAGCTGATGTTTCTGACCGTCAACACTGACCTGCCCTTCCGCCATGGCTTCAAGCAAGGCGGCCTGGGTCTTCGGTGAGGCCCGGTTGATCTCATCGGCGAGGATCAGCTGATGCATGATGGCGCCTTCCTTGTAGGTGAAGTCGCCGCTCGTCATGTTGTAGATCGAAACGCCGGTCACATCCGACGGCAGCGTATCCGGAGTAAACTGGATCCGGCCGAAACTGCAGTCGATGCTGGAAGAAAGAGTCCTGGCCAATGTGGTCTTGCCGACACCGGGCACATCTTCAAGTAAGACATGGCCCCCGGAAAGAAGACAGATCAAAAGATCATCCACGACATCTTCTTTTCCCACGAAATAAGAATTGATCTGATCTCTGAGTTTCTTTATCATTGTTTTGATCGTTCCTGTATATAAGTATTATACCTGAACCGGACAGAGGCACAAACAAGCACGACCGGGCAGGAAACGGCGGAGGACCGTGTTTGGAGCGGATCGACGTCCGGTCAGAATGTGACCGATATTGAAACAGCGTACAGTTGGCGGATGTTCCATAATTCAAACTTGTACCATCCCGCATGTTAAAACGATATAAGCTGATAATAGCCGATGCAGATTGGCAGGATCATAAGTATTACGGGTAAACAAAATGGAAAAAAAGAATAACGAAAATAAGTGGGTCTTTTGCGGCATCGCGTCTTGATGCGATCGATGAAAAGCCTCTGCTGATATATGGCAAAGAGGAAGAAGCTTAATGAACATGAAGACAATATGAATTGCTGCAGTATTGGTGGTCCTCCTGTGCATGAGCGGATGCACGGTAACAAAAGCCTTCCAGGATACACCGGCACCTACATTTCCTTCGGCAGGTAAAGAAGTCGTTGCCGGGGCGAAGAAAGCATCGGAAGAGATCAGCAAGGAAGCTGAGAAAACTGTTGCGGATATGGTAAAGAAGCAGGACGAGCAGAAGTCCAAAGAAACCGTAAAGGAAACCATGGATACTACCTCAGATACTTCTGAGCCTTCCGCGTCGGAAAAGAAAAACAGACAGATGAATAAACCGTTATTATCTGACTGATTTCCTGTATTGACCTGGTGTCATGTGATAATGTCTCTTGAACTGTGAGATGAATATGGCTTCGCTGGGATAACCGACGATCATTCCTATCTTATAGGAAGGCAGGTCCGATCCTATCAGCAATATTCCGGCCTGTCTCATGCGTAAGGCATTGATGTAGGCTTTCGGAGTCATACCAAATGTTTCCTTGAAGCGGCGATGCAGATGGTATTTGCTTAAGGAGGCTTCCCTTGCCAGGGTGTCCAGAGACAGGTCTTCGGTGAAATGAGCATCGATATAGTCCTGTAAAAGAAAGACAGCATCGCTGTTCTGTTTCATTTCGTTTTGATGCAAGTCCAAAAGAAGCTGTGACAGAAGGATGGAGAAGCGATAGTCTTTCAACGGATCATTGGAATTATGCATGAGCAGGATCTCTTCCAGAGCCGGCTGGAACAGATTCAGATCGTAATGGAAGACAGGTCCATTTTCTTGAAAGAGCTGCTGATACAGGAAAAGCGCATTGCCCCCAAAGAAATGCAAGGAACACTGGGTCCATTTCTCGCCTATCGTGTAGTATTCATGAAAGTCCCCGCAATCGATCACAAACAGATCTTTCGGTCGCAGATTATATGTTTTCCCACGATAAACAAGTTCGCCCTCTCCTTCGTAGGTATAGCACAAAAGGATCGAAGGATAAGCTGATCTCTTCGTGTAATAGCCTGATCTGGTCTCCATATAGGAGAAAGACTGCAGACAGACGAGATTGTCTTCTCTTACAGGATCCATCGGTCTGCCCAGGATAAAGGAAGTCTTGCCGGTGATTGAAAAGGATGTATCACCGCTCAAGCCTTCTTCCTTTTTGCCATAGATCCTGATCATTTCTTCATTCAGTTTGTCTTTCCTGTTGGAGGCAGTGTCGTAGTTTCCTTCGAAGTATGTGAATCTGATTTTTTCAAACATAAGTGTATCCTCTTGAATCAATCGTAATATACTACAGCAATTTTTAATAGTATCAGCGCAAGAAAAAGCGATGTAATAAGGATGATTGCATACTATCATTAAGTTAAGAAATGATAGGAAGGACTATAATATGACGATTTATGATCTTAAGATTCTGTCAATGAGGAACCCTCTTGGCATAGACAGGCAGCCATACTTTTCCTGGAAAATGAAAAGCGAAACACCGGATACGATGCAAAGCGGATATCGGATCATCGTAAAAGAAAAAGATGGCGACATCGTAATGGATACAGGATTCATAGAGTCGCAAGAGAATACCTTTATTCCCTACGAAGGAAAAAGACTGAAGAGCTCGATGACCTATGAAGTAACCGTGGAAATAAAAGATGATCATGGCAAAACAGCTCAGACGGATGCGCTTTTTGAAACGGCACTGCTTCAAAGAAGTGACTGGAAAGCAGAATGGGCAATCTCACCTTTGAAGACGAAAAGAAGGAAGACCGGTTTCGGTAAACAGAATCCGGCTACCTTATTCAGAAAAGGATTTGAGCTGAAAGGAAAGCCTGTGAAAGCGAGAGTCTATGCGACATGCCATGGTTCCTATGAGTTGGAAGTCAATGGCAAGAGGCCGGATGAAAGATATTTTGCACCGGAACATACCGTCTATAAGAAGTATCTGTGCTATCAGACCTATGATGTCACCGATCTGCTGAACGAAGGGAAAAACGTTCTGGGCATGCAAGTGGCGGACGGATGGTATTTCTGTCCTCTGGCAAAGCCGGATATGGTAACAGACGGAAGACATGCGATCCTTTTCCAGCTGGAAGCGACTTATGATGACGGCAGCAAAGAACTGATCATGTCCGATACATCCGTTAAAGCGAGCTACGGACCGGTATTGAGCGCAGATCTTTATGCCGGTGAATACTATGACGCAAATCAGGAGATCGAAGGCTGGTCTGAGGCCTCTTATGATGACGGCAGCTGGAAGTTCTGCAGGAAGAAAGACTATGGAAAAGATAATCTGGTCGCACAGCTGGGTGAACCGGTAGAAGCTATGAAGATCCTCAAGGCCGTGAACATAACAAAGAGCCCGAAGGGCGAGACGATTATCGATTTCGGGCAGAATATGGCCGGTGTGGTCAGAGTGAAAGTCGATCTGCCAGCCGGGAAAAGCGTAAGTCTTGAACATTGCGAGGTGCTGGATAGACAGGGGAATTACTTCAACAATATCATGGCTGCTGGCGGAGTCGGGAAAGGCGTTGATCAGAAGGATGTCTATATCAGCAATGGCAGATCGGCAGTGTTTGAACCGCATTTCACCTATCATGGTTTCCGTTATGTGAAAGTGGAAGGGGTGGATGATGTGAAAGCAGAGGACTTTGAAGCGATCGTCCTGTCTACCCGCAAGGAAGATAACGGGACATTTGAAACATCTGATCCGGACATCGATCGTCTTTATCAGAATATCCGCTGGTCACAGACTTCCAATATGCTGTCGATACCGACGGATTGTCCGCAAAGAGAGAAGGCCGGCTGGACTGGTGATATGCAGGTCTATTCCGGGACTGCCATGCTCAACGAAGACTGCACGGCTTTCTTTACCCGCTGGCTTGAGAACATGACCTGTGATCAGGGAGATGATGGCGTCATTCCAATGGTCGTACCATGCAATGGCAACTATCCTATGATGGCAAGATTCATCAATCTCTCCGTGGGTGAAAAAGGTAAAGCAACCTCTTCAGGTTGGGGAGATGCGGCTGTTACCGTACCATGGTCGATGTACGAGGTGACCGGGAATATCCGGATACTGGAGCAACAATACGAGACGATGAAAAAGTGGTGTGAATTCATCATACGCACGGCCGCGTTAAAAAAGCCGAAGAAATCGACACTTCCTGCTGATATCGAGAATTATCTCTGGGATACCGGTTATCACTATGGCGAATGGCTCATTCCTTCCCAGAACAGGAACGGCATCGATATGAAGAATCTGAAAAATATCATGGCAGAAAGCTCCTGTTATACAGCGCCGATCTTCGGATACTATTCTATTTCCACGATGGCGATGATCGCAAAGATCCTGAACAGGAAAGAGGATGAAGACAGATATGAAGAGATCGCCTCCAAGATGAAGGACGCGATACAGAAGGGTGTGATCAGAACCGATGGTACGATGCCTTCACAGCTTATGGGCGCTTATGTCATGCCGATCAGTTTCGATCTGGTTCCGGATGGTTTTAAGGATACATTCGCAAAAAAACTGATGGAGATCATCGATGCCAATGGCGGTGTCATGGATACCGGATTCCTGGGAACACCATATCTGCTGGATGCGCTGGTGAAGATCGGCAGAGCTGACATCGCAGAAAAGATGCTGTGGCAAAAGAAAGCCCCATCCTGGCTTTCGGAAGTGGAAGCAGGCGCAACGACGATCTGGGAGAACTGCTTTGGTTATGATGAACAGGGAAATCCGAACAGCCTGAGTTTCAATCACTATGCCTTCGGCTGCGTTGCTGAATGGATCTTTGCCAACCTGGCAGGCATCAAGCCTCTGGAAGCCGGATACAGGACATTCGAAGTCTCTCCGCTACCTGCCGAAAAACTGGATTACTGTCATAGAAGATTCAGGAGCATGCAAGGTGATATCGAAGTTGACTGGAAGAAGAAAGATGGTATTTTCTATCTTGATGTCACAGTGCCATGTAACAGCAAAGCACACATCGTGCTTCCGGATGGCAAAGCTTATGATGTCGGCAGCGGCAGATACTCCTATTCCTGCAGTTTATGATAAGATCAAAAGATAGCTTCGGCTATCTTTTGAAATAGATCATAATCGCTATTTTTCAGTGAAATCATAAGTTGAGATGATAAAGAAAAATAGCGCCTAAGGGCCTGGAGTTCCGAAAAACGCTTCTTTCTCAACTTGAAACAAAACGAGACCGTTCTAGAGCAGCACACAGCCCCGCAGCCAACCCCTGCACCTGAGGACAATCCGGTACCTGTGCCGGTTTCTCAGACGACATCGGAATCTGAGCCTAAGTATGAAACAACGCCGATTCCAGAACCAAAAGAAGAACCAATTCCTCCACCAGCGCCTCCACAGGCATGTCCGGGTGGAAAGAATCCGGATCTGGGATGTGAAACCATCCTGGATACGAATTATTACCATGAAACATTTGGCAGTTATAATGAACGAAAGAGCTGCCAGTGGCAGGTCTTGAGTTAGTGGGCATTTCCCCTCTGCTTGCAGCGTAGGGTCTTCCGAAGTGATATGATAATATCA
>JAZQIF010000070.1:0-3986 GCA_045540935.1 Erysipelotrichaceae bacterium | reverse complement strand
CCCACACTTCACCAAAACGAGTCACACCGGAATTTGAGGAAGGCACTTTATATCCTTCCAAAGAAGCGACAGACTTCTACCATCATTACAAGGAAGATATCGCTCTGGCAGCCGAGATGGGCTTCAGGGTCTTCCGCATGTCGATCAACTGGACCAGGATCTTCCCGACCGGCATGGAAGAAGAGCCGAACGAAAAGGGTCTCGAATTCTATAACAAGGTCTTCGATGAATTGAAGAAATATGACATCGAACCGCTGGTCACGATCTCCCATTATGAGCTTCCTTATGCCCTGGTCGAAAAATACAACGGCTGGTATGGCAGGGAACTGATCGACTGCTACTTCAATTACTGCAAGGCGATCTTTGAAAGATACAAAGACAAAGTAAAATACTGGCTGACCTTCAACGAGATCAACTCCGGTACGATGCCGATGGGTGCGGTCTTGTCCTTAGGTACCATCCAGGGCTTCAACGGTCCGATCAACAAGGTGCCTGATGAGCCGGAAGTCCGCTTCCAAGGCCTGCATCACATGTTCGTTGCTTCGGCAAAGGCGGTAAAGTATGCCCATGAATACTATCCGCAGTTCAAGATGGGCAATATGTCGATCTTTGCGACCAAGTATCCGTATACCTGCGATCCGAAGGATGTCCTGAAGTGTCAGGAACAGATGCGTATCGTCAACTGGTTCTGTTCGGATGTACAGGTCAGAGGCTATTATCCTTCCTACATCGACCGTTACTTCAAGGAACACGATATCCACATCAGGAAGCAAGAAGGCGATGATGAGCTTCTCAAAGAAGGCAAAGTCGACTTCTATACCTTCTCTTACTACATGTCGGGCTGCGAATCCGCCAATCCGGATGTCCTGGCCAAAGCCGGCGGAAACCTGGTAGGCGGCGTCGCCAATCCATATCTCAAGGCTTCCGACTGGGGCTGGCAGATCGACCCGGAGGGACTGCGCTATTCGCTCAATGAGATCTATGACCGCTATCAGATCCCGCTCATGGTCGTCGAGAACGGTTTAGGCGCTTACGACAAGCTCGAGGAAGACGGCAGTGTTCATGACTCTTACCGTATCGATTATCTGAAGAAACACATCGAACAGATGAAGGAAGCCGTCAATGACGGTGTCGACTTAATGGGTTATACGCCTTGGGGCTGGATCGACGTCGTTTCCGCTTCGACCGGTGAGATGGCAAAACGCTATGGCTTTGTTTATGTCGACAAGTACGATGACGGTACAGGTGATCTTTCAAGAAGAAGAAAAGACTCCTTCTTCTGGTACAAGAAGGTCATCGAGACCAACGGCGAAGAGCTTTAAACGCTTACATTATTCAGGCCTTTGTAAAATCAGACAAAGGCCTTTCTTTTTGTGTTCTTTCTGAAGAAAAATGCGCTATGATTGTAGGGCATGAATCCTTTAGAGAAAAAGACGGTGATGCTCAATACTGTCTTCAATTTCGGTGCGACTTTAGTCTCACAGTTCATTTCCGTTTACCTGTACATCTATACAGGCTCTTTGCCGCTGATGTGCTTATATATCATCGTCCGTATCGGCCTGTTCCCTGTCTTTTTCATGCTGGGAAATCACTTAAGCAAGAAGCACTCCTTCACACTGACCTATACCCTGGGTCTTGTATTCATCACCCTGGGTCTGGTGTTCTCCTTGCTGGCAGGACCGCTGTTTGAAGTCAATCCCTTCTATGTGCTGATCGTTGCGGCGATCATCGGTTCCGGCGAGGGATTCTATTATTTCTCTGCCAATACCTGCAACCAGATCGTCTCAAGCGTAGAGACAAGAGCTTCGTTCCTGGCGTACAACGGCATCTTTTCCAATATCACTTCCTTACTTGCGCCGATATTCTCGAGCTTTGTTTTAGCCAATACGGCAAGTGAGATGGAAGGCTATCGCTTCATCTTGTTTTCGATCATCATCATCTTCATCTTTGTCATCTTCATGGCCTTATCGATGTCTGCCCGATCCAAAGACAAGGATTCTTCTTTGTTAAAGGCATTGTCTTTGAAGGACAAGGTCTGGAGAGATCATTGCATCGCCGTCTTCTTCTACGGATTACGGGATGGGGTAGGACTGAACGTCATAGGCCTTCTGATCTATGAGGCGGCCGGAAGCGGCGGCACGTATTCGAAGTTACAGACGCTGTTCTCCTTCATCATGATCTTCTCGTATTATCTGCTGAAGAAGGTCTTACGTAGAGACCGCATCGAAAGGACAATGAAGATCGGTGTCCTGTTCAAAATCTTATCGACGTATTCGCTGATCTTTGTACCGAATACCGTCGGAGCGATCTTCTACGGCATCGGAAATGCGATGGCGGCCGCCTTCTATGACAACTCTTATTCCTATCTTTCCGCCAACATCATCGGCCGCTATGCCGATGAGATGACGGCAAGGATCGTGGCCAAGGAGACCTACCTGTCTTTAGCCAGATGTACGTCGATGGCTCTGGTCATCCTGTCATACTTCATCCTTCCTAAGGCGTATTATTTACAGATCTCGGTCACATTGATCACCTTATCGACGATCGTGACGACAAAGATATTGCTGAGATACAAATCGTAATGTGCGATCGGCATTTCTTCAGCAGCAAATCAGCAGCAAAACTCCCTTGATTTTCTTTACGGATCTGATATCATAAATCTGCCGTAAAGGGCCTCGATAGTCTGATACTTAAAGGTTTGAAAATAATGGATGGGATTAGTCCGTCCATTATGTTCGAGCCTTTTTTTGTTGTGCTCGAAAGAAAGGAGCCCATATGGCAAAAACATTTGAGATCGTAAAAAGAAGAAACCTTGTGACCGGTGAAGAAAGAGCCGTAAAGTTTGCTTACGGTGCAGATGAGCTTTCCAAAAGAAGGATCTTAAGAAAGCTGAAGAATTCCATTAGCGGAAAAGAAGGGCAGATCTATGAGTATCGTTACGATGAAAGCTTGTATATGCATCTTCTTCCCGGGCTTTCTGCTGAAACGGTGAAAGAACTCAGTTCGAGGATGTATTCGACGGCTTATGCCGTATGCAAGAAGAAACACAAAGGGGAGGATGTTCTCTATCTCAGTCTGTTCAAGGATGCAGCTTTGCGCTTCAAGGCTTCGATCCCTGCGGCGAGCAGGTGGGAAAAGGGGAAGGAAGTCCTGAATCCGGACTTCTATGTCAAGGAGCTGAGGCTCTGCCTCTGACCTCTTGTCAGGCAATGTGGGCTGAGGGTCCCGTACTTACAGGGTCCTCAGACCTGTCAAAATGAAAAGCACTCCTTATATCATCGAAGGAGTGCTTTGGCTGATCATATATTCTGAAGGGTCGAAATGATCCTTTTTTTGGATCCCTGTGTCAGAGTATCGGTGAACATCTCGTAAGTGATGTATTGAAAACCGATCGGAAGGACGTATGGTCCATAGCCGTTGGAGTAGGAGACAAGAAGTTCCTTATCAAGATCGATGTAGTCCATATAGGCGGAGAAGATCTCGTTGGGGAAGAAGATGAGTTTAACGGCACTTAGTTCCAGGGCGGAAATGATCGCTTTCTGTATCGGTGAGCCGAAGATCGCATTGTTTTTCTTTTCCAGTTTTGCCCGTTCGATCTGCCCCAGGCGTATCGTTTCAAGTTCGCGTTCCGACAGATCGCTTCGGATCCTGGAGAGATCGATCGGTGTGAACTCATGGTCGAATTCGATCTCAGCTTCCTTGTATTGAAGGATGAGGTCTTTCTTTTCAGAATCTTCTTTCAATAAGGAACCAATATCTTTCAATAAGGCATCGCCCAGCTTTTGCAATGCTTCGTAGTCCTGGCCGTCTCTTACGAATCTTGAGGAGATATCGCCGGCTGCTCCCTGTAAGAAAGAGAAGTCACGATCGGGATATTCTTCTTCCAGTTTCCTTAAGACGTAGCCCGGATACTCGGCAGAGAAATACGGGACATTGGCCTGAAGGATCGTGGGGTGGCAGTTGTAGTAGAGAAGATCGAAGAATTC
>JAZQIF010000069.1:0-14832 GCA_045540935.1 Erysipelotrichaceae bacterium | reverse complement strand
ATATGGAGATAACGCATATTATGCGAAATATAATATATTAAAAGAAAATCCCTGTATTTCAGGGATCTTTGATGTATGATACATTATTTCAATTATTCAAATAAAAGGTTTCATGGCAGCAAGCGGGTTGATCTTGTCATATGGGTCTGCCATTTCTGTTTTGGCGTTTCTTGCATCAATATCATTATGAAGACTGACGAAATATTTCTCTGATACACCAAAATATCTAACCAGACAGATCGACGTATCAACTGCTATCTTTCTGCGGTTATGAGGTATGTCCTGGATTCTGGAGACCGGAATAACGATCCTGTGATCAGCTGATTTTGTATACAGATCAGTATTTTGAATATGTTTTAATCGATCGGTTGGTCATCACTACATCTTAAAAGAAAAACTCTGATTTGCCTTCTCAAGGAACTCATCCGATGAATCGCGCCACTAGCCTTGATAATATCCGTGTGGCAATATAACTAAATTCCCATTATCTGATATGTTTTTTTTGTTTTTATTCGAACACTTTTGCAAGAAACTCATGAACAACCTGAGAATACTCCTCAAAATAAGTAATACCCAAGGCGTGTTCCACCTTTGGAAAAATCTTGATATCTGACTTTTTATTACGGCTGGCAGCCAGGATTTCTTTAGCTGCTTCAACACTTCGCCTATGCCGGGATTGATGCGCCACCCTATCAATCCGGACAGTTTACCGGGACAAAAAGGCACATCTCAAAAAGAGGATCTTCAAATCTCAGAAAGCTTGGCTATGAACTGATGGATTCGGTCAATAAGCACAAATCCATTTATGGCGGAGATCCTGTATGCGAATACTTCATGAAGAAAAGAAACGAAGGCAAGCCTTATCGTGTAGCGATGTTCGCTGCTTTCAACAAGTCTCTAAGGATCTATCATTCAAGAGTAACCGAAGTCTTGAATGAATACGATAAAACAAAATAATCAGTATAGCTGAAGGCTGAGCAGCACTGGTTTTAAAAACCAGATTTTTGGTCTGGTCTTTTTGTCATGGATTTACTGAAAGCTATAATCCGGCAACTTAAGTGTTGACAAATATTAGCAGGTTTGTCACCTTCTGCTATTCTCAATTTCCGCCTGCATAGCATCACACCAGGTGTCCCATTTTTCTCTGTAGTCTTCTTCGGGTATGATCCATGCCAGCAGATCCGCGGGTGATAAGATGTTCCTCTTCAGACATGCTTGCACACATGCACGGTACATATCCCAATCCAGATCATCTTCATCCCAGGCCAGCGGCACCGTTGTCAGTCCGGCTCTTAAGGCGGCAACAGCGCGGGTGTGACCATCCGTCATGACAGGTTTGCCATCCAGTAGCTTCACGGGGATGGGCTGAAAACCGGACAGATTCTCCGGATCAAGCCAGCATTCAACATCTTTCAGTTTCGCTTCTGATATATAAAACTGTGAAGGCTGCAGGTCTTTCAGCTTTAACTTTGCTATCTCCAAAACGATCCTACCCCTTTCATATACCGATTTATCGAGCTCTGTTTAGGATCGCTGCCTCTGCTTCTTCTCTGGAAGGATAGATCCTGGACCCTCTTACTTTGACACCACCGCCGTTTTCAAAGCGGATCGTATAGAAACCTCCGGTATACTTCAGAACGGTCGCTTCCTTGATCGGGTTTTTTTTTCCTCCGGTCAGAAAGACTTTCTGTCCGGGCTGATATTTGCCGTTCATAGTACACCTCCTTGAGGATATTATACCGCTTAATATAACCATCAGTCCCTGTTAGCTATTTTATCTGTTAAACAAAAGGCAGACCCGATCAACGAGTCTACCCAGTGTGTTTCTATTTAATATAATTTTGCGCCGGCCGGGATGTGCGCATCGACCTGAAGCAGATGCAGCTTTTCCGCATCCTCTTCGTGATGTACAGCCGATATCAACATGCCTTCCGAATCGATGCCCATCATCTTTCTTGGCGGCAGATTGACGATAGCGATGCAGGTCTTGCCGATAAGCTCTTCCGGTTCATAATATTCATGAATACCGGATAATATCGTTCTCTGTTTTCCTGAACCGTCATTCAGCGTGAACTTCAAGAGTTTCTTGGATTTGGGAACGGCTTCGCAAGCCAATACTTTGACGGCTCTGAAATCCGCTTTCTGGAAAGTCTCAAAATCGATGAAGTCTTCAAATAACGGTTCGATCTGTACCTTGGAGAAGTCGATGACTTCTTCCTTTTCAGGAGTCTCGATCCTCTTGATCGTATTCTTTTCGCCTTCTCTCGGTTTCATGGTCGGGAACAACAAGACTTCTCTGATTGAATCCGTTCCGGCCAATAACATCACGAATCGGTCGATGCCGATACCGATGCCGCCTGTCGGAGGCATGCCGTATTCCAGAGCTTCGACATAGTCGAGGTCCATATCGTTTGCTTCGTCGTCACCCAGTTCCTTGGCCTTGAGCTGGTTCTCGAATCTCTCATACTGATCGACCGGATCGTTGAGCTCGGTGAAGGCGTTGGCATATTCGGTGCCGTTGATATACAGTTCGAATCTTAATGTGAATCTTGGGTCTTGAGGATCCTTCTTTGCCAGAGGCGAGATCTCCAGCGGATGGCCATAGACGAAGACCGGACCGGTCATGTCTTCTTCACACAGCAATTCAAACAGATTGTTGATGATGTGGCCTAAGTCATGTTCGTGCTTCTGCAGTTCGAGATGATAAGTCTTGCAGACTTCTTCCGCTTCTTCCAATGTGATGTTGCGGAAATCTTTGCCGGTCTTTTCGTTGACCGCATCAGTCATATTGACTCTCTTGAACGGAGCCTTCAAGGAGATCGTATGATCGCCGGTCTGAAGTTCCGTTGTGCCTAAGACTTTCATGGAGACTTCTTCGAACAAGCCTTCGCAAAGCTTCATCATACCTTCCAGATCGGAGTAGGCAACATACGCTTCGACTGTCGTGAATTCCGGATTGTGCTTGAGGTCCATGCCTTCGTTACGGAAGAGCCTTCCGATCTCGTAGACACCCTCCATGCCGCCGACGATCAGTCTCTTTAAGTAGAGCTCAGTCGCGATACGCAGATAGAATTCCTTGTTTAACGCGTTGTGATGCGTGATGAACGGTCTGGCACTTGCGCCGCCTAAGATCGGGTTGAGTACCGGTGTCTCAACTTCGACGAGACCCTGTCTGTCAAAGTTCTGCTGGATGGCACGGATGATCTGCGGTCTTAAGAAAGCGATCCTTCTTGCCTCGTCGTTCATGATCAGATCGACATATCTTCTTCTGTATCTCTCTTCGACATCGGTCAGACCGTGGAACTTCTCCGGCAGCGGTCTCAAGGCCTTGGATAAGTGCGTATATTCCTTTACATAGACGGACAGCTCACCCTTCGGGTTGTTGTCGTTGGGGTTGGTTCTGTAGACGACGCCTTTGACGCCGATGATGTCACCGATATCGTTTGCCTTGACGAGTTCATAGACTTCCTCACCGACATCCGCTTTGTTGATGACGAGCTGTATCTGACCATCCTTATCCAATATATGCATGAAGCACATCTTGCCCATCCTTCTCTTGGACATGATACGGCCGGCGATCGATACTTCGACATTCTTTGTTTCAAGCTCTTCCTTGCTGAAAGCATCGTAGTCGTTTCTGATCGACTTGGAGTTGGCGTTTCTTTCATATGCGTGGCCAAACGGATCGATGCCCTTGGCACGCAGGTCTTCCATCTTCTGACGTCTGACTTTTTCCTGATCGTTGAATTCTCTTTCCATTTTTCTTTCCTTTCCGGGACTAAAATAAAACGCCCCTATCTCTAAGGACGTTAATAACGCGGTACCACCTTAGTTCATGTCTTGTGACATGCCCTTCATTATGCCTTAACGCGGCGAACGCTTCGCTCCAAGTTTTTATTCGGATAAATGTGCCTGTTTCCATCCCACCGCCGGAAACTCTCTTTGAGTCCTTAGATATCTTACTCGTCTCTTCTTCGCGACAAGGATATTTTACACGAAAAGGCCGATAAACAAAAGGTTTTTTGAACAAAACAAAACCCGCACGGACAACACAGGAGAACGGCGTGCGGGATGTTTATGGATTTCTTTAAAAGAAACACATAGAGGGAGAGTCTGTGGGTCAAATTCCTTTGACGCTTTTATTATACACGTTTTAGTTAGCAAATGCTAACCTAATGATCTTCTTTATGATTTTTATACCGTTTTGTTCCTTATCATATTTTCCCCTTTGATAAAATGAAGTCAGGAGGTCTTCCTATGAAACTTCGTTTACTCCTTGTCTTGCTTATAACACTCCTTCTTTGCGGCTGTTCTTCCGGCAGTGGTACCGGTGAAACACCAGTCAGCCAGGCAGAAGGAAAACAGATCGTACTGGAACGCTTTGAAGGAAACACCAAAGTGAATGACGGCGAAAAAGATGTCGAAGCCTTTGCCGGCATGAACCTCTATGACGGTTACGATGTCGGTACCGAAAAGCTCAGCTATGACTGGATCATGTTAGACGAAAACAGACTCGTCAAGATGGACCAGAATACGAAGACTTCGATCAGCCAGGACGGAAAGAAGCTGAAGATCTTCCTGGAAGAAGGGAGCCTGTTCTTCTGCGTGAGCGACAAGCTGGCGGAAGAGGAGGAACTCACATTCGAAACACAGAACGTCTCTTTATCCATACGCGGTACCTGCGGCTTGATCTCTCACTACGATGACACGACCCGCTTCATCGTCTTTGAAGGCAAGGTGATGCATTATCTTGCCGGAAAAGAGAACGGCTATTGGGTCAACAGAAACATGATATACACGATAAGGAACGGGGAATCCAGTCAGGGAAGAGTCTATCCGGGCGGTGAGATCGGCGGCTTCGTTCAGAAAGAATTCGAAGAAAATGAAATGGTCAAGGCCAAAATGGAAGACTCGGATTTCGATGCGGATCTGATGAGCGACGAAGAAGTCGCCGAAGCGTTAGCGAGGCTGGTCGGCAGCTATCGTGATGTTTCCTTTACCGGCGCCAAGACAAATGATCCGGACCTCGATTTCTATGTCGAAGACCCTTATACCTTAAACATATCGATCACGGAAGACGGATATCTGGAAGTCGACGTACAGGCTACGCCTGAGGCAAGAGCGGCGATCGACCGCTATGATCAGATCTGCGAACAGAAGGGCTATGACTTTCGTTTCCCGGATGACACACACCACATGATCGTCAAACTGTTCCGTATGGAGGAAGACGGTTCCGTATTCTACGATGTCAACGGACGGGTCTTTGGCCTTCATCCGGTGGAAGGCGGCATTACCACATCCTATTCAACAGAACCGCGTTTTGTGCCGGTCAGTTAGAAAAATATATAACGATGCCCGATCAGCAGATCGGGCATTTTGTTTGTGATTTTTCAGATCAATCCGAAATGTTCGAAGGCCTTATAGAAACCGTCCTTGTCGACATCGTCGGTGACATAATCGGCAGCCTGTTTTATCTCTTCGCCGCCGGAGCCTAAAGCGATACCTATATTGCAGTATTTCAGCATCGGAATGTCCGGCGAGGCATCACCGATCGCAAAGGTATCCTTCACATCTTCGCCAAGATATTCAAGCAGATATTCGATCGCTTTCGCCTTATCGGCGCCGCCGATCCCGACATCGCCATAGATCGCAAGTTCACCTTTTCCTCCCCAGGTACCGACTTTCAGATCCGGAAATTCTTTGATCGCATCCAGGTAGTCCTGATAGGAGCTCAGCACGAAAGAGATCTTATTGACATCATCACGGTAGAGCTCTTTTCCTCTTACCAGACCATGGATCACTTCTTTGAGTTTGATGTCTTTGATGTCTTCGACGATCTCGCCGTGTCCTTTTTTATATTTCATGATGCTTACAGGGCCGGATTCTTCATAGAAACGCTCCGAACCGAAAAGACCGTTGTTTGACTCTTCAAAAAAGCCGAGCTTTCTTTCTTCACACCAGTCGACGATGTGTCTGCATTCCTCACAGCTGAGGTGCTTGTGATAGATGACTTCGCCGTTATTTTCGATGTAGGCGCCATTGCCGCAGATCAGTCCGTCAAAACCGAGGTCCATCAGCTCTTGCGGATTTTCGGCTTTTGATCTTCCGGTGACCATATAGATCTTATGGCCGTTCTCTTTCAATCTTGCGATCGCTTCTTTTGTTGAAGCGGGCAGATTCAGCTCGTAATCGTATAAGGTCCCATCGACATCGGTAAATATAATCATTGACAATCTCCTTACATATCATCCAGCGGGAAGATCGGCCGCTCCACTTTCTGAAACGGGAGTCTTCTCACATCCTGCAGTGTTGCCCCATCGCTCAGAGCCATGACACAGAAGTGCTCCAACATCTCCGGGAAGGCATATCCGCATTTCACTACGATGATATCATAGTCTTCCCATTTTATTTGAAGATCTCCGATCTGTTTTTCTTCGATGTAAGGCTGACTTGTATCTGCGACGACGATGCAGATCGGTCTGTCTTTGACTCTGACCAGGACGTGAGAGCCAAAAGCGCCGCTGTCACCGAAGATATCACTTGGCATCTGTTTTCCGAAACCAAGGATCTGCACATCCAGATCGATCGGAGCAGAAAGCTCATCGATGTTTCTTCCAAGAAGGATCTTTACGATATCTCCCTCTTTATGAGAGGCCAGAAGCTTATAAGCTTCTTCATCATTGATGGAAGAAAACAGATACCTGCGATCATCTTCTTTCTTCAATATCTTTTTTAAAAGGACCGTGTTAACACCCAGGGCACCGGCTGTCACGTTGTCTCCGGAATCGGTGATGAAACAAGGCTTTTCTTTTCTTTCTTCGACCATGGTCAGAGCTTCTTCGACCTCAGCCGTCACGCCGGTGAAATGAAATTCTTTCCGTTTCTTCCAGACATAGTCTGACAGTTCATCAGCGACTTCCTGTGCATATCCTTCATCGTTCAAAGATCTCGGGACCACGGTGATGCTGCAGCCGGCGATATCGGAATCGTGGCGGATATAACCGACATGCCAGTTACAGCGAAGTATCCTTTCGTCTTTTTCGTATTCATCAAGGAGCCTGTTGATGGAAGCGACCGGTTCGTCTTTGGATACCGACATCTCCCCGCCCAGCAGCATATCCAGATGCCGGTACACGACATTCGTTTTTCTTTTGTCTTCGATCAGGTCGGACAGCAGATCCGCTGCCTTTTCCATCGTCTCCAGCCGGTCGGTGTGCGGAGACTCGCGATAGCTTAATAAGATATCCATGTCATCCGTATAGGACTGACAAAGATTTCCGTGCGGATCGCAGACGACCGCGATCGGCACATCCCGTCCGACTTTTTCCCTGATCTTTCTTAACAGATGGACTTCGCCGGAACCAAGCTCTTCCGTTTCGCTTGCTCCATGTAAATGCAGCAGTAAGCCATCGTACCCCTTTTCTTCTTCAAGAGCAGTGAGCCACAATTGCTCAAGTTTGAGGAACTCTTCTTTTTCAAGTACGCCCTGGTTTCCGGCATCGGCATAGACCAAAGGTCTGACTTCAATGCCTTTTTCCTTCAGATACTCACTGATCGGGAAACAGGAAAGACAGTCTTGCTTGGTCTCAAGACGGAAGTCTTTGAGTGTGGTCTTCTTGGGGATGAACGCATTGGATTCCAGGATATAGGATCCGACCAGTATCTTCATAGATCTGAAAGCTCCTTTACTTCTTTGATGCATGAGGTATCGATCTTTTCATAGAAATGAGGATAGAGTCTTTCTCTATCCTTTTCTTCATAGACGATCTTATCTTTTATGCTTTCTTCATCGATCAGCAGGACGACATAGTCTTCCTTGTTTTCAAATCTGCCGAGTATCCTTTCCAGACCCTTCCTTGTGGAGCTGTGTATGAAACCGTAACGATCCATCTCTTCCTGTCCGAAAAGTGTCTGGTCTTTTTCGTTTTCCCAGGACTCCTTACGACAGACATGAAAGATCATAGAGACCTTCCCTTCTCAGAGATGATGTTCTGCAATGTCTTATAGGAATCTTTAACGTAACGGTCATAGGAACCGTTTCCTTCATCATCCGCATCGACATAGATGAGTCCGTATCTCTCCGACATGACACCCTTGCCCACACTGACATTATCGGCCGTCTCCCAGAACATGCAGCCTCTCACATCGACGCCATCAACAAAGATCGCTTCCTTGACGGCACTGAGGTGTTCTTTCAGGAAGCTGCAGCGTTCGCTGTCGTGAACTTCATTTCCTTCCAGAGTATCAAAGGTCTTATGTGCCAGCTCGCCGATGATGATCGGGATCTGGTAACGGTCATAGATCAGATTCAGAATGACGCGCAGGCCCGTCGGGTCATCTTTTTCACCGAGATACGGATTCGTCACGACGTCGCTGCTGTCATGACGGATGACCTGTGAGTTGTAATAGGAAAACATGATGAAGGAGATCGTGTTCTCTCTTAAGAGCTGCTCATCCCCTTCAACGAACGGGATATGCAGGCCCTTTCGTTCAAACTCCTTCAGGGCATACGAAGGATAATAGCCCCTGACCAATACATCGGCATACATCCAGTTGAGCATCTTTTCTTTCGCTGCCAGCAGCTGATCCCGCGGATCACAGGAATAGGCATATTTGTACGTCAGCCCGACCATCGTGCCGACGATCGCTTCCGGAAAGCGGGAGCGGATGTATTTTGCCGCCATGGCGCTTGCCACCAACATGTGGTGCGAAGCATCGAGCTTGTCCTGCGGCCAGCTTTCTTCATCTCTTCGTACGAGGCCTGCCGCGACGAACGGGTAGTCATGCATGCAGTCGATCTCATGGATCGTTAAGAAGTAACGGATCTCCTCTCCGAAACTGTCACAGAGAGCTTCAACGAGCTTCATGTAGCAGCCGATCATCTTCCTGTCTTTCCAGCCGCCAAACTTCTGCGATAAGGCCAGAGGAAGATCCCAGTGCACGATCTCCAGGATCGGCTCGATGTCATGGGCTTTCAGTTCCCGGATGACCTCCTTGTAATGCGCAAGACCTTTTTCGTTAGGCTTTTCATCGTCGCCATTGGGGAAGATCCTCGCCCAGGAGATCGATAATTTATAGGAATTGAGACCAAGTTCAGACATCAGCCTGATATCTTCTTTGTAACGGTGATAATGATCTGCCGCCTTGCGGGAAGGAAAATACGTACCGATCTGACAGCCGCGGTTGTCAAGACGGCCTTTCGCGATCTCCTTGCGGTCTTTGCCGATCGGAACGACATCGGCAGCCGACATCCCCTTGCCATCTTCATCAAATGCGCCTTCCGCCTGCGTTGCACACATGGCACCGCACCAGAAAAAATCTGCCGGGAATTCATGTTCTTCACCGACATACGGCCGGATCTCTTCGCCCCAGGAATGAGCACGTTCAACAGCGTTGCCGCCGATCGTCTTGGTCAGTTTCTCAGTCATCGTCTTCCTCCTTGGCCAGAGCACACTCTCTGTTGAACAGGAACGGCCTCAGATAAGCGACCGTGGAACACATCGGAAGGACATCTTCCGATAAGTTTATGCCGAGTTCTTCTCTGATATAGGAAGCCCTGTCGATCATCCTCTGACAGGTCTCAGGATAATTTTCTTTCAGCTGCCTTTTCAGTTCTTTATCCGCCAGCACGATCGTTGACTCAGCACTCGATCCGCCATAGCCTTTGACGGACGGGATGATGTCGATCTGAAACATCATGCCTGACTTCAGGATCTCTTCGCTGTCCGGATAGATCGGCGAACAGCTCCACTCTTCTTCTGCCGTCAGGTGACCCGGATTGAGGCTCCAGCCATACTTCTCTTTCGGCAGAACAGTCTCGATGGCATCGTAAAGTTCTTTTCCCTTCATGCCGATCCGAATGTTTTCCAGCCAGGTGACGTAGGCGTTGAAATACGGTTTTGCGACCTTGTCGAGATAATCCTGTTTTCCTTCCGGAAGATCGCTTTCATCATGGACCGCATAACCGGCACGGCTGGAAGAACCGCCGAAGTGGCCGACTGTCAGAGAGATCGTATCACCTTTTTTCACCTTGTTGTCCGTCGGAAACATGTTGGCCTTGACGAAACGTTCGCCGCTGGCGGCGATGGTCACGACATTGGTGTGCTGACCGTTTCGGACAAGCAGGTCGCCGAGTTCGAGTTCACTCACGCCTTCTTCCACTTTATCCATCGCACTCAGTATCGAATCGGAAGCCAGAGATGCCCCGTATTCATAGTGGGCGATCTCGTTGGCGTTGTTGGTATTGCGGGCACCGTCTTCTCCGATGAACAGAGCAGTTGCGTTGACCAGCTTTCCTTCCGTGTGGATCGCCTTGATCGCATCTGTGATGAAAGAAGGCAGGTCGAACATCGTTTCGTTTTCATCATATTTCGATGTGAAGAGTTTCCAGCCGACCAGACCGATAGTTCCATTATTGCGGATACCGGCTTTCTTCAGGATCTGCGAAAAGGGGGTCTTTGACATATCGGGCTGATTGGGAAGTGACAGCACGGAAGCTAATGTCGCCTCCGCCTGGATCCTTGCTTTGCCGGCTTTGCCCAGGCTTTCATTGCCCAGTACGAAATGTGCCGTTCCATCCGCGTTGAGTATCAGAAGGCCCTCTTCGAATCTGGTGAAGTAGCCGACCAGATACATGAAGTTGTAGGCATGTTCGACATCGTTATAGATGACCAGCTGGTCGATGCCGTTTTCTTTCATCCGTGTCAGGATCTTCTGTTTTCTTTCTGCGATCGTCTCATCACTTAAAAGGATCGGATATGCATTGTCCTTTTTCGGTGCATTGATCTTTTTGTAAGTGATCATGATGTGTTCCTTTCTTTCAAGTGTCTGTTAATCCAGATCTTCTCCGTTGCTTTCGATGACTTTCTTATACCAGTAAAAGCCATCCTTCTTTATCCTTTTTCCGCTTCCCTTTCCCTCGTCGTCAAGATCGACGTAGATGAAGCTGTAGCGTTTTGACATCTCGCCCTTTGACTGCGATACCAGGTCGATCGCCGACCACATCGTATAGCCTAAGACATCAACGCCGTCTTCGACCGCCTTTTTCATCTGGCAGATGTTTTCTTTCATGAATGCGACACGGTACGGATCGTGGATCGAGCCGTCTTCGTTTAAGGTGTCTTTGGCACCCAAGCCATTCTCGACGACAAAACACGGGACGCCATATCTTTGATACAGATCGTTCAGTACGAGCCGCAAGCCGACGGCATCCACGTTCCAGCCCCATTCGGTCTTCGGTGTGTAAGGGTTGGGGTGTTCCTTCCGTATCACTTCATTCAGGATCTCTTGCGAGGAGAGCCTTGTGAAATAGTAGCTTAACGGGATGTAGTTGCAGGTACCTTCTTTCAGATCGATGAGATCCTGTTCTTCGATCTTTATATCATAGCCGTTGTCTTCGATCTCTCTGTTCCAGTAATAGGGATATCTGCCGTGGATCAGCACATCCAGGAAGAGATAGGTATAGCCTTTGTTGTCCTGCCATGCCGCAAAGACATCTTCCGGCTTGCAGGTCTCGGGATAGGCAAGCGAGCCTTCCAGCATTGCACCGATATACGCGTCTTTGATGATCTCGTGACATTTTCTGACCGCTCTTGCCGAGGCAGTCAGCTGGTGGTGTGCACACTGGTAAGCAAGCTCTTTGATGTTTTCCCCTTCTTTCAGAGTGACGCCGCCGTTCTGTACCAACATGCCGTCATAGAGGATGAAGTTGATCTCGTTGAACGTGATCCAGTATTTCACATCACTGAATCTGCTAAAACAGACTTCCGCATAACGCTCGAACAGATCGATCAGCCTGCGATCACGCCAGCCGCCATATTTTGTGATTAGTCCGACCGGTGTCTCGGTGTGGGACAATGTGATCAATGGCTCGATGCCATATTGCCTGCAGGTCGCGATCACGTCTTCGTAATGTTTCAAGCCCGCTTCGTTGGGTTCTTCCTCGTCGCCTTGCGGGAAGATGCGGGACCAGGCGATCGAAAAGCGGAAACATCTGAACCCCATTTCCGCCATCAGGGCGATGTCTTCCTTATAGCGGTGATAGAAATCGATTGCTTCGTGCGTCGGATAGTACTTATCCTCTTTTATCTGAAAGTCGATCGTATTCGATGAGTAATTCTCTTTATAAAGATAAGTCGAGGTATCCGGGCCTTTGCCGTCTGTGTTCCAGGCACCTTCACACTGGTTGGCTGCGACAGCTCCGCCCCACAGGAAATCCTTACGAAACGTCTTCATCAGCCAAGATCCTCACCATTGGAGGCAATAACTTTCTTATACCAGTCAAAAGAATCTTTCTTCAATCGTTTTCCACTTCCTTTTCCGTAATCATCGAGGTCGACATAGACAAAGCCATAGCGCTTGGACATCTCGCTCGAGGTGCAGCTGACGATATCGATCGGACCCCACGGATAGTAGCCGACGACCTTCGATCCGTCTTTGATCGCCAGGGCGATCTGTTCGATGTGCTTGCGGAAATAGTCGATGCGGTAATCGTCATGGATCCTTCCTTCTTCATCCGGCCGTTCATCGAAACCGGAACCATTCTCCGTGATCATGATCGGCAGATGATAGCGCTCATAGTAATCGTTGATCGCAAAACGCAGACCGATCGGGTCGTTGACCCAGCCCCAGTCGTTGGCTGTCAGATACGGATTGACTCTTTTTTCTTTGCCGGTACGCAGATCCGCACTGCAGATGCCTGAACCGTAATATGAGAAGGTCAGGTATTCGCAGGTATTCTCTTTGATCAGTTCCATATCGCCGTCTTCAACTTTGAACTTTGCGATGTTCCTTTCTTCCAGATAGCGGAAGAAAGACTCCGGATAGTAGCCCTTGCATAAGACGTCCAGGAACATGTACTGCAACAGATTTTCCTTCTGCGTATCGACGACATCTGCCGGATTGCAGGTCTCCGGATATTTGATGCCGTGAATCACCATGCAGCAGGTGATGGCATCCGGGTTATTTTCTTTGATCTTCATGTTGGCATAGGCGCTGGCTACAAAAATATGATGCAGACCTTGATAGACCGCGTCATCGAAGTTCTCCGTGAAATCATAAGGGATCGAAAGCTGGTTATAGCCTTCGCCGAAGACCGAGTTGATCTGGTTGAATGGGATCCAATATCTGACCTTGTCTTTGTATCTTTCCGTGATCACATCGACAAACTTTTTGAACGCTTCCAAAGTCTTGCGGGAATACCAGCCGCCATATTTCACGGAAAGGTTCAAAGGCATCTCATAGTGCGAGATCGTGATCAGTGGTTCCATGCCGTTTTTGCGGATCTCGTCAAGCAGAGAATCATAGAACTTCAGACCGGCTTCATTGGGCTCTTCCTCTTCGCCGGTCGGGAAGATCCTGGTCCAGGCGATCGAAGTTCGCAGTGTCTTGAAACCCATCTCTTTGAAATATCTGAGATCTTCCTTGTAGGTGTGGTAGAAATCGATACCGTAGCGCTTCGGATAGTAGTGTTTTTCTTTGTCGTTCATGCGGAAGAGTATCTCTTTCATCACGAACTCTTCGTTTTTGGTGTCGCTCTTCTTGCGGTCGATCTGCGGATCATAGATGTGGATATCAGCCACACTCATTCCCTTGCCGTCCGCATCATAGGCGCCTTCAAACTGATTGGCAGCCAGAGCACCGCCCCACAGGAAATCCTTTGGAAAACTATTGCTCATCGTCTTTCTCCTCTTTCTTTTCTTCGCCCAGGTATTCTTTCAAAGAAGGGACCTTCGGATATTTTTTCAGTAATTTATTGACGTTGCTCAGCTGTCTGGCGATCGGGTTCAGGACCCCCGAAAAATACAAGACCGACGCGATAAAGACATAGACTGCCACATAAGGGAGAAGATCTCTTCTTTGCATCGCAGTCGTTGCAAGGAACGAGATAATCGCACTCACCGCAACAAGTTCGGCTGCCCGATTTCCTTTCTGTTTTTCTTCTTTCGGAAGGTTCCGATAGTCTTCTCTTAAAAGCAGCAGGAACATCTGGCTGTTGTCGATCTTGTTTTCTTTCTTGAAACGCTCGATCTTCGTCCTAGTCTTTGCGTCTGCGTTCTTATACGTCTGTGTGTCTTTGTAATTTCCGTCGATCTTTGTATTTGCCATATAAAATCCTTTCTTACAGGAGGCCCGAAGGCCTCCCGTCATCTTTAAAGCTCTTCGCCGTTGGAAGCGATGACCTTCTTATACCAGTCAAACGAATCTTTCTTCGAACGTTTTCCTGATCCTTTGCCGTAGTTGTCGAGATCGACATAGATGTAGCCGTATCTCTTGGACATCTCGGCAGAAGAAGAGGAGACGATATCGATCGGACCCCATGACAGATAGGAAAAGACCTCGGCACCGTCCTCGATGGCGTATCTTACCTGTTCGATGTGCTTCCTCAGATAATCGATGCGGTAGTCATCATGGACAGAACCGTCTTCTTCGACTTTATCGTAGGCACCGAATCCGTTCTCGGCGATCATGAGCGGTACTTCATATCTGTCCCAAAGCTGGGAGAGACAGTTGTAAAGTCCCAGAGGATCGGCACGCCACTCCCAAGGTGTCGGTTCAAGATACGGGTTCTGCTGGCCGGCAAACGGTGTCATGTCATCTTTTGTGTGATCGACAGTCTTGGTCGCGTAATAGGAAATGGCCAGGTAGTCCATCGTGTTTTCTTTCAAGAGTTTTTCATCTTCTTCAGAGATGTTGAGATGGATGCCTTTTTCTTCAAAGTAACGCAAGGCATAGACCGGATACTCACCTCTTAACTGCACATCCGGGAAGAAGAATTCCTGCATCCTGTTTTTCTTCAGCGTCAGGACGATGTCTTTCGGATGACAGGTCGCC
>JAZQIF010000068.1:0-21326 GCA_045540935.1 Erysipelotrichaceae bacterium | reverse complement strand
TTCGTAGCCGCCGTCGATATAGGAATAATTGATATTTTCAAGTCTCAGTATTTCTTCTGCCATATGTCCTCCTAGTTCTGATTCATCAGGATCTTCTTCGGATTGTATCTCATGATCATGAAGGAAGGTATGATGACAGAGATCAGCACGATGCCTAAGCCCATGACGTAGATCTCGGCAATGATCAATGGAGAGATCTTCACCTCATATTCCGAGATCAGATCATCCAAGGAGATCTCCGTGGAGTAATCCGTGTTCCAGATATCGATGTAGTCGTAGCCGAAGTCCTCTTCGTCTGCGACATCGGAAGTGGCAATCTGCGCCTCTAAGACCGTATTGCCGATCCTCTTGGCGATCAGAGAACCCGATATGACCGAAAGAGTGAAACCGATGACCGCGACCAAAGCCAGCTCGACGAAGAACTGGGCGATGACCTTGACCTTGGAAGCACCGACGGATAACAAAACACCGATCTCATATTCTCTGGTCTTCAAAGTCAAAGCGGTGACCAAGGTGATGATGACGATCGCATTGATGACGACCAGCCATACGATGAAGTTGGCATACATCGACAGCGTATCCAGAGGTTTGGACAGCCGGTTGAACTCATCGTTGTTGGCATCCAGGGATGTGAATTGCGAGATGGAATTGGAATAGTCTTCGACAAACTGCTCGACATTGAGCGGATCATCCAGCAGCAATGTGACGTTTTCCATGTACATGTTGCGTTCCATGTTTTCCATCGAAGGACGGTTCTCCTCATTGGCATAGTATTCCTCTTCCGGATTCTGGGCAGCATAGTAATCGAAGTTCTTCTGCTGTACCGGCAGCTGTGCCTTATAGGCCGTCGTTGTCGGCATGAAGATCATGTTGTCCGGATTTTCGTATGGGGAAGCATAATCCCAGTTGGATGCATCCGGAAGCAAAGGATTGTGATGGTCATAGATACCGATGACCTGCAGATCGATATTGTAATCTTCCGGCAGGACCCCCTGTCTTCTCATATAGGAAGAATCATTGCCGGTCGCTAAAGTGATCGTATCGCCGACCCCGACACCGTTGGTCGCCGCCAGATTCACCGAGATCAGACAGACCGACTCGGCATTTCGGATCTCTTCCTGGCTGTAGAATCTTCCTTCGACGATCTCATAACCGCCGTCTTCGAATTCGATCATGCCCGGAAACATGTTGGACTTGACGAAGAAGTAAGGCTCCTTGTAGGTCTCGCACTGCATCGTGCCGTCTTCATCGTAATAACAGGACTGTCCGCCGCCATCATCCATGTTCTGTTCCCTGGTGTTGCCCAGATGGACGAAATCCAGAGAACCTTCCGCATCGGAATACCACATGTTGGAAGAGACCGCGTTGGCGATCCTGACACGCGGATCATCTAAAAAGCCGGCAACATCTTCCACTTTGACACGCGGATAGTTCTCATAGAACTTGTTGATCTCATCTTCATCGGTCAAAGACTCGACATAACGATAGACTTTGTCGTAGTCGACCATATAGGTAACGACGGCCCGCATCTTCTTGCGGGTGAGGATCTTCGCGCTTTCGGCGGCCGAAGAGACACCCAGACCAATGATGACCAGGTTACCGATCAGAAAAAACGTCAGGACCAGCAGGATCGTCTTCGACAGCCTCCTGGTGACATTTTTAAATGCTCTGTTTATAAAATTCATATTCGCTCCTATTGTTTGTAGCTGTCATCACAGATCGTGACATAGACTGTGATGCTTTCCGGCAGATACGTACCGGCCTGTATCGGCTTGTTATCCCAGCGTCTGACCGAGATCATTTCGCCGTTCGCCTTTCCTTCCGCATAAGCGTACGAGACTTCATAGGTGATGTCCGCCCAGTCGCAAAGTGCTCTTGCGTCATCTTCCACAAGCTTACAGTTATAAAAATCTGCCCAGGTGATCGGCGTGACGCCGTCTTCCTTCTTGAACAGCTCCTTCGGGTCTTCCAGAAGGATGTTTCTGCCTTTGGAGATCCAGACATTCATCGATGAGCCGACATAGACGCCGTTGTCATAACGGATGATCTTGTTGACCGGGATATCATCGGAGAATTCATAGATCCTGTTGACCGTGATATCGGCACCCAGCTCATTCTGCTGGTCTTTCCAGTCATGCAGACCGCCGCGGTCATGGTATTCGCCGCCGATGAAGTTGGACGGGATATCGACGATATTGCCAAGTGACATCGTCAGTTCGATCAGTTCGGCCGGATCGATCAGAGAGCCGGCTGACAGCGACTGGCTCAAGACGACATCTTTGGTCTGCGAAGAATAGACGCCTTTTTCGGTATCGATATAGGCTGTCGGATTCTTGCGCATCCAGGCATCGACCTGTTTCTTGGTCCAGCCGACCATGTTCGGCATATAGACGGCAACGCCCTTGGAGACGACGACTGTCATCGTATCGCCTTCCTTGATGGTCTTGCCGGAAGCGATAGACTGGGAGATGACGTAGTCCTGATCGATCTTGTCGGAGTACTGTTCGACTTTGATCAGTTCGATCTTGTTGTTCTTTGCCCAGGCTTCTACCGTCGCATAAGGTTTCTTTTCAAAATCTTCGACCGAGACCTTGCCGGCCGGTGCTGCACCCTTGGAGACGTTGATCTTCAACGTACAGCCTCTGGTGAAACTGTCTTCTTCGCATCCCGAGAAGGAATAGTCGATGACTTCGTTTTCCGGAACTTCCGTATTGTAAGCCGTGACCGTCTTGGTCTTTAACAGTTTATTGGAAGAGATCCACTCCTGGATCTCGTCTTTGGTCATTGAATCCAGGTTCGGCACACTGATCCTCTCATCAGGATCCGGACCTAAAGACAGGGTGAAGTTGAGTTTGACATCTTTCCTGACTTTCCTTCCGGCCTCAACGGACTGCGTCAGGATCGTACCTTCCGTAGAATCGAAATCGTAGGTATCATCAAAAATGACGCCGCTGGTTTCGATGCCCTGCTGCTTGACCCAGGCTGCTACATCACTTCTGGTCTTGCCGACAAAGTCCGGCATTTCGATCTTCGGTGAGAAGAACAGGAAATACGCAAGGATACCCAGTATTGCCAGAACGACCGCCGCAATGATCAAGGCTTTGACGTTGATCGGCTTTCTTTCCCTTTGTACCGGGACTCTTTCTTCCTCCTGGAAACTGGCCGGTTTCCCCTCATTGGAGAACTGGTCCAGGAAATTTTTGTCATCAGGCATATGCGCTACCCCCTTCATTCAATCTCTTTCATTATATGCCATATCAAAGGCAGATTTCCTTTAATATCTACTAACTATTTCTTAAGGTTTAGTCACTTCCGGTACATAAGATTGATAGATACGAAGCGTTCCGTCCGTACCGATGCGGTATTCTCCCGCTTCGGTCGACACCGTGATCCTGACCGAAGGATCCTTTGCCAGAGCGATCAGATCTTTCAAAGCGATCGCTTCATTGCAAGTGTACTGGCTGTAGGAAAAACCTCCATCCGGTACGATCGTGATATGGGATGAAGCCTTATCTTCTGTGAATTCTCCTTCATAGAAGTCATCGATCGCCATCTTCCGGTATCTGTCGATGATATCGGAAGTCTCCTCGCTCATCACAGAGATACGGTTTGCGATCTTATCGCCGTTGACCTGAACGAAGACGCCGATGTATTCACCCCTTGTTCCCTGCTGCTCAAAAATATAGTCATTTATTTCGTTGTCGGTATCCGCAAACCAGATATCGATGTTTGCGACATCCGGACCTTGCGCTTTGACGTATCTGTCGGAAAGTCCGAATGCCCGGCTGTTTCTTGCCGACGTGACAAACAGCAGCGAGACGGCCACGACCGCCAGATAGAATACCGGCAGTCTGAAGCTGAAATAAAACTTGCGGTGGTAAAGGAAATAGGCTGCCACGAACACCGCAAACAGCAGGATATATAAGACGAAATGATCCCCGAGGAATTCGCCGAGTCCTTTGTATCGCATGCCAAACAGTGTTGCGATCGCAAAGATGCCGGCGATCAGATACAGATTGATCACGAGCGGATACGAGAAGAAAGAAGCGGAACGCGAGTTCGCTCTCTCTGCTTTGCGAAGGACATAGGATCTGTGCAGCAGATATGCCGATAAAAAGGCAGTGATGCATAAACCGATCAGCGAAGACCAGTCAGCTTTGCCTCGATCAGCGATCATCATCAGCAGTTCCGCCGACATGTAGATCGGCGAAAAGAAGCGGATCAGCGAAAGATCGGGATTGGTCCCTCCCGCCACGAAGGAATAAAAGAAGCTCTGTATGACGATGAAGATCGCCAGCGGAAGGATAGTATAAGCACCCATCATGATGACACCGTCCACCAGGTCGTTGCCGATCAGATACAAGGCTGTGTTGAACATGACCAAGGCCAGGCAAGCCGGAAGCATCGCAAACAAGGCAAGCAATGTATTGAACTTCTGTGTATGAGTCAGTGAATCCATCCCGTTGAACGGATCGACAACATATTGGCCTTTGACACCATAAGCGATGATGCCTAAAGCGATCATCGCATAGACGACCACGAAACAGAAACTGATGCCTGTAGTCAGCATCGCCTTGCGCGACACCGGTAAGGACAGATAGGAATCGACTGCCTTTTTATCATGGACGTGGTAAAAGACGATCATCGGCAGGATGAAGCTGCAGCCGATCGCAAAGACGCCCTGTAAGATCAGATCGAAACCGCGTAATGAATTGCCAAACGCATTGAGCAATCCCACCAGCAGCAGTAAGATCAGCAGATAGCGGTTGGAAGAAAGCAGATATCTGAAATATTCTTTGGAAAACATCATCTGTCACCTCCCTCATGTTCATAGATGAACAGCTCTTCAAAATTGACCGGCAGCGTATCCAGCAACAGCGGATGCAGGGTCCTGAGTTTTTCTTCGACTTCGCTTCTTTCGCCCTTGATGACGAAGGAATAGACCGAACCTTCCCTGCGGGAATGTAAGATCTCGAACTGTTCAAAGAAGCTCTCATCGACCGGCGTATTGAAAGCCAGCTGGTATTTGTTGATATTGGCCTTGGACTCTAAAAGATCGCCATAGGAAGAGATCTTTCCGTTTTCCAGGATGCCGTAGGAATCACAGATGTCCTCAAGTTCCTTCAGGTTATGGGAAGAGATGATGATCGTCGACCCGTCTTCTTCGATGAATTCATAAAGCAGTTTCTTGAGTTCGTGACGCACGATCGGATCAAGTCCGTCGAACGCCTCATCCAGTAACAAAAGCTTCGGCCGGATCGACAGTGCAAACAGCAGCATCGTCTGCCTCTTCATGCCCTTGGAAAAGGATGAGACCGGCTTCTTTTCATTAAGCGCGAACAGTTTCAGTAATCCGGCATATGCCTCTTCATTCAGATCATAGAACGAAGTATAGAATTCCTTGAGCGAAGAGATGGTGGCAGCCGGCGGGTAATACGGATCATCGCTCACAAAGAAGATCTCTTTGCGGATCTTTTCATTCTGATATGTATTTTCGCCATCGAAATAAACGGCTCCTTCATCCGTGTCATAGATGCCCGACACACAGCGCAAAAGCGTCGATTTGCCGGCACCGTTGACACCGACCAGGCCGAATATGGAACCTTCATTCACGATAAGGTTCAATCCATCAAGGACTTTCTTATCTCTGAAAGCCTTGGATAAACGTTCTATCCTTAACATGTTTCCTCCACGTATATCTTCTCCAATAGATCGAGAAGTTCTTTCTTTTCAAAACCTTCCTCTTTCAAAGTCTGCAGGATCTTCAAAGCATCGGATGTATCCTTTTCTTTTCTCTCCTGTCCTGAGCCGGCCACAAAAACACCCTTCTTGTTCAAGGTATAGATATAGCCGTTCCTCTCAAGCTCCTGGTAGGCCTTCATGACGGTATTGGGATTGATCCCGAGCTCCAGAGCCAGACTTCTGAGGGAAGGCAGCTTGTCATCCGGGCGCAGTATCCCGGCTTCAATGAATCGTACGATCTGTGAACGGATCTGTTCATAGATCGATTCTTTTCCCTGCAGGTTTATCAGGAACATCAGCCACCTCCAATCTGTATTAACTGTATTAATTGTATTATCTGTATTAATCAAAGTCAAATCCACGAAAAAACGGCATTCCTGCCGTTTCCTCTGTTGGATCTCAATGATCTAGCCCAGCTTGTCGAAGTCGAAATCTTTCAATGCTTCAAATAAAGCCAGCGCTTCTTCCTTATTGAGAGTGATGCCCTTCTGCATCTTGTCCTCTGCCCGATTCCATTTGCGGATGTCGAGCTTCGCTCTGCCTGTACCGTAAGTGATGATGTTTGCCTCACAGGTAAAATCACCGTTTTCCGATAAGACAGCGACTTCTTCATTGATCTCGTATTTGAATTCTGCCATGACTGTTCTCCTTATATGATCACGATATTTGTGAAACCGCAGTCTTCTGCGATCTTCTTCAGTTCTTCCATATATGCATCATCGGGCTCCTTCATATCCCGATATTTCTCCCTGACCCCGAAATGACGGAACTTGATCAGCTTGTAGCGGATATCCCTTTCCTTCAGATACGGGGCAAGGATTTCGCCGACTTTCCGTATCGTCGCCTCATTGTCCAGGACATCGGGTATGCATACCGTTCGCACTTCCTCAAGCTTGTTTATACTTGCCAGATAGTTCAGGTTGTATAATACTTTGGAAATGCTTGAACCGGTCAGCCACTTGTGCCTTTCTTCATCATCTGCCTTGACATCGAGCATCACCCCGTCGGAAACATCCATGAGCTCTTCATCCTTTTCATAATCATAGGAACCGTTGGAATCCAAAAGCGTGCTCAGACCCTCTTTTTTTGCCAGTTCAAACAGCTTCACGACGGCATCTCTTTGCAAGGTACACTCACCTCCCGAGACTGTGATGCCCCGTATGAAAGGCGCGTTATCTTTGATCCTCTCCCAGATCTCTTCGCCGGACAGATATTTCACCTTTGGCGAAGCACAGTTCTTACAGGTCTTGATGCAGGTATCGCAGTTCACACACTTCATTTCATCCCATGTGATCTTGCCGTCTTTCATGTTCAAGGCATTTACCGGACAGGACTTCACGCACTCACCGCAGTTCACGCATAGGTTTATCGTTTCCGGATTGTGGCAATAGCGGCAATTGAAATTGCAGGATTGAAAGAAGACCGCCGTGCGATTCCCCGGTCCGTCGACGATCGAGGACGGGATGATCTTATTGACGGGTGCTTTATCCATTGAAGCTTCTGACTTTCTTTTCGTTCATGTGGCGGGCTGGCGATTTGTCTACGACCAGGGCTGCCGAATCATTGGCCACCACTTCGCCGTTCTTCAGTTTTTCCACTTCCGAACGTTTCATCAGATAACCGGTCACTCTTATCAGATCGCCGCTTCCCAGATAGGTCGACATGTATTTGACACCGACCTTGAAACCGCCCTTGAAGATATCCAATAAGGCATCGAGGTTTCGGAAAGCCGTCTCATCGAATGGGAAGATATCGCCGACACCGGATGGGAAGAAGCGATGATACAATCCGCAGTTTTTCAGATGTTCGTACAGTTCCGGTTCATCACCATAGGCAATGCGGGTACCGGCTGAATTTCCTTCGTCGTCATCGGCACCGACCTGCGAATGCATGACGAACCTGTTGTTATAGGAATACGGACAATGGTGTTCATTGACCGCCTTTTCGATGGTCTCTAAGATCTTCACGCCCAGTTCATCCGCCTCTTTGTCATGTCCCATGCGTCCGGACTTGCCGTCCTTCTTCATCAGATTGTTGACGCACTCGCAAAGTCCCACCAGACCGAACAGACCCACGAAACGATCAGGGTGGACGAAGCCTTCCTTGACCATCCAGTCGCTTTCAAAGAATGCGCGGTTGTTGACGATGCTGTTGATCTTGGCATCCATGAACTTCAATTGCGTATCGATGCAGAGCGGAAGACGGTTTTCAAAGAAGTCTTTGGAATCCGTACAGTGTTCGGAGATCGTACCTAATCTCAGTCTCGTCAGTGTGAAGGCTCCCCCGCCGATCAGCAAGCCGTTGTAGCAGGAAGCGATGCCATAGTCTTCACCGACTCTCTCCTTGTAGAACCTGTCATAGGCAAAGGCCGGGTTGGCGCACTTCAAAGCGCTGTACAAGGCCTTTCTGGCAAATTCATCCGGTGTGATGTCCGGATCATAGCGTAAGGACATGTTCGGTGTGATGTTCTGAAGTTCCGGCAGAAGCTCCAGAATGATGTTTCCGGTGATCGATTCCTGAGGTCCGATATTTGCCTGCACAAAGGAATCGGACATCGTGCGGTCGATACTGTCAAGGAACCATTTCAGCATCTTCTTTGCCTCTTGTCTGTCTTCCTTCTTCACAAAGTCTTCCAGAAGGACATCGAATCTGCCTAAGAAGACCGGGAACCTGTCCAAGGCATGAGCGTTATGATAGAAGATCAGCAGACTGTTCAAAGCTTCAAACAGATCTTTCGGCGGATCCAGACGCAGGAAAGAAGAACCTTCCTTCAGAAACTTTTCATAATCCGGCAGGATGTATCTTGCCGACCAGGGGCCATGGCCTTCATGCAGGTCGGAGATCTCTCTGCTTTCCATGAGTTCATAAAACTCTTTCGGGGTACCTTCCGGATAATCGAGCAGATCCTCGGCATATCTTGCCAGAGCATCTGTGCGCTGCCAATAGGTCAGTTTCTTATCTTTCATGATCGTCTCGATCTGTTCACGGATCTGTTTCATTTCACTCATTTTCATCCCTCCGCTTATTTCAAACTAATCATAACAGAACAATCGACACATCTGAATGGATATCTGTTTACCTGTGTTACCTTTATTCTCTGATGAAAGAAACGATCGTCTCCGCTGTCATTTCTTTCTGTTCATCTTCGCTGATCGCAGCCTTTCCATCCCCCTTCTGGAAGCCATAGGCGCCGAACTGGCTGTGGTTGCCGCCCTTGATGATGAGTTCTTCATAATCGGAAGGAAGGAATCTCTTATTCTCTTCATGTTTTTCCATATTCAGGACCTCATCCCGATCGCCATAGATGTCAAGAACTCTCAGGTCGCTGAAAGAAAGATCGCTGCTGGAATAAGACGCCAGCAGGATCAGACCGTCAAAATCGGAAGGATGTCTGTTCACACAGATCGACGCACAGACACCGCCTAAGGAATGACCGCCGATATAATAGTGTTTCCCTTCAAGATATTCGTCCTTCAGACGATAGGCATCATTGACATCAAAGAGCGCAAAATGAAACAGCGGTCTGACGATCAGACAGAGTATCCCCTTATCCGCACATTTCTTTAAAAGCGGCACATAAGCTTGCGCATCCACCTTGGCACCGGGATAAAAGATGAAGACATCTTCATAGCTTTCCGGTATGAGAGCGATGTGATCTTTTTCTTCTGCGATCACCACAGAAGTTTCCGACATCTCATAGGTCTCAGCCTTGTAGTAAACGGAAAAATAGGATACAAAAACAAGCCCTGTCACAAGAAGCAGGGCCATCGATAACAGAAGCAGCTTTTTCAATATACTTTTCATATTCTTATTGTCGGATCAGAGCGATAGAAAGATCGTTCACATTGGTACCGGTCGGACCGGTCCTGATCAAAGAGTCACATAACGCCAGCCCATGGTAAGAATCGTTATCCGCCATCACCTTTTCGTGATCGCCGCCGGCCTTTATAAACTTTTCGTAAGAACTTCCGTCGATATAGCCGCCGGCCGCATCGGTAGGTCCGTCTGTTCCATCCGATCCGATCGAAAGGATGCAGACATCCTTCATGCCGGAGATCTTTTTCATCTGCGAGAAGACCAGTTCCTGGTTCCTGCCGCCAAGGCCGTTGCCATGTACATTCACTACGGTCTCACCAGCCAGGATCAGTGCGGTATTTCGTTCATCGTTTCTGTGCTTCACGATCTCTTCAAAAAGAAGATCGCCGGCTTTCCTGGCTTCGATGTCGATCGCATCATCGATCAGTATCGCATGATAGCCGAGCTTTTGTGCTTCTTCCATCGCCTTTTTGGCAAGGATCTTCACCGAACCGATGATGATGTTTTCACAATTATCGGCTTTGCCGCTGACGGACTCTGCAATGATCTTCCTTGTCGCATCGGATATCTTTATGCCTTTTTCATCGAGCAGTTCCAGAGCCTTGAAAGCATCGGTCTCATCCTTTGCGGTCGGACCCGAACCGATCGAATCCAGACGGTCGGATAAGACATCGGAAAGGATGATCGAATACACTTTTGCCGGCTTGCACAAGTCGGCAAACCTGCCGCCTTTGACTTTCGAAAGTTTCTTGCGGATCGTGTTGACCGACACGATATCCAGTCCCTTTTTCAGTAATTGCGTATTTAACTCCTGCAGTTGTTCAAGCGGGATCAGCGGACTTTCAAACAGTGCACTTGCCCCGCCGGAAAGAAGGAAGACGACGATGTCTTCATCATTAAGATGTGAACACATCCTTATGGCCTCTTCGCTGGCTTTGATCGAATTCTCATCGACCAGCGGATGGCCGGCCTCAAAGCAGCGCACATGGCCGATCTTTCCTTCGATATGACCGTACTTGGAAATAAGGACGCCGTCTTTAATGGAAAGCACTTCGCTGGCCGCCTTGGCCATCGAAAAAGCCGCCTTGCCCACAGCAACAAGATAGACTTCTTTATTGAGATGCAGATCGTTCAATGCCTTTTTTACGCCTTCTTCGGGAAGACAACAGGAGACGGCATTGAAAGTGATCTGCCTTGCATCATTCCACATAGATCTCGACATGATTGAGTTTGTCCTGATCTACCGCAAAGATGTCGCCGTAAAGCACGACGATATTGTTTTTCTTTCCGACCGTTTTGCCAAATGCACAGGCATAGCCGTTTCTTTCGATGTATTCACCCGCAAATTTCTCGCAGTTCTCCTTCACTGATGAACTCAGCTCGATATCGTCGATCTTATAGACGACATCCGGGTAATTGCTTAAGAAGAAGGCCAGCTTTGTGACTTTTCCTTTTTCGATCGGGATCTGTTTCTTGCTGTCATTGCCGATATCGATATCCGCCAGATAACGGTCCCAGAAATAGACTTCTCTTTTTTCCAGGGTCTGCTGGGCTTCCAGCGTTTCCGGAAGTTCAAGTTCAAAGATCAGACGCATGTATTCCACATCGTCATAACCCGGAGCGATCGTATAATCACCAAAAGAGAAGATGTAGTAATCTTCCCTTTCGCTTGTACAGCCGCTCATCAGCAGCACGCTCATCAGCAGTAACAGCAGTTTTTTCATTTCACGATACTTTTTGAAGCGATGATATCCACGCCAAGTCCCAGGACATCGGCGACGACGACATCACCCATATGGACAGGCGCCTTGGTCTTGACACCTTTTAATTCCTTCATGACATCCATGACCCTGCCTTTCGGAAGCGGGGCGGAAGAGATGACCGGCAGACGGCGATAGTTTTCTGATTCCACTTCGATCGTTGAAGTCAGGGTACGAAGCGGATTAGTCATCTCGTTATATGCATAAGTATAACCGCGCGGGCAGGCATTGCCGCTCACTTTGATCTTGTCGCCTTCTTTTTCTGCCTGAAGGTGACAGCCTCGCGGGCAGTTGATACAGATCAGATTCATTCGACTACCTCCCAGTGAAGTTCTCCCTGCAGATCCTTGAGATCATCCTTCTTCAGCATGACCTTCTGCATTTCGCTCGGCACGATGCCCAGCTTTTTGATCTTCTTATCCAGGCCGTTTCCGTAAATGTGGATATAGGATTCCTTGAAGACCCGGTTGACCCTGAACATGAACTCGAGGTCTTTTCCCTTATGGAAGGACTGCGGGACCATGTAGGAGACACCGCCCGAAACGACGTTTCTGACTTCTTCGCTGTCTTTACTGATGCCCAAGACATAATCGGCAGCCGCATGACCGGCCTTCTTGCCTTCCTGGGAAACATAGTCGACCAGGTCGTGGACATGAAGGGCGTTGCCGCAGGCAAAGATGCCTTCCAGGGATGTCATGTAGCGATCATCGACGATGGCACCTTTGGTACGCGGATCAAGCTTCACGCCTAGTTCTTCGATCAGGGTGTTCTCCGGAATGAGACCGACGGAAAGAAGCAGACAGTCACAGGCGATCTCCTGCTCGGAACCTTCGATCTTTTTTAATTTCTCATCGACTTCGATCAATGTGATCGATTCGAGTCTGGAATTTCCATGGACCGCTTCCACGGTATGCGAGAGATAAAGCGGGATGTCAAAGTCTTCCAGACACTGTTTGATATTTCTGGCCAGACCGTTGGAGTAAGGCTGCAGTTCAGCGACGCCGATGACCTTTGCCCCTTCCAGGGTCATCCTTCTTGCCATGATCAGACCGATGTCGCCTGATCCGAGAATGAAGACTTTCTTGCCGACAAGATAGCCTTCCTTGTTGAGATATTTCTGAGCTGTTCCGGCCGTATAGACGCCTTCGCAGCGATTGCCTTTCATGCCGATGGCACCGGCCGGTCTTTCCCGGCATCCCGTCGAGATGACGATGGCATCCGCTTCGATATGGCGGATCCCCTGCGGACACTGTACCGTGAGTCTTTTTCCTTCGATCTTAGTGACTGCCGCATCATAGAGTACGGAGATGCAGTCGTTATCTTTGATCAGATCGAAATAACGCTCGGCATAAGCCGGACCGGACAGTTCTTCGTTGAATGTATGCAAGCCGAAACCGTTATGGATGCATTGCTGCAAGATGCCGCCGTATTCGCTTTCCCTCTCGACCAGAAGGATATCTTCCAGACCGTTTTCATAAGCACCCAAGGCAGCCGCAATACCGGCGGAACCTGCACCGACGATGACTAACTGATGTCTCTCCATTACAGTTCCTCCTTTGCTTCAGCGACCAGCACGTTGGAACCCGGACGGTCCAGACAGATCTGTGTCTTATCTTTATGCAGCTCTTCGGCCAGGATCTTCAGGACCTCCGGCTCGCAGAAACCGCCCTGGCATCTGCCCATTCCCGGACGGCAGCGCATCTTGACCCCTTTGATGGTCGTCGCTCCGCAATACCGGCGGATGACGTCTCTGATCTGACCCATCGAGATCTTCTCGCAGCGGCAGATGATCCTTCCGAAATCCGGATCTTTTTGAATCAGAGCCGACTTTTCCTCATCCGACATCCTGTTCATATCGATGAACGGTCTGCGGCGGACGTAATTCTCTTTGACCTTGCAGTCAGTAAATTTAGGCATGACGATGCTGTCAACGACATCCTTGGCGATGGCCGGAGCTGCACTCAAGCCCGGCGATTCGATGCCGGCGACATGGATGAAGTTTTCGATCTGATCATCTTCCTGAATATAGAAATCCTTCAGATCGATATGCGGACGAAGTCCGGCAAACGTATGGATCATCTTGTGATACGGAATGTTCTTCATGGTCTTGCTGATCTCGTTGCGGATGAAATCAAGACCGGCACCGGTAGAATCATCATCCGGATCTTCGCACTCATCGGAGTTCGGTCCGAGAAGTACGTTTTCATGGACTGTCGGGATGGCCAAAACACCCTTGCCCTTGGCGGAAGGTGTCGGATAGATGACATGATTGACGAAGGTACCGTTGAGATGATCCAGCACGAAATACTCGCCTTTTCTGGCGATGACTTTGTACGGACTGACTCTGAGCATTTCGGTGATCGTATCGCAATGTGCTCCGGCACAGTTGATAAGGACCTTCGTGCAGATCTCATCATTGATCACGAAGTGATCGTCCTTCTTTACGATCGATGAGACTTCGTAGTTGAGCTTCAGCTCCACGCCATTGAGCATCGCCTCTTCCATAGCGGCAAAGACGACTTCCCAAGGTGTGACGATACCGGTTGTCGGCAAGGAAAGGACCTTGCTGATGCGGTCAGCGAGATTCGGCTCATTCTTCCTGGCCGTATCGCCATCCATCACTTCATATGGGATATTTCTTTCTTCGCATTGAGCGATCAGTTGATCGAGTTTTTCTTCCTCTTCTTCACCGCCTGCGGCAACATAAGCGCCGATCGGCACATAAGATACCTGCAGTTCCTTGCAAAGATCGGGATACATGCGGTTTCCCAGAAGATTGTATCTGCATTTCAATGTGCCGGATTTTGGATCGTGTCCAGAGTGGACCATGGCAGAATTCGCCCCGGTCGCACCTTCAGCAACATCATTCTCCTTTTCCAGAACCAAAACCTTCAGATCGAGCTTGCTCAGACGGTGAGCGATCAAGGAACCGGTGATACCGGCTCCGATTATAGTAATATCAAACATCAACTTAATTATAAAATGAAAACCTTTGCAGAAGACATCATCCTTCATTATTTATCTTAGGTCAATGGTAAAATTAGAGTGTGGAGGGATTAACAATCATATGAAACAATTTCGCTGTACAGTAGAAAATCCGATCGGCATCCATGCCAGACCGGCCGCTTTGATCGCACAGCTCTGCGTAGGGCTCAAGAGCGCAGTCTCGATCTCCTGCAACGGAAAACACGCCAATGCGTCCGATGTCCTGCAGATCCTGTCGCTCAATGCGAAAAAAGGCGATGTTCTGGAAGTAAGCGTCGAAGGCATCAATGAAGAAGAGGATGCCGAAAAAGTCAAAAAGATCGTCTGTACCGACTGTATCGAAGAAAGGGAAAGCGGTATTCTGAAGATCGCCTTCTTCGGAACGAAAGATTATGACCGAATCTTTTTCTCCAAACTGGCGGATGAAAAAGGTCCGGGAACATACAATGTCGAGATCACCTATCTGGAATCAAGACTGACTCTGGAAACGGCCGCCCTGGCCAAAGGCCATGATGCCGTATGTATCTTCGTCAATGACGAAGCACCCAAAGAAGTCGTCGATGTACTGCACAATGAAGGCATCAGACTGATCCTTTTGCGCTGTGCCGGCTTCAACAATGTCGACCTCAACGCCTGCAAGGAATATGACATCAAAGTCGCCAGAGTACCGGCCTACTCCCCATATGCCGTTGCCGAACACGCCATGGCAATCATCCAGGAAGCCAACCGGCGTTTACACAAGGCGGACCGCAAAGTCCGTGAAAACAACTTCGCTTTGTCGGGACTTCTCGGTGTCGACTTACACAACAAGATCTGCGGCGTCATGGGTACCGGCAAGATCGGCCAGTGCTTCGCCAGGATCGCCAAGGGTTACGGCATGACGGTCATCGGCTGGGATGCCTACCCGAATAAGCAGTTGGAAGAAGAAGGCTTGCTGACATACGTCACCAAGGAAGAACTTCTTTCCAAAGCCGACCTGATCTCCTTGCATGCTCCGCTCATCATGGGTGACGGCGGTACTTATCACCTGATCGATGAACATGCGATCTCGCTCATGAAAAACAGTGTCATGCTGGTCAATACCGCCAGAGGACCGCTCATCGATGTCGAAGCTCTGATCGCCGCCTTGAAAAACGGAAAGTTCCAGGCTGTCGCGCTCGATGTCTATGAAGGCGAAGATGAAAACGTCTATACCGACAGGTCCGATGAACCATTGCCGCATTCGATCACTGCGAGACTTCAGATGTTCCCGCAGCTGGTCTTGACTTCCCACCAGGCCTTCTTCACCAGAGAAGCCATGCAGGCGATCGCCGTTCAGACGATGGAAAATGCCCGCAACTTCAATGAAGGAAACGATCTGGGTCAGGCAGAAGTCAAAGCACAGTAATATATTGATATTCAGACAGAAGAAAAAATGCATGCCTCAAACGGTATGCATTTTCATTTCTGTCTTGTCAGATCCTCTTGGACAGAGAATCGTAATTCACGCAGGAGACCAGCGCCTCTTCTCTGGTGATCTTGCCTTGCTTGTAAAGGTCGGCAAGGTAGGAATCCATCGTGAACATGCCTTCGGCTTGCGATGTGGCCATCGTGTTGTTGAGCTGCGGCAGCTTGTCATCGCGGATCATGTTGGAAACGGCCGAATTGACCTTCAATACTTCAAATGCCGGGATCAGTTCGCCATTGACGCCGGTAACTAACTGCTGGCAGATGATCCCTTTCAGGATCTGGGAGAGCTGCAGTTTGATCTGATGCTGCTGGGATGCCGGGAAGACATCGACGATCCTGTTGATCGTATTGACGGCGGAACTGGTATGTAAGGTCGAGATCAGCAGTGTACCGGTCTCTGCCGCCGTGATAGCTGCCGAGATCGTATCGTAGTCACGCATCTCACCTAAGAGGATGACATCCGGACTTTCACGCAGTGCTGAACGCAGCGATTCCAGATAACCCGGTGTATCGATGAAGATCTCACGCTGGGTGACGATCGACTTATCGTGACGATGGACATACTCGATCGGATCTTCCATCGTGATGATGTGGCAGGAACGGTTCCTGTTGATCCTGTCGATCATGCAGGCGAGCGTCGTCGATTTGCCCGAACCTGCTGAGCCGGTCACCAGGACCAGGCCTTTTTTATTGTCTGCCAGGGACAGCACGCTTTCCGGAATGTTCATCTTGACCGGATCAGGGATACCGAATCGGATGACACGGATTACCGCAGCAAGCGAACCGCGCTGACGGAAGACGTTGACACGGAATCTCCCTAAACCCGAGATCGCAAACGAGAAATCATCGTCGACTTTCTTATCGAGGTTGACGGTCTCTCTTTGCGAGATGACATAGACCTCCCTGACCAGTTCTTCGATCTCCGCCGGTAACAGCATCTTTTCCTGTACCCGGTTAAGGAAACCGTTGCATTTATACGTCAGCGGAAGCCCGGCGATCAGAAAGATGTCCGACGCATCCGCCTCTACGGCATTTCTCAATACTTCTTCTATACTCATATCAGTTTCCTCCCCACAGATCACCGATGCTTCCGTCTTCTTCCCAGATCTTTCTTACCGACCAGGTATCGATGGAAGCTTCACCGTTTTCTTTATTTGCTTTGATGTTCAGTTTATAACCTTCAAGCTCGATCTCTGTATCTATGACAGAGCCATCCGCCGCTTCACTTAGAAGCTGTCGGCCCTCTTTCTCGAGCTCATAGCGTATCCTCACCGTATTGGCGTAGCGCTGTGACAGACGAAGATCGGCCATCGATGTCGCATAGGACAGAAGGCACAGCACGCTCATACAGATGACGATGACTGTCAGCAGGATCGACAGCATCCCCAATCTCAGTCTTCCTGTATTCATGATCCTGCCTTCCTTCCCGTCTGTATCGAATAGATCTCTTCTTCATTCCTTGAGACTGTGATATCCGCGATCGCAAAATCATTTTCCTTATCGATATCGATCACCACTTTGAACGGACCCTGGTCATTGGCTTTGAGATCATCACCGAAATAGGCAACGATCTGTCTGTCACCGGAAAGCTTTGCGCCTTCACCCAGGACTTTCACGATCCTGTCTTCATCCTCACACGCCAGAAAGACATCGGCGCAATCGGAAGCTAACGTGACGGCATCGGATAAGACCGAGGCCTGGCCTGATTTCACCCTTGCCGAAACGAACGCCTTCGATAAGACCAGCAGGCAGCAGATGAAAGCGGACAGGATCATGATGATCTCGATGCCAAGATTATCTCTTCTTTTCATCATTGCCCCTCCTTTTCAAAACGGCTGATAAAAACTTCACCGTCTTCTGTCGTGATCTTCAGAAGATCTTCGCTGATCTCTACGATCTCAAATATCGAAGTCCTTGCGATCTGCATCGCCGAATCGGCATGCAACTCATCTTCCAGCATTCCGAAATCCTCGACAAGATAGCCCTCATGCAGGTAGATGCGGTTTCCGAAACCGGTATCCGAATCCCGAATGACCAGAACGAGTTTTCCATCCCTGGTCTCCGTATAGATGCCTGCTTCATTCATCTTGGAAGCAGTATGCAGATAGGAAGACAGAGTCCTGGATAAAGAGGACTGCTGTTCGTTGATCGAGATCGACTGATAGATCTTCGTACCGAACAGTACGAGCAGCAGAAAACCAATGATGAAGAAAGCCATCATGATCATCAAAGACAGTTCGTTTTTATTCTCTTTCTTATTCATGGTCTCTTATTTCTTTACGATCCGGATATCCGGAAGCTGATTCTCCGCAAAAGCGCGGTAAACGACATAGTAATTCCTCTCGTTGATCTTCAAGCCGTAATTCTCCTTGAGATAGGCCAGATCGACGGGATAGGCACCTTCCACGACATAACACTGCAAAGCCGCCTTGCGGATCGCTTCTTCGATCGCCGCCGAAGACTCTTCATCAAGATCGCGGTCTGCCCGGGAATTGAAAGATTTGTATGCGAAAACAAGCAGTATACAGATAAGACATACCGATAAGATCTTGATAAGGATGTGTTCTTTTCTGTCCTGATACATAGTTTATCAACCTATCGAGTTCATGATGCCGATCAGAGGTAACATGACGCATAACAAAGCGATCGCCACGGTGACCATCAGCACACCGGAAAGGATCGATTCCAGAGAACCCAGCAAGGCATCGGAAGACGTCATGACGCTGGAAGAAAGCAGGTCGGAAAGCCGCTTCAGAGCGCCTTCCATATTGCCGCTTCTTTCCGCCGGTATCAGCATGCGTCCGTAGACCGGTTCGTAAAGGTCCGCCTCATTGGCACTCCTGCCAAAGCCATTTCCTTCATCCATCAGCGCCTTGGCCTTGTCGATCTTCTCATTCACTGACGGGTGATCGGACATCTCCCTGGCTTTAAGTATGGCATCGTCCTGCATGAAGCCGCTGGAAAGGTAGACTTCATAAGCGGAAGTGAAACGGTATAATGCCAGATTGTTAAGGATATTGCCGGCAGCCGGGATCTTTGAAAGAAGAGCGGAGATCTGTTTCTTGAAGCCATGCCCGTACATGAACCAGGCAAGCACCGCAGCCAGTACCAGGACGATCATCGCGATCAGAGCGATGCGGCAGAAAGCAAAGGCATATGTGATATAGCTGTAACTTGACTGGCTCAAAGAACCGGTCAGAGTCTCATAGACATTGGCAAACGCCGGAAGCACGAGCTTCAGCATCAGGAAAAGCACGATGATGATCAGAACGATCATCGCCATCGGATAGACGATCGTCGAAGTGATCTTTTCCTTCAGGGAATGCTGGGAAGAATAATAGTCGGCCAGACGCTTCAAAGCTTCTTCTGTCTTACCGGTGGCTTCGCCTGCTTCGACCATCTGTAAGCAATAATCCGGGAACATCCCGCTTGAAGCCATGGCATCCTTCAAGGTGGAGCCTTCCTGCAAGGCGGATTCGATCACCTGCAGCCCTTCGTTGAGCTGACCGGCGGATCCCCCTTTCTGTTTCATCAAAGAAGCAGCTTCCGAGATCTCGATCCCGGCATCGAGCATCGACGCCATGCTTTCACAGAAAGCCGATACTCCCAATAAAGATAATTTATTGCCTGCCATTTTCTTCCTCCTTAATACTCATATACATCCGCATAATTGCTGCCGTCGCCGATGAATCTCTGGTCCGATCCATTGGCAGAGAACGTCAGGTCCATGCGGGTCCATTCTTTCTCGTTCACTTCAAACTTGACAGTCACCCAGCCCGATTCCTTCGTATAGAACATGTTCCAGGCATGATAGAGATCGTTGGGTGAGACATAACCGAAGATGACCTTGCAAGGGATGCCTTGTGACCGCAGCATCGCTGCCGTCAGAGACGCATAATCGAAACAGATGCCCTTGCCGGTCGACAGCGTCTCATCGGGATCGGGCAGATAGCCGGATCTGATGTTCTCCGCTTTCGGCTTGTCATAGGTGATATGCGCACACACGTGATCGTAGACCTTGGACACCACATCGAGTGCCGTCGATGAGGAAGCCGCAAAGGAATCCGCAAGCTTCACGCATTCCGATTCTTTTGTATACGCCACATAATCGCTGCTGCGCAGAAACGGCTGAAACTCATCTTCCAGGCTCACCTGAGCCGACGTCTGAAACAGAACTGCATATTTGTTGTCGGAGATGTTTTCCATGACCCGGAAGGTATATTCCCCATCCCCGGACTGCAGCGGGAAGATGGAGACTTCCCCATCCTTGGAAAGATCGTAATTATAGGTGTTTTCCGTCAGTACCTGAAACTTCAGACGCTTTTCCGAGACCGCCTTGACCGCCACATAGCCTTTGGAGACATTTGAGACATCGATGTAAGCTCCGTTTTTGGATTCGGCCGCTTCTTCGTTGAATTCCGATACGGCGAATTCGGGAACTTCATAGCGCTCTTCCGGAGCCAGGACTTCCGGTTCTTTGATCTCTTCGGCCTGGCCTTGCGACGAACAGCCGCCTAAGCTCAGAAACAGGAAGAAAACGATCACTGCCTTCAACACATCAGACATGCTTCATCCTTCCTTCTCTGGCGAAAAGACCGGAACGATCCCCGGTCCAAAGACTAAGATTCTGTTTCTTTCCAAAACAAGATCCGCTGTTCATATGAAAAACGATACTTCTTAATCATTATTTTAACATCCTTATGAAAACTTTTCTTCCGATATAAGAAAAAGGGCCGTATCTCTACAGCCCTGAAACAGTAATGATGCTTATTTTTCTTCCTTGAGTATGCGAAGACCCTCTTTCAGGTAATCGCCCGGATTCTCGTAACGGTATTCGCTCAGCCTTTCCCTCACGGAAGTCAGTTCGGAAGCCTTATAACCGAGCTCCTTGAGTGCGGCGATCGCATCGTCGATCAGTTCATTGGTCTGCAGTGCCGATTCCATCTCGTAAGGTTTGACGGCCTTGAAGTTATAAGATTTCGACATGTTGATGCGGTTTTCAAACTGCAGAAGGAACTTATAAGGATCATCCACTTCACTCAGATCGGTCTTTTCAAAGACGTCTCTGTCGTATTTGACCGAATACAGATACTGGTCGATCAGATCGCCGTTCTTATCTCTCACGGAAGTGAAACCGGACATGACGACCTGACGGATATATGGCGAGATGTTGAAATACGAGTCTGCCAAAAAGATACCGACAGATAAGACGAGCCTTCCGTATTCTTCCTTCATCTGTGCCGAAGTCTTGCGCTTGGTCACGAGCTTTCCGTTATTGTAGGCCGGATATTCTCTTGAAAGCTCTTCGATCTCCGGCAGATCCAGGTCGACATACAGGATGTCATCCTCGAGTTCATAGTTGGCTCTGACATCATACGCCAGTTCCAGAGAGCTCATGAAAGAAGAGACCATGTTTTCGATGATATCTTCATCGCCCTCCAAAGCATATCTGAACAGTTCCTTCTTGGCCTCGGATTCCAGAGATGCCGCATATTCTTCGAATTCCTTTTTATCCATGACCGGCGCGGCATATTTATGAAGATTGACGATCGCTTCATGGTTGTTTTCATATTC